>NZ_JAXARY010000011.1:0-176171 GCF_033949435.1 Methylomonas defluvii | reverse complement strand
AGGAACGCAAATAGGTGGATGGCGCTTCGCTTATCCACCCTACAACTTTTATTATTTGAATGGCTGATTTAAATTTTAAACCGACATTCAAGGTAAATACACGAACTTCCGCCTTGGGTCGATAATGATCATTTACTATCGATTCATAAACAAATCAAATAGCGCACAATTGGCTATCACCAATACCCTGGCTCAGTATATCCAGGAAAATATCCCATTGGCACAACGCACCTATTACGTCAGTCTATCGTTAAAATACTAAACATGCCGGGCGCGGCGGCAGCCAATCCAGCTGACAGTCGCAGATCATTCACCTTAACCCAAATACCTTATATGAACGCAGAGCCCCCCGTATTGGCCGCCCGCAACCTGGTTGTCGAGTACCGACAACACCGTGCGGTCGATAATTTAAATTTACACATCCCCAAGGGCTGCGTTTACGCGCTGCTGGGTGGCAATGGCGCCGGCAAGTCGACAACCATCAGCACGTTTTTGACCTTCAACCAGCCCAGTAGCGGACAGGTGCTGATCGAAGGCGAATCGCCGCACGCCAATCCCGATCTGGTGCGGACGAAACTGGCCTATTTACCGGAAAACGTCGCGCTGTACGAGGTAATGAGCGGCTTGGAAAATCTGACTTATTTCTGCGCGCTGGCGAATATTCGTTTGCATGACGAGCAAGCCCGTCGTTTGTTACTGGACAGCGGCCTGCAAGCGGATGCTCACGGTAAACGGGTGGCGGCGTATTCCAAAGGCATGCGGCAAAAAGTGGGCTTGGCGATTGCCTCGGCGAAACAGGCCAAAGCCATGTTGCTGGACGAGCCGACCTCCGGCCTGGATCCCAGCGCGGCCAACGACTTTGCCCAACGCATCCGCGCCGCCGCCGATCAAGGCATGGCGGTGTTGATGGCCACCCATGATTTGTTCAACGCCAAGCAAGTCGCCGACCGCATCGGCATCATGAAAAGCGGCCGACTGGTGGAAGAATTCGACGCCCACACCGTGCAACACGACGAACTGGAGCAAAAATATCTGGCGCATGCCCGGGGGCTGGCATGATCAAAACCATCATTCGCAAGGAGTTTCTCGCCACACTGCGCGACGGCCGCTTGCTGACTTTGGGCATTGCCCTATTGCTATTGTTTGTCGGCTTTTTCCTGGCGTCAGCCTATGAATTGCAGCAATTGCGCGCGGAAAAACACCGCGTCGGCACCACCGCCAAGGAACAGTGGAATACTCAGAGCGTGAAAAACCCACACTCTGCCGCGCATTACGGCATCTACGTGTTTAAGCCGGACACGCCGGCGGCGGCTCTGGATCCGGGTTTGCGGCCGTATATCGGCCAGTCTTTATGGCTGGAGCCGCATAAGCGCAATCTGACCCGGTTCAGCCCGGCAGCGGACCAAGTGTTGGCCGGCCGCTTCGGCCAAGCCGCCACCAGCTTTGTGTTGACCGCGCTATTGCCGCTATTGATTGTGGCCTTGACTTTTAACTCGGTCAGCCAGGAACGCGAATCCGGCACGTTGCGGATGTTACACAGTTTGGGGGTTAACGCCGGCCAGTTGTTGTTCGGCAAATTGCTGGGCTTGCTGAGCGCGTTTGCCCTGGTCTTGGCACCGGCGCTGTTGGTAGCCGCCGTGATACTGCTGGGCCACTTCGCATTTACGCTGGACGACGTACTGCGCCTGCTGGTTTTGATGCTGCTGTTGAATCTGTACTACGGCGTCTTCGCCGCAGTCGCCATCGCCGCTTCCGCGTCTTTCAACACCAGCCGCACGACTTTGTTTTGCCTGCTGGGCTTTTGGTTGGCCAGCGTGTTTATCGCCCCGCGCCTGGGCGCCGTCACTGCGGAAATGCTGGCGCCCAATCCCAGCGCCAGCGAATTCTGGCGTGAGATCAAGGATGACATCGACCACGGTCTAGACCACGACGGCGACCATGAACAACGCGCCAAAGCCTTCGAAGCACAAGTGTTGGCGCAGTACGGGGTTTCCCGCAAGGAAGATTTGCCGGTCGGTTTCGTGTCCTTAAATCGCCAGCACAACGATGCCTATTCCGTTAAGGTGCACGCGCTGCATTTCGACGCCTTGCGCGACAATTTTATTAAACAACAACACTTGAGCCATCTGGCTTCCTGGCTAGGCCCCAGCCTGGCGCTGCGTTCATTGTCTATGACCTTAGCCGGCATGGATTTAGCACATCAACGGCATTTTGAGGACGCCGCCGAACAATATCGGCACTATTTTATCAACCTGACCGAAGACTGGGATCGCGAGCGTAGCCGCGGCACGGAGCGCAAGGCCACCGGCGCTGAGGCCGATTGGCGTAGCGTGGCGGACTTTAGCTATCAAGCCCCGGACATCGGCTTTGCCTTGCGCACCGCCGAGCTAGATCTACTAGTGCTATTGCTGTGGTTGGGTTTATCGGTGGGCTTATTGAGTCTTTCCGCTCGGAGGCTGGTGCCATGATGCAGTTAATCGCCATCGAATGGCTGCGTTTTAAACGCAACAGCTTAAATCTGTGGGTGACAGGTTTGTTTCTGCTGGTGATGCTGGCTAGCGCCGTTTGGTCGGGTTTGGCTGCGCGCGAATTCCGTCAACACGGCACCGCAGCCCCGCAGACCGTCAACGCGATGTCCAATCAAGCGGAGATGCATGACGCCCCGAAAGCGGCGGACCACACCCCCAAAGCCAATGCATTTGCCGCCAGCGCCGCCGCGCCGCCTTTGCGGCTGCCGGCCCTGAGCGGTTTGGCCTTGAGCGTGCGGCAACTGGATTTTTTAAGTACCGGCATCAAAATCTCCACTCGCAGCCGCCACACCGACGGCCGTAACAGCGATCAGTTGTTCAACCCGATGCTGCATGAGTTGGGCATGCTGGACTTTGCCACCGTGTTCGCGTTACTGACCCCGCTGATGGTGATTGCCTTGAGCTACGGCCTGGTGCAGGAAGACCGGGAGAGCGGCGTCTGGCGTTTGGTCTGCACGCAAATGTCGGCACCCTGGCGCTTGGTGTGTGCGGCGCTGGCCGTGCGGTATAGCGTGGTGGTACTGACGGTTTTCAGCAGTTCGCTGTTGGCGCTATGGCTCGATCCGGCATTTAGCCTGGAAACGCTGGTTTATTGGCTGGCGTTCGCCGGCCTGTACACACTGGTGTGGTTTGGCATCGCCGGCTTGTTCCTGCTGCTGCCCTTCTCCTCTGGGGCGGCGGCCATCGGCATGCTGGGCGTCTGGTTGGTTTTGACCTTTGCCGGCCCGGCCTTGCTGACCTGGGCAGCCGACCAACATGCGCCGATGCCTTCCCGGCTGGATAGCATCATCGCCATCCGCCAGTTCCAGGAGCAAAACAATCAACAACGCCAAGCGCTGCTGACGCAGTGGTATAGCAATCATCCCGATCTGCAGCTGCCGCAAACCGGCAAAGAGTTACCGCGCGAAATCGCCGGTTTGCCGGCCGGTTTGGTTCTGGATCAACAGATCAGACCGGTGATGTACCGCTTCGACAGCACCCGCCAGGGGCAATTCGAGTTTTTGGAAGCGTGGTCCTGGCTGTCGCCGGCGCTGGCGGCCGTGCAAATGGCGGATAGGCTGGCCGGCATCGACGCGCCGCGCTATGCCGAATATATTCAGGCAGTCAATCACTTTGAAGATCAATGGCGCGACTATTTCGTCCCCAAGATCATGAGCGATAGCGCTTGGAGCGATGAACTGAGCCACGACCAACCGCGCTTTGCCTTTGCGTATCCGGCAAATCCGGCAGCCTGTCTAAGCTTGATTGCCGGACAAGCGGCGCTGGCCTTGCTGTTGTTGGCGGTGCTCTTCTTCTCACGCCGGCGCTTTGCCAAAGCCTAACGACGCTATTTGGCTAAAAGACGTCCTGGACGACGCTAGTCGTCCGGGTCGGCTACGCAACATTAAGCCACTATATTTCTGACGCATTGCCTGGCAAACACATTGATAGGCACGCTGCTGCTTAAATAGCGGTTGAACAATTCGTTAATCGTCAGCGGATTGAGGTATACATAAATGCCGCAACCGGTAATGGCGATAAACTGCCTGCTTAACGTTTCGATAAACACGATACGCAGGGTGCTAATTTCGTTGACTTCATTGCTTGTTTCCATGACGCTCTCCCGAATCTGCCGATTTGACTACTAAATGACCAGCATAAGTGACGCCAACTAACAAAAGCCTTTAAAAATCATAGCTGTAAGATTTTTCCAAATTTAGGCAACTTCTAAAAATTGACGCTGAGTTTAAGTTATCGCAAACAGCGCTTGCCGTCGGTAACCTATGCCACGTGGAATCAGTGAATTAATTCACCGGTGCCCACAATCCATCTTGGGCCTGCCAAACGCAGTCTCACGCCAAAATCAGGACTTCTGCGCAGCCGGTATTGCCGGAGAGCGCTTTATAGTACAATTTCCGTCACTTTTAAGCCGACGCGGCGCAGCAATAATCACTAAACAAAACAGGTTCAGATAATGGCAACGATGGATGATAGAGACGGGTTGATTTGGCTAGACGGCAAATGGGTTGACTGGCGCGATGCGAAAGTCCATGTCTTGACTCATACCCTGCATTACGGCTGCGGCGTATTCGAAGGTTTGCGCGCTTACAAAACCGATGCCGGCACCGCGATTTTCAAACTGGCCGAGCATACCGACCGTCTGTTCCGCTCTGCGCATATCATGAACATGAAAATGCCGTTCTCTAAAGAAGAGATTAATCAGGCGCACCGCGACGCCGTCGCCAAAAACAATCTGGACAGCGCTTATATCCGCAGCATGGTGTTCTTCGGCTCCGAAGGCATGGGCTTGCGCGCCGATAACCTGAAAGTCCACGTCATGGTCGCGGCCTGGACTTGGGGCGCCTATCTGGGCGCGGAAAACATGGAAAAAGGCATCCGCATCCGGACCTCGTCGTACACCCGCAACCACGTCAACAGCACCATGTGCAAAGCCAAGGCCAACGGCAACTACATCAATTCCATCTTGGCCCTGCAAGAAGCCTTGTCCACCGGTTACGACGAAGCCTTGCTGCTGGACCACGAAGGTTTTTGCGCGGAAGGCAGCGGCGAAAACTTGTTCATCGTCCGTAATGGCAAAATTTACACGCCGGAAACTACCTCAGCCTTAGAAGGCATCACCCGCGATACCCTGATCACCATCGCCCGCGAACAAGGTTACGAAGTGATCGAAAAACGCATCACCCGCGACGAAGTGTATGTGGCAGACGAAGCCTTCTTCACCGGTTCCGCCGCCGAAGTCACGCCAATCCGCCAATACGACAACCGCGACATCGGTTCCGGCAGCCGCGGCCCCATCACCGAAAAGCTGCAAGCCTTGTATTTCGACCACGTCCAAGGCCGTCGTGCCGACCATAAGGAATGGCTGACGCTCGTTTCCTAAGTGGCGGAGCAAGCTTATAAAATCCTGGTCGTCGGCCCGTCCTGGGTCGGCGACATGGTGATGGCACAAAGCCTGTTCATCACCCTTAAGCAACAACATCCCGACTGCCTGATCGACGTGCTGGCCCCGGCGTGGTCCTTACCTCTATTGGAGCGTATGCCGGAAGTGCACAAAGGCCTGACGATGCCGTTGGGCCACGGGCAGTTTGATTTGCGGGGGCGGATCCGCATAGGCCGGGAACTACAAAACCAGCATTACGATCAGGCGATTGTGCTGCCCAACTCGTGGAAATCGGCCGTTATCCCGTTCTTTGCGCATATCCCCAAACGCACCGGTTTTCTCGGCGAACTGCGCCGCGGCCTATTGAACGATGTGCGCACGTTGGATAAGACTGTACTGACCATGACCGTGCAACGTTTCGTGGCGCTGGGTTTACCGAAAGAGGCGCCGCAGCCACCAACTTACCCGGTTCCGAAGCTGGCGATCACAATCGAGCAACAATTAAGCGTCTGCAAAAAATTCGAGATCACCGGTGCGGATTTAATCGAAATCCCCCACCCCAGCGCTCTGCTTGAGGGTTCGGCTGAATTGCGCCCTGTTGTCAGCAAGATCCTGGCTCTGTGTCCCGGCGCGGAATACGGCCCGGCCAAGCGCTGGCCGAGTGAACATTACGCCGCCGTGGCTAGGCAAATGGAAGAACAAGGCTGGCAAGTCTGGTTATTCGGTTCCGACAAAGACAAAGCCGTTGCGGAACAAATCAATGACCTATCGGGCGGCATTTGCCGTAACTTCGCCGGCATTACCTCGCTGGCGGATGCGGTGGACTTGTTGTCCTTGGCTGACGCGGTCGTCAGCAACGATTCCGGCCTGATGCACGTCGCTGCGGCACTGGATAAAAAACTGATCGCAGTTTATGGCTCTTCCGACCCCGGCTTTACCCCGCCGCTACATCCCGAGGCGAAGATTCTGGATTTAAACCTGGATTGTTCGCCGTGCTTCAAGCGTGAGTGTCCGTTGGGCCATACTCGCTGCTTAACGGAAATTCGGCCGGAGCAGGTAATGGCGGCGTTGGAAGCCTGAGCGATGAAAATTGCCATCGTCAAATTGTCGGCTTTGGGCGACATCGTTCATGCGATGGCGGCCTTGCAATTCATCAAAGCCGCCTTACCGCTGGCGCAAATCGACTGGATAGTTGAAGAACGCTTCGTCGGCGTACTGGCCGACAATCCACATCTGGATAATATTTTGGGTGTGAATTTAAAAGCCCTGAAAACCGACAAATGGCGCGTTTTTGCCGAGATAAACAAAATACGTACTTATGCCGAGCAGGGTTACGACTTAGTGCTGGATGCCCAAGGTTTGATTAAGTCCGCAGTGGTCGCGCGCTTGCTGTCGGCCAATTGTGTGGGTTTCGATCAAGACTCGATCCGGGAAAAATGGGCGGCTTTGTTCTATAGCCGGCACGTCGTCTACCCTTACGACGCCAACACCATCGATCGCAATGTCGCCGTGCTGACCCAGCCGCTGGGTCTGCATGTAACAACTGAGCAAATTCAGGCAAAGCAGCCGTTTTTGTTTTTTCAGCCGCCGCAAACGGCCTTGGATGAATATTTTCCGGCGGGTCAGCCCAACATCATTCTGGTCATCGGCTCGACTTGGCCCAGCCGGAACTACCCATTAGAAAAATTTCTACAGGTCATCTTCGGCCTGGAAGCTAATTTTCTGATCAGTTGGGGCAACGAGAAGGAGCACTGGATGGCGCAATGGCTGGCAGAACGCAGCCTGGCGCGGGTATTACCGCAATTAAGCCTCAATGATTTGAAAGCGGCGCTGGCCAGGGCCGATTTAGTGATCGGTAACGATACCGGACCGACGCATATGGCCTGGGGTTTAAACCGGCCGTCGATTACATTGTTCGGGCCAACGCCGGTCAGTCGAATTTATCAAACCGCCATCAATAAAGCCTTGAAGTCGCCTTCACCGGTCAATCCGTTCAAGCTGGATAAAAACGATTTTTCGATTGCCGAAATCGACCCGCGTGCTGTCATAGCCCTGAGTAACGAGCTATTCGGCAAAACCCAACAACGCGCCTGAGTGAATGGCCGGCTAAGTTTTTTCCAGTTCGACAAACATTTTCAGTAACTCGACAATCGGTTCGTCACTAGCCAACACCCTGATTATCTTGGTCTGATTTTGCCGCTCATCGGCCAGATCAAGCAGGCGCTCTTGAAACAGCAATTGTTTCTGCGGATTGGTGATCACCTTCACTAACGGTTGCAAGGGCGATTGTGAGTTTTTCTGGACCACCACCGCCAATTCATCGGTCTGCAATTCGACGATGCAATTCACTGGGTAAGCAGAATCGCTTTCCTCGGCGCAGCAGGGCATCTCCGCAGCCGCAGGGCTGGCGAAATCGATTATGTCGGTTTCAGCGGGCTTATCCACGTCGATACCTTTGCCGGTATCGATAGAAACGGTTTGGCAATACTCTTTTAAGGTATTAATTTGTTTATCAGATGAAATCAGAAATTTAGTTCTGAAAAAAGGGGTATCTAGCCACTTCCGATCGGTGCCGCAAACAAACATGCCTTTTCTGAGCTGGTTAATATTAATTTTTTTAACCATGTTGAAAAACAATATCCAAGGAAGATAATTTACAAAACTAAACCCTTAGCCAACTACCGCATATTCTTTCGTAAACTTGCCGTCTTGATAATATTTGGCTAAATCGACACCACAATCCTGCGGCCTTATTACCTGTTTAACACCATAGCGCTTACCGCTTGCATCGGCAATATTCAAGGACAAATCGAGTATCTTTTCTTCAATAGGGTTCTTATTGCTATCTTGTATCAGTAATATTTTTGGCTTAAGCCTATCGGCCTTATTTTGCTCGACTATTAAGCCGATTTCGCCGCTGCTTAATTCCACTAAATTGCCCTGCGGATAAAATCCGATGCAATTGATAAATTGCGTCACATAATTAGCTTCAAATTGCTGTCCCATCCCTTTTACCAAAATTCCCAACGCCATAAGATGCGGCTTACCACGCTGATACACCCGGTCGCTAGTGATGGCATCGTAGGTATCGACCACCGCTACCAGCTTGGTAAATATCGATAGCGTGGTTTTGTTCAAACCTCTCGGATAACCGGTACCGGCCAAATGCTCGTGATGATCGTAGGCAACGTCAACAGCGCCGGGATAGACATTACGAGCCGACATTAACACGTTGCGTCCGTAGAGCGTGTGCTTACGCATGATGTCCATTTCATAGTCTTCTAAAGAGCCCGGTTTATTAAGGATTTCCAGCGGCACTTTCATTTTACCGACATCGTGCATTAAGCCGCAAAAACCCACTTTATTCAGGTCTTCCATCGAAAAATTCAACTCACGCCCCAACAGAATAGACAATATGCAAACATTCATACTATGTTGCGCAGTATATTGATCCTGATCTTTAATTTGGGTCAGCAACAGCATCGTATCGGGGTTTTCCAATACTTTATCGACACACTCGGAAACAGCTTGTTTAACCGCACTGACACTAAATTGATTCCCGAAACGAATATCGTCCATCACCGTTTTAATTAAATTACCGGTGCGTTGAAAGGTATTGGCGGTTTGGTTAAAAGATCGCGCAAAGCTCAGATGTTTACGCGCTTCGGTATTTCTGGTGGGAATCGCCCCGGAGAAGGACTTTTGGTATTTGACATCGATATAGACATAATCACAAATCGCCTGGATGGCTTGAATATCCGCATGACTTTCAATCACAATTCTATCCAATAAAAAAGGTGAATCCGCCGTCGGCGCTTCCAGACGGCTTACGCACATACCCACTCTCAGCTCATATACATGAATTCTGAGTATTCCATCCTCTTTATCTGCCATACCAATCCAATCGGGGATTTGTAGAAATCCAAAAATTTGAAAAATAGCCGCCAAAACGGCATCAAGGAAAATTGTGTCCGACTAGCCTCGGACGCCAGTTAGCCAGCATACCTAGTTCACCCGGTCTTGTCCGAACAAAAAGCCCGCAAACCGGCGGCGGATCACAAATCCAATTGGCTTTTTAGTATAGGCGAAGCAGATTTTATCGTGGCCTAATATCTCGGATTTGAGTGACACGTCTACAACCGATTTGCTAATCGCTTTCGGTTCAAGTCACCGCCTTTGGCGCCTTCGATTATTGACCCGACATAACCTCAAACTGAAGCCCAGCCTTTATAGCCGTTGGCAAATTAAGAATTGCTTGATTTTTGTATTGGTTTAAACTGGCAGCTCGCCGATATTGACTGTTTAGGCACCAGAGCAGACCAGCCAGCGCGGATCTTGAGCTCTAAAGCCTGAAAATGGGCTATCAATTAAGTCTTGAGCAATCAAAATTCCCACTGAAGTTAGCAGTCAGTAGCGACAACAACAAAACCAGACAGTCGTTTAATCGCCCTTGACCGAAGCGGACGTGCACAGACTCGGTCCGGGCGTTAAAAATTTTCTCGACAGGGATCGCTGAGAAAATTTTCCGCAAAGCGGATTACAACAAAAACTATAACCTGCGGACTAAGCGCCAGGGAGAGAATCGTGATGTTTCCTTATCGCCATGATTTCCAGATCGTCGGAGACGACTTTTACCGTTCCCATCCAACGCCTTGGCCACGCCGTTTACGGCGCCGGACCTTATTTTTGCTGGTACTTCTGCCCTTGCTGCTGATTACCGAAACCTATGTCTTTCTCCAGCCGGCGGTTTTTGAAAGCCAAGCCTTGGTATTGACGACTGCGGCAACCGATATTGATCAAACGCATGCAGAGGCGGATCTGGAGCATGTCAACATTCAAAAGCAGGTCTTGCTGGGGCAACCGGTATTGGAAAAAACCGCCGAGACGCTAAAACAGCAGGATGGTATCGAGCATCCCAATATCAACCAGCTAAAAGAGCTGTTCCAGGTAAAACCGGTTGCGGACACCAATCTAGTGCAATTGGCGGCTGAAGGCAGTCATCCGCAATTCCTGCAAATGGCCTTAAATACCTGGATCAAAACCTACCAGCAAATTCGCGCGGAGTACATTGCCGAAATCACCGATAAAGCCAGTACCTCGATCAAATCGGAATTGACTCGCCTGGAACAACAAGTGCGCGACAAACGCCAGGACATTGAATCGTTCCGCTTGCAGCATGACATCCTCTCCCTGGAGAGCACCGATAACGAGGCCCACGCCCGCTTACAAGGTTTAAACAATTCCTTGAACGCCGCCTTGGAAGAAGAAGCGAAAGCCAAGGCCAAGCTGGACGCCATTCATGCCGCCATCGCGGAAGGTAAAGCCGTGGTGCCGGAAGCCGATTCGCAAAGTCTGGCGGCGTTAACCCAGCAAGCCGAGCGCCTGCGCGAACGCCTGGAAGCGCAAAGAAGCCAATACACCGACGAATACATCGAATTTCACCCCAGCTTGCGCAATTTAAAAACCCAATTGGCCGAGCTGGATGAAAAAATTGCCAGTAAAGAACAAGCCGGCTCGAGCTATGCCACGCAAGAGGCCGAAAACGCCTACGGTGCGGCGCACCGCACCGTATTGACCCTTCAAAAGCAAATGGCCGAGCATAAACAAAAAGCCGCCGAATACACCAATCAATTCGCCAAACACAAAGCCATGCAGGAAGAACTGGTTAAGTTGGAAGAATTATTGCAACAAACCAAACAACGTCTAGTGGAAATCGACGTCAAACAACGGCAAAGCAATCCGCAACTGGACGTCGTGGATTGGGCCTCGCTGCCCGATAAGCCGGTGAAACCCGATTACGGCCGGGACGCCGGCATCGCCGGCGCGGCCAGCCTGGCAATCGCGTTACTGGTGGTCTGGCTTAACGATTATTTGAACAAGGAGCCGACACTGACCACGATAAATTCCGTCACCGAATTTCAAATCTACCAGCAAAGCGAACCCAAGTTGGAGAACAATGCCGATAACCTCACGGTCGGGACGGAACGGCGTAACAGGCTGCGCCGCGCGGACGATCTGAAGCAATTACCGGACGAAACCACCGATTCATAGCTGCGGCTCGGCAACAATGCTAAAATCCGCCGCTCGATCAACTTCATTCAAACAGGAAACCCATGAGCCAAATTACCGTTGAACATAACCCCAGCGAAGAACGTTTAAAAGAGCTGGGCGTATCGAGCTGGCCGATCTGGGAAAAAGAAATTTCCAAATTCACCATCGATTTCGACGAAACCGAAACCGCTTATGTGTTGGAAGGCGAAATCATCGTCACTCCAGTGGGCGGAGAGCCGGTGCGGATTTTACCTGGCGACCTGGTGATGTTTCATGAAGGCCTGGACAGCCATTGGGAAGTGGTCAAGCCTTTGCGCAAACACTACCATTACGATTGATCGTCACGACAGCGGCAGACAATCCGAAAAAGGCATCTTCACGATGCCTTTTTTAGTTGTACCGGTAGACTCGGCTGGCCGGCATGACGCCGGCACCCACTTATTGTTATTCGCATGGCTATGAACCAGGATCAGGATTTTTCCGCATTAAAGCCGAGGTCGCGCTGGCACTGGGCGACCATTCTCATATTAACTGTCGCGGCGGGCGGCTATTATTTGCACCATGCCGGCCAGCATCCGCAGGAAAATCAGGATGCGCGCGCCAATCCCAACGAAAACATTCCCATCAGCGTCGCAGTCGCCTCAAGCTGGCAAGGCGATTTGCCGATTTACCTAAACGGCTTGGGCACCGTCACCCCACTGCACACCGTGACAGTGCGCTCGCGCGTCGATGGCGAACTGATCCGGGTGGCGTTTACCGAGGGCCAAGCGGTTAAACAAGGCGAACTGCTCGCCGAAATCGATCCCCGACCTTATCAAGTGGCCGTGCAACAAGCCGAAGGCCAATTGCTGCGCGACGAAGCGCTGCTAAAAAACGCCGAAATCGACCAAGCCCGCTATCAAACCTTGCTGGAGCAAGACTCCATCGCCGCCCAGCAAACCGCTACCCAAGCCGCGCTGGTCAAGCAATATCGCGGCAGCGTCGAAATCGACCGCGCCCAACTCGACAATGCCAAACTGCAACTCAGTTATTCCCGCATCACCGCGCCGGTATCCGGCCGCATCGGTTTGCGGCTGGTGGATCAAGGCAACATGGTCCGCGCCAGCGACGTCAATGGCCTGGCGGTCATCACCCAAATTCAGCCGATCTCGGTGGTATTCACGCTGCCGGAAGATGTGATACCCGAGGTAATGCGGCGCTGGCGTTCCGGCGAGACGCTGGCCATTGACGCCTACGACCGGGCCGGCCGGCAAAAACTAGCCAGCGGCAAGCTATTGGCGGTGGACAATCAGATCGACGCCAGCACCGGCACACTGAAATTAAAAGCCCAATTTGATAACGAAGACCGCACCCTGTTCGCCAACCAATTCGTCAATATCAAAATGCGTCTGGACACCTTGCGTGCCGCCACCTTAGTCCCTAGCTCCGCCATTCAGCACGGGGCCAATGGCGCATTCGTCTACGTGGTGAAGGACGACAACACCATCACCGTAAAGCGGATAAAAGCCGGACCGGCTGACGGCGAAACGGTCGCGATTCCGGAAGGACTGGGCGTGAACGAAAAACTGGTGATCGATGGCGCCGACAAACTGCGCGAAGGCAGCCAAGTCAAGGTAATCGATAAAACCCAACCCACCGCCTCCGGCAAAACCGCCAACTAAACATGGCCGCCGCGCAAAACCCGCTTCCCGGCTTTAACCCGTCGCGACACTTTATCCTGCGTCCGGTCGCCACCTCCTTGCTGATGCTGGCCCTGCTGCTGGCCGGGGTTTTGACTTACCGCTTATTGCCGATCTCGGCGCTGCCGCAAGTCGATTACCCGACCATTCAAGTCACCACGCTCTATCCCGGCGCCAGCCCGGAAGTCACGACCTCGGCGATTACCGCGCCGCTGGAACGCCAGTTCGGGCAGATGCCCGGCCTGCGGCAGATGTCCTCGACCAGCTCCGGCGGCGCGTCCGTGGTGACGCTGCAATTCGATCTGGCCTTGGATCTGGACATTGCCGAACAAACCGTGCAAGCCGCCATCAACGCCGCCAACAATTTCCTGCCCAAAGACCTGCCGCTGCCGCCGATTTACAACAAGGTCAACCCGGCGGACACGCCGATTTTGACCTTGGCGGTGACGTCATCCAGCCTGGCCTTACCTAAAGTCCAGGATTTGGTCGACACCCGCCTGGCGCAGAAAATCGCCCAATTGCCCGGCGTCGGCCTGGTCAGCATCAGCGGCGGTCAACGGCCGGCAGTCAGAATCCAGGCCAACCATCAAGCCCTGGCCGCCTATGGCCTCAGCCTGGAAGACCTGCGCAACGCCATCGCCGCCGCCAATGTAAACCAACCCAAAGGCATGTTCGACGGCCCGCAACGCTCGGCCATCATCGACAACAACGACCAACTGCGCTCGGCCGCTGAGTACCGCGACTTGGTGGTGGCTTACCGCAACGGCGCGCCGGTACGCCTTTCAGAAGTCGCCGACGCGGTCGACGCCGCCGAAAACGTCAAACTGGCGGCCTGGGCCAACGACAAAGCCGCCGTCATCGTCAATATCCAACGCCAACCCGGCGCTAATGTCATCGAGGTGGTGGACCGCATCAACAAGTTGCTGCCGCAACTGCGGGCGACCTTGCCGGCCGCGATTGAAGTACTGCCCTTGACCGACCGCACCGTCACCATCCGCGCTTCCGTGCACGATGTACAGTTCGAGTTGCTGCTGGCCGTGGCGCTGGTGGTGATGGTGATTTTTCTGTTTCTGCGCAATCTGCCGGCGACCATAATCCCGGCGGTCGCGGTGCCGTTGTCGTTGGTCGGCACCTTTGCGGTGATGCACCTGGCCGGTTTTAGTATCAACAATCTGACCTTGATGGCGCTGACCATCGCCAGCGGCTTTGTGGTGGACGACGCCATCGTTGTCATCGAAAACATCTCCCGCTACCGGGAGCGCGGCGAATCGCCCTTGCAGGCGGCCTTGAAAGGCTCGGAGCAAATCGGCTTTACCATCATCTCCTTGACCATCTCGTTGGTGGCGGTACTGATTCCGCTGCTGTTCATGGGCGACGTGGTGGGTCGTTTATTCCGCGAATTTGCCATCACCTTGGCGGTGGCGATACTGATCTCGGCGGTAGTGTCGCTGACTTTAACGCCGATGATGTGTGC
Organism: Methylomonas defluvii; assembly: GCF_033949435.1. Classification (NCBI taxonomy): domain Bacteria; kingdom Pseudomonadati; phylum Pseudomonadota; class Gammaproteobacteria; order Methylococcales; family Methylococcaceae; genus Methylomonas; species Methylomonas defluvii. The sequence goes on along the minus strand of NZ_JAXARY010000011.1, from coordinate 161,558 downwards.
AAGGCTGTTACGGGCCGGCGAAACAGGCCACGAACAACACAGCGGCTTGCTCGACAAAGTCATCGCCGCTTACGGCCGCAGCCTGGAATGGGTACTCAAGCACCAAGGCCTAACGCTGTTGGTGGCCATCGCCACGCTGGCGTTGACCGTGTTGTTATACGCGGCCATGCCCAAGGGCCTGTTCCCCATCCAAGACACCGGTCTGATTCAAGGCATTACCGAGGCGCCGCCCAGCATTTCCTTCGCGGCAATGGCCGAACGCCAGCAAGCGATGGCTCAACAGATCCTGGCCGATCCGGCCGTGGCCAGCCTGTCGTCGTTTATTGGCGTGGACGGCAGTAACCCGACCCTGAACAGCGGCCGCTTTTTAATCAACCTGAAACCGCAAGCCCAACGCGACAACGCCAGCAAAGTGATCGAACGCTTACGGCCACGCCTAGCCGATGTACCGGGCATCTCGGTCTATCTGCAACCAGTGCAGGACATGACCTTGGAAAACAAGGTCAGCCGCACCCAGTTTCAATTTACCTTGCAAACCGTGGATTTAGCGGAATTAAACCGCTGGAGCCAACGTCTGGTCGAGCGCATGCGCGCCCTGCCTGGTATCGCCGATGCCGCCAGCGATGTGCAAGACCAGGGCCTGCAAGCTTACATCGAAATCGACCGCGCCAGCGCCAGCCGGCTGGGCGTCAGCACCGCCGACATCGACAACGCTTTATACAACGCCTACGGCCAGCGCCTAGTCTCGACCATTTTCACCCAGTCCAATCAGTACCGGGTAGTGTTGGAAGTAGACCCCAAGCAGCAGCGCGGCCCGGAAGGCTTGCAAGAACTGCGGATTCCTTCCAGCAATGGCAGCCAAGTGCCGCTGTCGGCCCTGGCCAGCATTTCCGAACGGCAAACCGCGTTGGCCATCAACCATCTGGATCAGTTTCCGTCCGCGACCATTTCCTTCAACCTGCCGGCGGGCGCCGCCTTGGGCGACGCCATTCAAGCCATCGAACAGGCCAAGCAGGACATCGGTTTACCGTTAGCGGTGCAAAGCGATTATCAGGGCGCGGCCTTGGCATTTAACGCCTCGCTGAGTGGCACGCTTTGGTTGATCCTGGCTGCCATCGTCACGGTATATATTGTGTTGGGTGTGCTTTACGAGAGTTATATTCATCCCATCACCATCCTGTCCACCCTGCCCTCGGCCGGGGTCGGCGCGCTGCTGGCCTTGCAGTTGTCCGGCAACGATTTGGGCATCATCGCGGTAATCGGCATCGTGCTGCTGATCGGCATCGTCAAAAAGAACGCGATCATGATGATAGACTTTGCGTTGGAAGCTGAGCGCAAGCAAGGCCTGCCGCCGCGCGAAGCGATTTTTCAGGCCTGCCTGCTGCGTTTCCGGCCGATTTTGATGACCACGCTGGCGGCTTTGCTGGGCGCGCTACCCTTGATGCTGGGTAGCGGCGTTGGCTCGGAATTACGTCATCCCTTGGGCATCAGCATGGTCGGCGGTTTATTGCTCAGCCAATTGCTGACCTTGTACACCACACCGGTGATTTATTTGAGCCTGGACCAGCTGGCCCGAAGGTTGCGCGGCGCGGCCGAATCGCCTTTAGCCGACAACGGCGACCGCCGGCCGTGAACATATCGGCGCTGTTCATCCATCGTCCGGTCGCTACCACGCTGCTGACGCTCGGCGTGGCATTGGCCGGCATCATCGCCTTTCTACAACTGCCGGTCGCACCCTTGCCGCAAGTGGATTTCCCGACCATTTCGGTGTCCGCCAATTTGCCCGGCGCCAGTCCGGAAACCATGGCGGCCACCGTCGCCACCCCGCTGGAACGAGCGCTGGGCCGTATCGCCGGCATCAGCGAAATGACTTCGGCCAGTTCCCTGGGCTCGACCCGAATTACCTTGCAGTTTGATTTAAATCGCGACATCGACGGCGCGGCCCGCGACGTACAAGCCGCGATCAACGCCGCCAGCAGCTTGCTGCCCAGTAATCTGCCCAATCGGCCCAACTACCGCAAAGTCAATCCGGCCGATTCACCGATTCTGATTCTGGCGCTCACCTCCACCAGCCTCAGCCGCGGCCAAATGTACGACGCCGCGTCAACGATATTAGCGCAGAAAATCAGCCAGTTGCCCGGCATCGGCCAGGTCAATGTCGGCGGCAGCTCGCTGCCGGCTGTCCGGGTGGAACTGAATCCCGGCGCGTTAGCACAATACGGCATCGGTCTGGATCAGGTCGCCCAAGCCATCAACGCCAGTAACGCCAATCGCCCCAAAGGCGCGCTGGAAACTGGCGAGCGGCATTGGCAAATTCACGCAAACGATCAGGCCGAACACGCCGCCGATTACCTGCCGCTGATCGTCGCTTACCGCAACGGCGCGCCGGTGCGCATCGCCGATCTGGGGACCGCGGTGGATTCGGTGGAAGACTTGCGCAGTACCGGCCTGAAGAACGGCCAGCCAGCGGTGTTATTGATCATCAATAAACAACCCGGCGCCAATATCATCGACACGGTCGAACATGTCAAAGCCATGCTGCCGCAATTGCGCGCGCTGACGCCGGCGGCCATGGAATTATCGATAGTCTCGGACCGTTCGCAAACCATTCGCGCCTCGGTCGATGAGGTGGAACGCAGCTTATTGATCGCGGTGGTGCTGGTAATCCTGGTGGTATTGCTGTTTCTGCGCCGGCTGCGCTCCACGCTGATCCCGGTCGTAGCGGTGCCGGTATCGCTGATAGGTGCCTGCGCGGTGATGTATTTGTGCGATTACAGCCTGGATAATCTGTCGCTGATGGCTTTGACCATCGCCACCGGCTTTGTCGTGGATGACGCCATCGTGGTCTTGGAAAACACCAGCCGGCATATCGAAAACGGCGTGCCGCCGTTCCAGGCGGCGCTGCGCGGGGCTGGCGAGGTGGGCTTTACGGTGTTGGCGATGAGTTTGTCGCTGATCGCCGTCTTCACGCCGATATTATTGATGGGCGGCATCGTCGGCCGGCTGTTTCGGGAATTTGCCGTGACCCTATCGGCGGCGGTATTGGTGTCGCTGGTGGTGTCCTTGACCGTAACGCCGATGCTGTGCGCCCGCTGGCTGGAACCGGCGGAAAATCATACGCCCGGCAAGCTGTCGGCTTGGCTGGAAGCCCAATTCCAGCGCCTGCAAAACGGCTATCGCCGCAGTTTGAGTTGGGCGCTGCACCATCCCAAATTGATGTTGACGGTGTTGCTGGCTTGCATTGGTTTGAACGTGTATTTGTACATCATCGTCCCGAAAGGGTTTTTCCCGGTGCAGGACAACGGCCGGCTCAGCGGCACCATCCAGGCCGATCAAAGCATTTCCTTCCAAGCCATGCAAAGCAAACTGCATGATTTTGTCGATATTTTGCGGCAAGATCCGGCAGTGACCAATGTGGTGGGCTTTGCCGGCGGCATGCAAAACACCAATTCCGGCCTGATGTTTGCGGTACTCAAGCCGCCCGAGCAGCGTGACGCGCCGATGGCTGAAATCAGCCGGCGCATGCGGGAAAAACTTGCCGACGAACCCGGCGCCAGCCTGTTTTTACAGCCGGTGCAGGATTTGCGCATCGGTGGCCGTGGCTCGGCGGCGCTGTACGAGTTTGCCTTGCAATCCGAGGACTTGAACCTATTGCGCGAATGGACACCCAAGATCGTCGCGGCGTTGCGCAAGCGGCCGGAGCTGACCGATGTCAACACCAATCAGCAAGACAAGGGCCGGCAAATATCGCTGGTGGTGGATAGAGACAAAGCCGCCAGCTTGGGCGTCAGTCAGGCGGCCATCGATACCACCTTGAACAATGCCTTTGGGCAACGCCAGGTGTCAGTGATCTATAAACCGTTGAACCAATACCGGGTGGTGCTGGAACTGGCGCCGGAATACTGGCAAAACCCGCGCACCTTGCAACAGATTTACGTCAGCGCCAGCAGCGGCACCCAAATTCCGCTGGCCACGCTGGCTAGCTTCCAGACCAGCAACGCGCCGCTGACCGTCAACCATCAAGGCCAGTTCGCCGCCGCCACAGTGTCCTTTAACCTGCTGCCCGGCACCTCGCTGTCCACCGCCACCCAATTCATCGAACAAACCCTGCGCGACCTCGGCACGCCGGCGGCGGTGCGCGGCAGTTTTCAGGGCTCGGCCAAGGCTTTTCAGGAGTCGCTACGTAACCAACCCTGGCTGATTGCTGCGGCACTGCTGAGTATTTACATCGTGCTGGGCATGCTCTATGAAAGCTATATCCATCCGCTGACGATCTTGTCCACCCTGCCCTCGGCCGGGGTCGGCGCCTTGCTGGCCTTGCTGGCTTGCGATACCGAGTTCAGCATCATCGCCTTGATCGGCGTGATTTTGCTGATCGGCATTGTGAAGAAGAACGCGATCATGATGATCGATTTTGCCTTGGACGCCGAACGCCACAAAGGGCTGAGCGCCGAGGAAGCCATCTTCCAAGCCTGTTTATTGCGCTTTAGGCCGATCATGATGACTACGTTGGCGGCGATGCTGGGTGCGTTGCCGTTGGCTTTGGGTTCGGGTTACGGCGCGGAGTTGCGCCAGCCCTTGGGAATTTCCATTGTCGGCGGTTTGATTTTCAGTCAATTGCTGACCTTGTACACCACGCCGGTGGTGTATCTGTATCTGGATGGTGTCAGTGCCTGGGGCCGCCGCTGGTTTAGCTGGAACTAATCGCCGGCAGGTCTGCGCCACGCTTGGCAGCGTCGGCCTGCAACAAACTTAAAAATTCATCGCTAGGCACCGGCCGGCTGAATAAATAGCCTTGAAATAAGCCACAGTGATGTTGTTTCAATAGTTCTAGTTGCGCTGCGGTTTCCACGCCCTCGGCGATAGTTTCCATACCCAAGCCGTCGGCAAGTGCCAGAATCGCGCGGACGATAGCAGCGCTACTGTCGTCGCTTTCCAGCTGCCGGACAAACGATTGATCGATCTTCAGCACATCCAGCGGCAATTCTTTTAGGTAAGACAACGAGGAGAAACCGGTCCCGAAATCGTCCATGGACAGCGTTAGTCCCAGCGCTTTCAAATGATGCATGCGTTCGATGCAAGCCTTGATGTTGCCGATAGCCACCGATTCGGTGAGTTCCAGTTCTATGAAACTTGGGTCGGTACCGGTTTTGCTCAACACCGCCGCGATTTTCTCGACCAATTCCGGGTGCTTAAAATCGACCGCGGAAAGATTGACAGAAATCCGCAAGGGCCCCAGGCCTTGGGCATGGCAAGCGTTTACCCACAAACAGGTTTGCTCCAAGACCCAATCGCTGATCTCCACGATTAAACTGGTCTGTTCGGCCAAGGGAATGAATTTAGCCGGCGAAATCATGCCCAGCTCGGTGTGCCGCCAGCGGATCAAGGCTTCGGCGCCGACGATGCGGCCATCCCAATCGACCTTGGGTTGATAGAACACCAATAGCTCGTTTCTGCCGATCGCGCCGCGTAGTTCTTGTTCCAGCTTGATATTTTCCAATGCCGCCGCATTCAATTCCGGCGAATAAAACCGGAAATTGGCGCGCCCCTCGCTCTTGGCGTGGTACATGGCGGCATCGGCATTCTTCAGTAAATCCGGCACGTTGTCGGCATCGTCGGGAAACAGTGCAATCCCGATACTGGTCGTCACGGTCATGGGCAATCCGGCCACCGTCACGGGTTGCTTCAGCGCAGCCAGAACTTTCTCGGCAACCGCGCTGACGAAGGCCGCCGGGTTATGCTGAGTATGCAATTCACCGATCACGATGACGAACTCGTCGCCGCCCAGTCTGACAACCAGATCGGTCGCTCTAACGCAATTGAGAAAAATCCGCGCCGCTTGCCGCAGCAATTCGTCGCCTGCAGCGTGTCCCAGCGAGTCGTTGACGTTTTTGAAGCGATCCAAGTCCATAAAAAACACGGCAAGTTGCGCGTCATCGCGCCGGGCCCGCGCAATTTCCTGCCCCAGCCTGTCATGCAGTACCAAGCGATTGGGCAAGCCGGTCAGGGAATCGTAATGGGCGTGCTGGTATAGCTTCTCTTCCCAGGCGGCATTGGACAACGCGACGGCGATACGGTCGCCGAAGTTGATGGCCGCATTGCGCGATTCCGGCGGAATCCGTTTCGGCGCTTGATAACCCAAGCAAATAAGCGAAGCCAGTGCACCGTTGACATGAACGGGAACGACCAAATAACGCCATGCGCCGGACACGCCGAGCACCTGCAAATACTCGGACATCCGCTCGTCATTGTTAGCAATCTCCAGGGCGCCATTGTGCATGGTGCGCAAATCCGCTACATCCTGTTGGCTAAGAATCACCGGTTCGGCTAATTTTTCGGCATCGTGCCCGCTGCGCCGAACCCGAATCTCGTCGGCGATACCGGTATCGGGATTGACCGCGGCGATGGAAATCAAATCGCAAAACAATATGCTGGGCAAGCGATTCAACGCCGTGTCGATAATGTCTTCGGCATTTAAGGCGGAGAGAATATGACGGTCGATTTCCGCCATGGTGGCGAGAATATCGAACTGGCTGCGCAGGCGGCGGGTCATTTCGTTGAACGAATCCGCCAACTCTTCAAATTCGTCATGGCTATCAATATCTACTCGACATTCCAGATTGCCGTCGGCAACACGTTGAGTGCCTATTTTTAAGCGTTCGAGCGGCGTTAAATATTTAGCAATCAACCTGCTGCTCAAATACACGACAATCAGCGCGGCCAGCAGAATCACCGGTGGGTAAATCGCGCTAAATTGCCGAATTGCCGCAAACGCCAACGATTCAGGCAGGCTTTGCACGACGATCAGGTCCGGACCGAAAAATAGCGTGGCGACCGGCAGCTTCCAATACGCGCCGAGGTAGGCTTCGCCGTCCCTTTGCCACGAGAAGCGGCCGCTATTGGCTTGCGCGACTTGCGCCCTAAGCTCCGGAGACGGATCGAAATCTTGCTCCAGCGCGAACAATATCTGTAGCGAGTCTGCAGCCATCACCCACAGCAGATTGTTGGGATCGATAGTTTCGGAATTCCATAACAAGTCGGGTTTCAATTCGGCCATCAGGATACCGGCTTTCGGTGAGTTTTCGACCAGATTGATAGCCATCCACAAGCGATTGTCTTCAAGCCGCTGGCCACTCACCGGTTTAATCAGCGTTTTCCCGACCAGAATCTGCGCAAGCTCTTCTGCCGTCAGGGTCGGAATCGCTGCATTGTCTCGGGACAATGCGGATGGTTGACCATCGGCGCGGAGCACTGCCAACCCGGTGAACTGGCCTTGCAGCCATTGTTCGCCGGCCAGCGCCACAGGTTTATCCTCCTTGTTGGATTTATGAATTTTCAAGGCCGCCAGCCGCAGAGAATTTTCGGCAAACAACAAACGGCTGACCAGTCCGTAGGCGTAATCCTTACAGCCTCTCTGCAATGCCTTGGCAGTCTGTGCTTGCAACTGCTGCTTCACTTGCTGGAATGACAGGACGCCCAATATAGCGATTGGGATCAACGCGGCCAACACGAAAGAAAACAGAATGCGGCGGGCAACCTTGCTATGGCTAAAAGACAGCTTGCGCTCCATTGCTAAGGGGTTCTCTCAGAAATCCGCCGCCAAACCGACGAAACCGCCATCTCGGGCCAGGATAATATCGTCCAGACTGTCCTTCTGGCTGATCTGCTTTTTAGTGACGCCATTCTTACCCAGGCTGTACAAATCGTATTTGGTGTTGATGGGGTTAAGCGCATGATCTTTTCGGACTGAGCCCATGGTGCCTGGCCCCCCCTCTATGATATTGAGATAGACATAGTCTCTACCCCAGGGGTCCTTGCCGTTGTTGGGCAGAGCAGAGGTAATGTCGCTAAGCGCATTCGGGTAGTGAAATTCGCGGGTGTAATACCGTTCGATTTCCGTCTGTATGGCTAGCAGATAGCTAATCGCAAGGTCGTTCTTACTTTTATCGATATAACCGTTGTAGGCAGGTATCGCAATGGCCGTCAACACCGCCATGATGGCGACCGCCAACAGCATCTCCATCAGCGTAAAGCCTTGCCCTCCCCTGTTTTTTCTGTACATTTGATTCCAAAACGCCTCGAGAAATTTGCAGCCCTGGCTTGGCAAAGCTGAGCAAAAGCATACGGACGATAATCCCACGCACAAACCCTTTCGTGACCATCGCCAGGTTGCTTATTCTAGCAGAGTTGCTCTAAACGTCCGGTTTCGTAGGGTACCCTAGCGTTTTTCGTTCGCAAAGCCCTTTTGCAAAACACCTTGTTGGTAATATTTTTTGATGTCTATGTTGTAATCCTGGGCTTTGACAATGCCTTTGATAGTCAACACCTTGCCGCGATCGTCCAGCAGCATATCCGCTAGATTGACAATTCTTTCCTGAATCCGCTGTTTCTTGGCATCGAGCAACAGGATGACTTTCGGCCGCAGCTTCTGCAATTCATTCACCTCCACCACAATGGCGATGTAACCGTTGGTCATCATGACGATGCTGCCGGGCGGATAAACCCCCAGACATTCTATAAATTTGATCACCAAACGCTCATCCAGCTGAGAGCCGGCCATATTGGCCAGGATATTGGTCGCTTCCAGATGCGTCCGGCCTTTCTGATACACCCGGTCGCTGGTGATGGCATCGTACATATCCACGATGGTAACGATTCTGGTGAAGAGCGAAATCCCTCTTTCGCCGATACGCCGGGGATAACCTTTGCCGTCCAAGGTTTCGTGGTGAGAATAGGCCGTGTCTATCGCCCCTGGATACATTTGATCGCTGGATTTGAGCAGTTCGTAGCCCAGAGCGGCATGCGAGCGCATAATCGCCAGCTCCTCAGGTTCCAACTTGCCGGGCTTATTCAGAATATCCAAAGGCACCAACATTTTGCCCATGTCGTGCATCATCCCGCACAAGCCGACATTGTTGAGGTTGGCTACGGAAAAATTCAGGTAGCGGCCCAACACAATGGCTAAGGCGCAAACGTTCAAGCTATGTTGTGCGGTGTATTTGTCTTTGTTCTTGAGCTGGTTCAGCCACAAAAAAGCATCCGGCGAATGCAAAATACTGTTCACGCATTGCGCGACCGCTTCTTTGGCGGCTTGAGTGTCTATCCCTTCGCCATTGGCGATGCGCTCCATAAAGTTGGATACCAACTGACCCACTTCTTTATGAACATGTTCGGCACGTGCAAACTCTTTCTCGAAAACACTTAGCTTTGGCGGCGGCGGCGCACCAAAATCAATATTGCTCTCGCTGAGCAAACTGTCTTGAGTGGTTTTAGCTTGGACTGGGCGTTTTCTTTTGCGGGTGGCGTCGATATAGACGTACTGGCAAACATCTTTTACCGCGCGAATATCGGCTTCCGTTTCCAGTTCAAACCCTTGAAATAAGAACGGGCTCTCCAACCAAGGCCGGTCCAATTCGATGACATACATGCCGACGGTCAACTGGCTAACCGGCGTGTAGATGCGCTGATTGACATCGAAGGAATCATCCTTCTTCGCCTGACTTTTCAGCTTGCGGCGGAAAGGCCACCAATTCTTAAAGAACATACAAAGACAATATCATTATTAAATTCGAGAAATACCGCATGAGTAACTAAAAAATGTGGCTGCAAACCGCCACCTACAGGTACCGTGATAAAACCGGATATACGCCTGCTTATGCCCGGCGCCCAAGATTGGCATCAATTATAGAGTGTGTAGGCGATTATTCACCGAAGTCGTCCGGGCAAAGCAGCAAACTCCCGTTATCAGCAAGCCAAATCAAGACACAGCGTGATCGCTAAAGGACCGGGGCCAAAATCCGCGGCGAATACGCACCTAGCCCCCGCTTCAAATAAAAACCCCGCGATTTATGTTGGTTAGATAACAGGCCTTACAAAGAATGTTGCTAATCCGACCATCGAAAAAGCTAGAAATATTATTTTTAATCCTTTATTTTCAATTACTTAAAACACATCAAAACTTTGGCACGGCCATTGCAATTATCAGGTTGTTATTAACAACACCTACTCAAGAGGAGAAGATCATGGCGAAATTACGTCAATGTGCTATTTACGGTAAAGGTGGTATCGGTAAATCTACCACCACGCAAAACCTGGTTGCTGGCTTGGCAGAGCTGGGCAAAAAAGTAATGATCGTCGGTTGCGACCCTAAAGCCGATTCTACTCGTTTGATCCTGCATGCGAAAGCGCAAAACTCTATCATGCAAATGGCAGCTGATGCCGGTAGCGTAGAAGATTTGGAACTGGAAGACGTATTGAAAGTGGGTTACCGCGACGTTAAATGCGTTGAATCAGGCGGTCCAGAGCCAGGTGTAGGTTGCGCCGGCCGTGGTGTTATCACCGCGATCAACTTCTTGGAAGAAGAAGGTGCTTATACCGACGACCTCGACTTCGTATTCTACGATGTATTGGGTGACGTTGTTTGCGGTGGTTTCGCGATGCCAATTCGTGAAAACAAAGCCCAAGAAATTTACATCGTATGCTCAGGCGAGATGATGGCTATGTATGCTGCCAACAACATCGCTAAAGGTATCGTGAAATATGCTAACTCAGGCGGCGTGCGTTTGGCCGGTTTGATCTGCAACAGCCGTAACACCGCTCGCGAAGACGAACTGATCATGCAATTGGCTGCCAGAATGGGCACACACATGATTCACTTCGTACCACGTGACAACGTTGTCCAACGTGCCGAAATCCGTCGTATGACAGTAATCGAGTACGAACCAACCGCGAAACAAGCACAAGAGTATCGCGACTTGGCGCAAAAAATCATCAACAACACCAACTTGGTGATCCCAACGCCAATCACTATGGACGAGTTGGAAGACTTGTTGATGGAATTCGGCGTCATGGAAGAAGTTGACGAAAGCGTTGTCGGTGTAACCGCAGCAGCCGAAGCTTAATCAGTATGTAGGTTGGGCCGGCTGTTAGCCTGTCCAACCTGCTTTCGCATAGTTCCTAACAAGTCTGTGGGGGATTACCCAGGACTACCAGGAGGATTTCATCATGGCAGCCATGACAAGAGAAGAGACCGAAGCGCTTATTCAAGAAGTGCTGGAAGTCTATCCCGAAAAAGCTAAAGCTGATCGCGCCAAACATTTGGCCATCAACGATCAAAGCTTGGAAAAATCAAACAAATGTATCACTTCCAACCGTAAATCCCTGCCCGGCGTGATGACCATTCGTGGTTGCGCCTACGCGGGTTCCAAAGGGGTAGTTTGGGGTCCTATTAAGGACATGATCCATATTTCACACGGCCCGGTTGGCTGTGGTCAATATTCCCGTGCCGGTCGCCGTAACTACTATGTAGGTACTACAGGCGTCAACACCTTCGGTACCATGAACTTTACTTCGGATTTTACCGAGAAAGACATCGTATTCGGCGGCGATAAAAAACTGGCCAAATGTATCGACGAAATCGAAACCTTGTTCCCGCTCAACAAAGGCATCTCCATTCAATCCGAGTGCCCAATCGGTTTGATCGGCGACGACATCGAAGCGGTTTCTAAAGTTAAAAACAAAGAGTACAACAAAACCATCGTGCCGGTGCGCTGCGAAGGTTTCCGTGGCGTCTCTCAATCTTTGGGTCACCATATCGCTAACGACGCGATTCGCGACTGGGTATTGGAAAACCGCGACGGCGATGAAAGCTTCCCAACTACCCCTTACGACGTAGCCGTGATCGGCGACTACAACATTGGTGGTGATGCTTGGGCTTCACGTACCTTGTTGGAAGAAATGGGTCTGCGCGTTGTGGCTCAATGGTCTGGCGACGGTACCATTGCCGAGATCGAAAAAACCCCAAAAGTGAAGCTGAACCTGATTCACTGCTACCGTTCGATGAACTACATCGCCCGGCACATGGAAGAAAAGTACAACATCCCTTGGATCGAGTACAACTTCTTTGGCCCGACTAAAATCGCCGAGTCTTTGCGCAGAATCGCCGCTCACTTCGATGACACTATCAAAGAAGGTGCTGAGCGCGTCATCGAACGCTACAAAGCCGAATACGATGCCGTTATCGCTAAATACAAACCTCGCCTGGAAGGCAAACGGGTAATGTTGTACATCGGCGGTCTGCGTCCTCGCCACGTGATCGGTGCCTATGAAGATTTGGGCATGGAAGTGGTCGGTACCGGTTACGAGTTCGGTCACAACGACGACTACGACCGCACCATTAAAGAAATGGGCAACGCGACCTTGTTGTATGACGACGTCACCGGCTACGAATTCGAAGAGTTCGTGAAAAAAGTCCAACCTGACTTGGTCGGCTCCGGTATCAAGGAAAAATACATTTTCCAAAAAATGGGTGTGCCTTTCCGCCAAATGCACTCCTGGGATTACTCAGGCCCTTATCACGGCTACGACGGTTTCGCCATCTTCGCCCGCGATATGGACATGACCATCAACAACCCTTGCTGGAAAAGCTTCAAAGCGCCTTGGAAAACCGAAGCGACCGAGAGCGAACCTGTCAAAGCGGTTGCGTAATCCGTAGGGTGGGCATTGCCCATCTTAACTCCCGGAAAGGTGGGCAAACTGCCCACCCTACTAGGAGCCAAAATGTCGGTCGGGATTTCATTCCCGGCAAAATCCAATCAACGCCGGACCACAGATTAGTGGCGCGTTAGGAGATTATCATGAGCCAAAATGTCGATAAAATAGAACCCAGTTATCCTTTATTCAGAAATGACGAGTACAAGGAAAGCTTGGCCAACAAACGCGAACAGTACGAAGAACGTCATCCACAAGACACCATTGATGAAGTGTTCCAATGGACGACTACCAAGGAATATCAAGAACTGAACTTCCAACGTGAAGCGATCACGGTTAACCCTGCCAAAGCTTGCCAACCTCTGGGCGCGGTACTTTGCGCACTGGGTTTTGAAAAAACCATGCCTTACGTACACGGCTCACAAGGCTGCGTGGCTTACTTCCGGACTTACTTCAACCGTCATTTCAAAGAGCCTATCTCTTGCGTATCTGACTCGATGACTGAAGACGCGGCGGTATTCGGCGGTCAGAAAAACATGTTTGCCGGTTTGGAAAACGCCAAAGCCCTTTACAAACCCACCATGATCGCAGTATCAACCACCTGTATGGCGGAAGTGATCGGTGACGACTTGAACGCATTCATCAACAATGCCAAAAAAGAAGGTCACGTCGATCAAGACTACCCTGTGCCATTTGCGCATACGCCTAGCTTCGTCGGTAGCCATACCACGGGTTGGGACAACATGTTCGAAGGTATTGCCCGCTACTTCACCCTTGAAAAAGGTATGTTGCCTGAAGGTAAATACGAAGTTGGCAGTAACAACAAAATCAACTTAGTCCCCGGCTTTGAAACCTATTTGGGCAACTTCCGCGTCATTCACCGGATGTTGAACGAAATGGGTGTTGACCACACGCTGTTGAGCGATCCTACCGAAGTGTTGGATACCCCAGCTGATGGCCACTTCAACATGTATGCCGGCGGCACCACGATCGCCGAAGTTGCAGATGCGCCTAACGCGATCACTACCGTGTTGCTGCAACCTTGGCAGTTGGAAAAAACCAAAAAATTCGTTGAAACTAGTTGGAAACACGACGCGCCGAAATTGAACATCCCGATGGGCTTGGAATGGACCGACCAGTTCCTGATGAAAATCTCCGAACTGACCGGCAAACCGATTCCAAAATCGCTGGAAGTGGAACGCGGCCGTTATGTGGACATGATGACCGACTCGCACGCTTGGTTACACGGCAAAAAATTTGCCTTGTACGGCGACGCCGACTTTGCTCTGGGTATGACCAAATTCCTGCTGGAAATGGGCGCCGAGGTAACCGACGTGTTAGTCAACCACGCCAACAAACGCTACAAAAAAGCGGTTGAAGAAGTGTTGAAAGCCTCGCCTTACGGCCAAGAAGCGACGGTACATATCGGCAAAGATTTGTGGCACTTCCGTTCATTGATGTTCACCAACAAACCGGACTTCATGATCGGTAACTCCTACGGCAAATTTATCCAACGTGACACCTTCTACAAAGGCGAAGAGTTCGAAGTACCGTTGATCCGTATCGGCTTCCCCATCTTCGATCGTCACCACTTGCACCGTATGACCACATTGGGCTACGAAGGCGGCATGTACATGTTGACCACCATCGTTAATGCCTTGTTGGAGCAGTTGGATAAAGAAACCAAAGGTATGGGAACCACCGACTACAACTACGACTTGATTCGTTAAGCGTAGGGTGGGCACCGATTCAGGCGCCCACCAGTCAATCATATCGTGTCGGGTTACAGCGCAGGCTTAACCCGACCTACACTTGTCTGGAGAATCCCAATGCCTAGCGTCATGCTCAGGAAACGCGAAGACGGCAAATTGCTGTTCTACATCGCTAAAAAAGACCTTGAAGAAACCATCGAATCCTTAGAATTTGACAGCGCCGATAAATGGGGCGGTGAAGTCACTCTGGGTGACGGATCCAAATATTACTTTGATCCGCTGTCACCTCCGCCTAAAATCCCTACAACTTTGCAAGCTAAACGGTTATCGGAGGAATAAAGCCATGTCTCTGTATATTGTTGCCGAAGAATGCATTTCCTGCGGCGATTGCCTGCCGGTCTGCCCTACCGATTCCATCAAGGAAGGGGCAATTGTTTTTGAAATCAACAAAAAAACCTGCACGGAATGCAATGGCGATTACGACGAACCGCAATGCGTCAAGGTTTGCCCAATCGACAACTGCATTCTGCCTTTAGTGGCTTGACGCCATGAGCCAGTCTACCTTAACCCGTGAACTGGCACTGCGCATCGGGCTGGCGGCTCGCGCCCTGCCCGATACCCCTCCCAAACTGTTTATCTCCGTGCTCCGTGCCTGTATAGGCACAGCTTTAAACGACAAAAACCTGGCCGAACTCGGCAAAGCCCAGTTCCAACAAGCCTTGAACAATTTCGGTATTGTCGCCAACGCCGAAAGCATCCGTGAATCGTTGCGCATTCTGCAAAACAGCGAGGAACCCGCGCCGATAGCCGATTCCTGCCAGACAATTGCATCCGCCAGCTCGATCCGAATTGCCATCGGCAGCGACGATCCGCAGTTAATCAGCGGGCATTTTGGCTCGTGCCGGCAGTTTTTGATTTATCAGATTGCCGCGGACGACGCCCGGCTCGTCGATGTGCGCAGCATCGATAGCGACGCGCAACGGCTGCATGACGACAAGAATGTGTATCGCGCAGAACTGATCGCCGATTGCCGAGTGTTGTATATTGCTTCTATCGGCGGCCCGGCGGCGGCAAAACTTATCAAATACGGCATTCATCCGGTTAAAGCCGACCAGGGCGAAGCCATCACTCAAATTATCAAACAACTGCAAATCGTTTTAGCGCATGCCCCGCCGCCGTGGCTGGCTAAATCGATGGGCATCCAGCCCGTGCAGCGCGTTTGTTTCGAACAGGAATCCTAGCGATGATTAGTCCAGAGCAACTGCAAACCATAGCCGAGAAAATTAACGGCCAAGCCTTGAACGAAACCGTCGTCAGTGGACTGCGCGGCGAATACCCCGGCGTCCATTTCACCTATTGCATGGACGACGACCTGCCCAACAATGAACCGTTATTGGAAGGTGCAGGCTTCAATCTTTACTTGGTCGATGGCCGCGAACATTGCTTACGCATTACCGATAATTACGAAAATGCCTCGGGCATTGTGATCGCCGAAGTTATTCCCGAATAAGACGATAATATGGCGGAACAAGACAGCCCTGTTACTCTGCCCGTCGCCGATTGCAGCCTCTGCCCGTTCCGGGGGAAAACCCTGCTGATGGGCCGTTGCATGCCCGGCGATACCTGCGTGTTCATCAATAGCGGCCGGCAAATCGACCGTTTCTTTCGGGTCAATCCGGCCTACGCCACGCTTTATTTGCAAGACCCGTTCTGGGAACGCCGGGCCATCGCCGTGCGCTACGCACCGCTAAAAGCCTTGTCGGCGCTCATCACCGACGAAGACGAAGTGGTGCGCCGCGCTGTCGCGTTTCGCCTGCCGGCCCAGCAGTTACAAGCCCTGATCGACGACCCGGACCGCGAAGTACGCATGACGGTCGCGGACCGTATCGATCCGGAACACCTGGAGTTGCTGGCCGACGACCCCGACTATATCGTGCGCTTGATGGTCGCCAAACGCCTACCACCGGGCCGCTTGTTTCGTTTCATCAAAGACGAAGACTTACAAGTACGCAAGCGCGTTGCCGAACGGCTGCCGGAAGTCAGCCTGGGGCTGATGGCTAACGACCGTTCGCCGGATGTGCGGCGCATCGTCGCGGAACGCATGGCGCCGGAAGACGCAACCATGCTGTTAAACGACGAAGATTGGGTTGTGCGCTACACAGCGGCACTAAAGGTCGATCCCGCGCAACTCGCCGCTCTCGCCGAGGATCCGGAACCGGATGTCCGCGAACTGGTAAGGCAACGCTTACATTCAAACTCCACACCTGAAGCCGATCATGACTGAATCAAGACTCAATCTTGCCGGACAAGACATTACCGATTGCTGTAAAAAAATCATCCCCGGCCAAACCGACGATTTGCTGCTCAGCAAACTCCAGGCACTAATTCCCGACCACCCTATCCGCCTGGCCTTAACCGGCGACGAGTGGTACCGGCTGGGCGGCGTGGTGGATATGGACGGCAAACGCATCGCCAACGATTTAATCGAGTGGGTGGAACGCACCTATCTGGAATGCGGACAAAACCTGCAAACCCTGATCGATTACACGCTGGAACAAAAACTGATCGCCACCAAGCAAACCGGCAAAACCCTGTATTTTGTGGTACAGACCGGCACCAAAGCCGAAGACTTTACGCTGATCGAAATTGACAAGACTCACGAAGTCTCTGATCGAATGCTGGTCGACGAAAACAATCCACCTGACGACCTGGAAGAATTCATCGACCCGCTGCAACCCTTCTGCATCGAGAGTTTCGGCTTTGGGCATTCTCGGTACACCTACCGGCGCAAGACCGATGTCAAGCTGTTCATGGAAGTGATTAACGAGCGCCATCCCGGCGAACATCCGGTACAACGCTTCATGGAAGACTGGAACCGCAGCAGCGCCGGGCAAAAATACAGTATGTCGGAAGACTGGATCATCCGCCCCTACCGACACACCGGCCGCTTCGGCGAGCAAATCGTCAACGTGGAAATCGTCAACACCCACAAAAACAACCTGCCGCATCTGGAAGACTTCGCCGGCAAGAAAGGCAGCGCGTTAAGTAATGTATTGAATCGCTTTGACCGGCAAGCCGGTTATCCGTTTGCCTGGTTTTTTTATATGGTCAAAGGCAAGTTGGTGTCCACTCACAGCGCTGACGCAGTCTACAAGGATATTTCCGGGGATTTTGCTTATTTGCCGGAGCGGGATGAGGCGGTGTTGAGGGATTGGATTGCTACGCCGTATAACGTTTGAGGTGTTGAATTGGCCGTCGTCCTTGCTGGGCGTAGGGTGGGCACGGTTTTTTGTGCCCACGCGGTGAAGGGGATTATGTGTCGCTATCGCGACGGTTGTTTTAATGTCGGGTCTCGGCCCGACAGCCGAGATACTTTCTTTTGCATCGTCAAAAGAAAGTATCCAAAGAAAAGGCGACCCGGATGCCGCTTATTCCCTGCGCTCCTCGCTTTTGAACGGGGTCGCCGAAAGGGGCTTCCTGCCCCTTCGGCAACGCGATGCATCCCTGCATCGCCCCTGCGGGCTATTCCGTTCAAAAGCTCCGGTGCTCGGCGCGGCATACGGGACCAAAACCAATCCAATCTTAAAAGCTGGTCAGAATGTAAACAAAGTAAGTTTTGGTGACTTCAATTGTGCTGGATTCCGTTTCGTCTCTGTCAGTTCTCATAATTAATGAAAAAAATCTCAAAATTTATGAAATAGCTATTCGATTGATCGTGCAGGCAGATATTGATTGACCGGGATCGCCTCCCCCTTGCTGTCTTTCGGTCAATTTGATTCAATGAATCAAGCGTTATGCTTCAAGGAGATTCCATTGACCAAAACGGTAATCCATATCGTCGATACCATTGAGCGACCCTTCGTAATACGTTGGTCCAACAACCACGATATGCAGCAAATTCACGATTGGTTACAAGAAGAGGATGCGCTGGGCGTTCACGGCAATTTCCTCTGTAACTGGAACCTGACTCAGAAGTGCCATGAAAAAGGGGCGCTGCTTGTTCTGATTGATGAAATTGAAGGCATTCCAGTCGCTTACCAGTGGAGCCAGTTGCTGAGATCGGGCATCCTCCAAATTCGTAATGGTTGGAGGGGAAAAGGTCTTGGGCGGCTAATTGTTGAATATTGTATAGAGCTTGCATTGCAGCAGGATGAGATGGTTTTGAGAATTGAGTGCAAACCTTCTTCCTCTATCCCATTTTGGGAGGCAATGGGCTTCACGATCATTGAGGGCGATTTCGGAGAAAACGCCAAGGGCTTCAAAGTCTTGTCCAAGAAGCTAGCGCTACCGCCTGGCGGAAAACCAACATTAGCAACGATTAGCTTGTTTCCCGAAGAAAGAAAATGGCAAGAGGATGCTCCAGCACTAGCCAGGTATCACCTCGACGCCATCCTCGCTGCGGATGGAAAGATACATTTGGTTGAGCGCGCTTCGTTTCCGATGGACTTTCGCCGCATGAGTCGCGATCCAGTTATAGAAATCATAGTGGATGGTAAGTTGATCTTCAGGGATAAGGCTAAGTATCCAGAAGCCCAAGCTCACGGCGTGAAGTGGTGCCTAAATGGCTTCTATATCGATGCAGTCACAATATGAATGTAATGCAAGCCAAGAAATTGAGGGCAAGGCCGTAACGTGCAATCGTAGGGCGTCAATAGGCGTAGCCGTATTGCGCCGTATGTTGGCTTTAAATCATTCGGCGCATTACGCTGTCGCTAATGCGCCCTACAAAATTTCATACAAAATAATCTGTCGAGTTCGGCGCGGGGTTTCTCCCGTATGCCGCGCCGAGCACCGGAGCTTTTATCGAGATCAGCCCGAAGGGGTGCGGCAGGGATGCCGCACGTCGGCGGAGGGGCTGGGAAGCCCCTTCTGCCGACCCTCGATAAAAGCTCTGGAGCGCAGGATCAAAGCGGCATCCGGGTGGCGTTTCTTTTGGTGACTTTTCTTTGGCCAAACAAAGAAAAGTTACTCGGCTGTCGGGCCGAGACCCGACATTAAAACCAGCCGTCGCGCCAGCGACACATAAACTTCAACCACGCGCCCACCCGACAAATCCAATCTAATCACTTGCCGTCTTAAACCGAGCCGCAGCCCCCAGCAACCCGGTAACAAAAAACGCCGTCCCCACCAAGGTAAACCGCAGATTCAATTTCTCAATCGCCAAATCGTCCGTCGCATACAGCATGAAAATCACTGCAATTCCGCCCCAGGCCAGAAAGCCCAATACGGCGGACAAAATGGTTTTGCTCAAGGCTTCGGATTCGCTGGCCGGCGCGTCCATCCGGTAGGCGACGAAACCGCAAATCAGCGCCGGCATAATCCCCCAGCGGGCGTGGTCGAGGAAACTGTCCAGGAAATTAAAATCATCCCGGCGATAAAAGGTTAACTCCAGAATAAATGTCGAGATGGTGGTACTGACCAGGAAGCAGACGAACATGATTGCCATGTAGAAGCCGTAATTATGCTCGGCGGGTTCCTGTTGATGCCGGAATGCGACGCTGCGCAAAGCGAAAACCAGCGTGATCGGCACCACATAAATCGCGATCGAATAGGCGATCCAGCGCAGGGTGGTATAGCTAAAGTGCGGCAACGGTTTATCCGGAAACAAAAATACATTGTGCAGCGCCACCGACACTTCGCGCCCCAAAATCACGCCAAACGCGGTCGCCGCCGCGAATATCAGCAAGTATTTATAGGTGTGCTTCAAGCGCGCTTCGTGCACATTACCGCCGAGCTTTCTGACCGTCTCCCACATGTCGTTTTCGCTAGGGCTGCCGAATACCACCGCCGCCGCCAGTAATCGGCACAGAAGACTGGTCAGTCGGTCCAAGTCTTTTAGCAAGTTGACGGTCTTGGTGTAATGCGGCTCGGCTTCTTTCCAAATATTCACTTTTTCCGACATTGCATTATAGGAAATGCAGATTTCGCCCCATTTCAGCGAAGGCTCGCTGAACAAGCGTCGGTAAGAGGATTGGTCGGCGTAATGTTGAATCTGGTCGAACAGCAGGCTGTTATGGGCCCATTTGTATTCGACCGTGGCGCCGGATTTATCGAAATCGCCGGCGTCGATGCTTTGCACCAACAGGCGATCGGCGATTTGGGCTTTGATTTTATCGTCAACCGCCGACAGCCTGGATTTGATCAGCGCGTTATACACTTCGACCGCTTTAGTCGGAATGGCAAAGGCGTCGTGAATACTGTCCCGTAAAATTAGCAAGGGGTTAAACGGGCTTTCCCAGGCGACGAAAAATAACATGATGCCGGCAGCAATCAGCGGCAACAGTTTACTACCGTCCAAACCGTACAGCAGATTCACAAATTCGCCGACGCGCAAATGGCTGACGATCAACGTCACCAGCGGCTCCAACGGCAGCCACTGCCAGGTCAGCAAATAGAACAAAGCGGCCATTAACGCGCAGTAAAGGGCAACTCCGCTCCAGTAAGTGCCGCGCCGGATAAAGTACTGCGGCAAGGTCGGTTCCGCTCCGAGCTGGATCCGGCGCTTTTGAAACGAGCGGTAAGCCAAAAACCCGGCGGCCAGAGTGCCGAGCAACAGAATCAGAAAATTGATCAGAAATTCGATGGTCATTGTTCCAACGTGATTATGCAAAGTTTGGGAAAGCGGCCATGCCGGCTGACGGCCATTCTAAAGCAAAGCCTCGCGTTTTAGCGAAGGCAATTAGTCGAGCCGGTTGGAATCGGTAGCAACAGGATTACCCTGCATCGCAGGTGTATGAACGGGGTTGGCGTGTCAGGCAGACAAGGCCAGCGAATCTTCCAGCGCGATTTCCAGCTCGGCCAGCATAATCTCCGACAGGCCGAGCCGGCCGGCTTCCTCGCTGCTGGAGATCACCAGATCAGGCTGCGGCCGCGGCGCGATACCCAGTTTGTAGGCGACCATGTCGGCTACGCGCACCAACAGTTCCACTGTGCCGGTATGTTCGGTGGCCGGCTGATGATGATTGGCGGCAACCTTACGATAGGTTTCCGGTAAATTCCATTCTTGCAGCAACCATGCGCCTTTGCTCTCGTGCTGGCGGATGATCAGTTCTCGCTGCAAATCGGCAGGTAAATTTAGATTGAGGTCCTTGGCCGCCAGATCTTCCAAGCAGCGCAGCAGCAATAGTTCGCCAATATCGTGAAACAGGCCGGCCATGAAGGCTTCTTCCGCTATCGTCTGGAACGACAAACGCTTGGCCAGCCATTCGGCGCCCAAGGCCACCGCAACGCTATGCTGCCAAAGTTTGACCATGTATTGCTGAGTGGCGGCATCTTTTGCCGCAAACAAGCCTTTCTGCGTAACCAAAGTGGCAATCTGGACGATGCGCGGCAAACCCAAGCGGACCAGAGCATCCTTGACGGTGTTGATTGATCCCAAGCCGGCATAGAATGACGAGTTGGCAACGCGCAAAATTTGGCTGGCTAAACTGGCGTCCATCGCCAATTGTTTGGCAATCGCGTCCAGCGAGCGATTTTCGTCTTGCAAGGCCAAACGCAGCTCGGTTACCGCCCGCGGAAATACCGGTAAGGCACTGGCTCCCGAGGTAATGGCCTCGTCTATCAATTCGGAAAGCGATTTTTCACTCATAAGATTGGATTGTATTATTGGCTCATCGACTGCCCAACAAGCGGCGCAGTTCGTATAAAGGGCGGGGTTTTCCAAAACGCGGCAGATTGCGGATCACTTCCTGTAACGAGGTAGCACCGGCGGCGGCTTTCACCAAACCATCCTCTAGCAGCGTAACCAAACCCGCCGTCTCCAGGCTCACCCGCCGGATTTCATAGGAGGTTTTGCGCTGCAATATCGCATCTTTGACCAATTCGTTCATCGACAATAGTTCGAACACGCATACCCGGCCGGAATAACCGGTAAACCGGCACTTTTCGCAGCCCTTGCCCAACAAAAATTGAGCGCCGGCAATGTCATCCGGCGTCACATTCAGCCGACGCAGCAAAGCCGGGTCAGGCTTGAACGGTTCGGCACAATGCCGGCACACTCGGCGCAACAGGCGCTGGGCGACTACCGAAACTACAGTCGAAGAAATCAGAAAAGCCTCGATTTCCATGTTCAGCAGCCGCAGCAAGCCGCCGATGCTGTCCTCGGTGTGAAATGTGGTCAACACCTTGTGGCCGGTCAGGGCCGCCTGAATTGCGGTATCCGCGGAAAACTTGTCGCGGATTTCACCGAGTACGATGATGTCCGGGTCCTGGCGCACGATGTGGCGCAGGGTTTCTTCGTAAGTCAGATTGATCTTCGGATTGATCGAACATTGTGCGACGCCGTCAATCACGTATTCGACCGGGTCTTCGGCGGTAACGATGCTGACTTCCGGAGCGTTCAGGTAATCCACTGCGCTATACAGCGTCGTGGTTTTACCCGAACCGGTCGGTCCGGTGATAATGACAACGCCGGTCGGCACGTCCAGCGAATCTTGAACAAAGCGTTCCAGCATCAAGGGCGCCATGCCCACTTCGTGTATGTCCAGCAATTCTGTCTTGCGGTTCAATAGCCGCAAGACGATTTTTTCGCCGTTGATGGTACTGAAAAACGAAGCGCGCATGTCGATCACGCGATTGCTGCTGGCCTGTTCGAACATGACCCGACCGTCTTGATGTCGGCGCTTTTCGGCAATATCGGCGCCGGCCATCACTTTAATCCTACTAATCAAGGCCTGGGCAATTTCAACCGGAAAGTCCCGGTAGTGCACCATTACGCCGTCGATCCGTTGCCGCACCCGGACCTTATGCTCCAGCGGTTCGATATGTATATCGCTGGCTCCCTGGCGTATCGCGTCTTCAAAGATCCGGTTGGCAACCGCGACGGCCGACTGCTCGCCGACGGCTACTTTTTCGGCGCCGGTATTACGCTCGTAATTGAGCAGAAAACGCATGATCTGCGAATACCGCCCCACCGCCGGAATGATCTCGGCGCCCAAGACGTGCCGGGCCATCTCGATGGCGTTTTGATCCAGCGGGTCGCCGAAAGCCACCAATACGCCGTCCATTTGTTTTTCGATAGGCAAAAAACAATGCTTGTTGGCGGACTTCAACATCGGCTTGGTCATCAGCGTCTGATCGATCACGGCAGTACTTAAATCGATAACCGAAATGCCCATCAGGTCCGCCAAAACCTCGAGCATTTTCATTTCCGATATCAGATTACGTTCCACCAGAATTTCGCCCAGGCGTTTGCGTCCTGCTTTTTGCCGTTGCTCGGCCAGCGCCAAATCCAGGTCGGTGTTGGTGATATACCCGAACTCCACCAGGAACAGGCCTAACTTGACTTTGACCGGGTGGTTACGAAACAACTCGACCAGTTGGTTGTGGGTGACATAACCCAGATCGCAAAGCACCAACAAAATCGGCTTTGGCGACTCCAGTTTGCCTTGCACCCGCAAGGCGTATTTCAGTTTTTCGGCATCGATCAGGCCCTGATCAACCAATAGGCCCAAGAAGTTTTCTGTGAAGCTTTTGCCGGAATCACCAGCGTTGCTGTTGCTTATGTTCATTGCCGCGTAATCGTCGTTGTCCAGCGGAGCGAAAAGAAAGGGGGCATGCTATCAACAGGTGTTGGAGGATGGATCATAGTCTATACAGCGCTAGCTAAACGAATTTTAAGCCGCGACTACAGTCGCCAGGCCTTACGCCACCCTGCGCGCCACCTACCAGCAGACTAACAACAAACACGAGGGGGGCTTCGAACGAAGACGAGAAACCGAGACAAGCAAAATCAAGAGATCTCCCGCCTGCGCCGTCTGATACTTTCGTCCTTGAACCGAAGGTTCAAGTGGAAACCAAATCCAGTCAATCAGGCTTCCTGAATAAACAGGCATGCGCACCATGAATGGCAAAAAGTTTCCGGGGTAAAAACAGGTTCAGGAAACACCCAGTACTGCTCGAACGCCGCAGGAGATTGGACTGATAGTCTACCGGATGATTTACGAATTTTCCAAAACGTTTTCTATTTTGCTGCGCAAATCGGCTAAGCGTTGACCAATATCCAAACTGCCGTTGGCTTCGTTCTTGTTGGATGCCGTCAAGTCGTGAGCCAAGTTCAATGCGGCCAGCACGGCGATGCGGTCGGTGCTGCTGACTTTGCCGGTGTCACGGATTTTGCGCATCTGCCTGTCAAGTTCCCGGGCAGAGTTGATCAACCCCTCTTTTTCATCGGCGGCACAGGCGATTTTATATTCCTTATCCAGGATATTCAGTGAAACGGGCTGGACGGCTTTACTCACGAATCATGCTCCATGGCTTTCAAGCGGGCAAT
Organism: Methylomonas defluvii; assembly: GCF_033949435.1. Taxonomy (NCBI): domain Bacteria; kingdom Pseudomonadati; phylum Pseudomonadota; class Gammaproteobacteria; order Methylococcales; family Methylococcaceae; genus Methylomonas; species Methylomonas defluvii. Next base: position 137,087 of record NZ_JAXARY010000011.1, on the reverse strand, counting down.
CATCGCTTCCACCCGGGTTTTGGCCAACGTGGTTTTTTCCAGCAGCTTGGCTTTTTCCTTAACCAAGGCATCCTGTTTAACTTTCAAGGACTTATTCTCGCTTTTGACTTGATTGAACTGGGCAATGAGCGTATCCAGTTTCGCTTCCAATGCTTCCAGTTCGGTTGACGGATCTTTTTCTGTTTGAGACATAGCAAGAGTATGGGCCGATATGACGTTATAATCATCGTAGATGGTTAAGAATGTTAGCATAAGCCATGTTATTAAACAGCTTTATATAGGAAACGCAGCCCAGATGACCTACCGTTCGGTTGAAGAAATTTTAGAGCAACATGACGCCGACATCGGCGCTGCCGAGGCGCACGGTATCGCCACCGGCATGCTCTGCGTCGAAATCCGCGCCGATGCGGAAAACTGGCTACGGGAACTCATTGACGACGAGCAACAGTTGATCGACGAAGACAAAGCGCTGCTGCATGGTGTGTTCGAAAGAACCCGAGTATTGCTGGAAAATCAAAACGACGATTTCGCCTTCGATTTGCTGATGCCTGACGACGACGATCCGTTAGACGAACAAGTGGAAGCCCTTCGCTGTTGGTGCCAGGGCTTTTTGTTCGGCGTGGGTTATGCGCAAACCGGCGCCGACTGGCCGGGCGATACCGCTGAAGTGATGCGCGATATGATAGAGCTCACCAAAATCGACACCGACGTCGGCGATGAAGACGACGAAAATGCCTTGGTCGAACTGCGCGAATATGTGCGCGCCGCCGTGTTTACCGTGCGCGATCAATTTGCCGAACTCGGCCCATCGCAACCGCATTAATCTAAGTAGATCGACCATGAAACAAAGCGAATTCAAAAAACGCCGCGCCAGCCTGATGAAGCAAATCGGCAAGGGCAACATCGCCATTATTGCCAGCGCCCCGCAGCGCACCCGCAACCGCGACGTCCACTACCCGTTCCGTCAAGACAGCGACTTTTATTATCTGACCGGCTTTAACGAAGCCGAATCCATGGCCGTATTCATCCCCGGCCGTGAGCAAGGCGAATATATTTTGTTCTGCCGCGAATTCGACGAGAAAAAAGCCCAGTGGGAAGGTGCCCACGCCGGTCTGGAAGGCGCCACCAAACACTATGAAGCCGACGATTCGTTTCCGATTGACGATCTGGACGACATCCTGCCCGGCATGCTGGAAAACAAAAGCAAAGTGTTCTACCCGATGGGTAAGGACAGCGATTTAGACCACAAACTGCTGGAGTGGATCAACCACATCCGCAAGCAGTCGCGTACCGGCGTCACCGCACCGGGCGAACTGGTGTCGCTGGAACATATTGTCCACGAAATGCGCTTATTCAAAAGTGCGGAAGAACTAAAACTGATGCGCCGCGCCGGTGAAGTATCCGCGAAAGCCCATATTCGCGCCATGCAAGCCTGCAAACCCGGTTTGTACGAATACCAAATCGAAGCCGAGCTGCTCCACGAATTTATCCAGGACGGTCTGCGCGCGGTGGCTTATCCGTCCATCGTCGCCGGCGGCAAAAACGCCTGCACGCTGCATTACGTGGAAAACAAGGACAAGCTCAACAAAGGCGATTTGCTGCTGATCGACGCCGGTGTGGAATGTGACCATTATGCCGCCGACATCACCCGCACCTTCCCGGTGTCCGGCAAGTTCAGCGAACCGCAAAGGTTGTTGTACCAATTGGTGCTGGATGCCCAAGCCGCGGCGCTGGCCGAAATCAAACCCGGCAATCCCTGGAACAACGCCCACGACGCCTCGGTGGAAACCCTGACCAAAGGCCTGATCGAACTGGGCCTGTTAAAAGGCAAACCCAAAAAACTAATCAAGGATGAAAAATACAAACAGTTTTACATGCACCGCATCGGCCACTGGCTGGGCATGGATGTGCATGACGTCGGCGATTACAAGATCAAGGACGAATGGCGATTGCTGGAACCGGGCATGGTGTTAACCGTGGAACCGGGCCTGTATGTGCCGGCCTACTGCGAAACGGTGGATAAACAATGGCGCGGCATCGGCATTCGCATCGAAGACGATGTCTTGGTAACAAAAGACGGTCATGAGATACTGACTGGCGGCGTGCCAAAGTCGATAGCGGCCATCGAAGCGTTAATGCAATCGAGCTAGCGTGACGGAGAAATTCGATATGCCAACCATCAGCATGTTTTATGGCATCGTCATTTGTATGTATTTCTTCGACGATGAGCGCCATAAACTTCGGCATATCCAAGCCAAATATCAAGACTACAATGCCTCGTTCTCCATAGCCGACGGCTCATTACTTGGCGACGACCTGCCGCTTGCCAAATCCGGGCTGGTGCAGGCCTGGATTGAAATTCATCGGGAATCTTTGTTAGCCGATTGGAACTTGGCGATCAATGGCGAAAAACTCTTCCCTATCGATCCTTTACGCTAAAGGAAGGTCATTATGGAATCCGTGATTCAAGTGCAGCCTAAAGACAACTATAAACTGGAACTTTGGTTCGATAACGGCGAGCACCGCTTGTTCGACATGTCCCCTTATCTGAATAAAGGCGTTTTCATTAAACTTAAGGACCGCTCACTATTCGATCAAGCCTATGTCGGACTGGGTACCGTGTGTTGGCCGGGTGAGCTAGATGTCGCGCCGGAAACGCTTTACGATCGATCCATAGCACTGGGCTAAAGCAGATGCAACACGACTTCGACCTGATCATTGTCGGCGCCGGCCTAGCCGGTAATTGTCTGGCCCTGGCGCTGAAAAACAGCGGCTTGAAGATAGCCCTGGTCGAAGCCAATAGCCGCGAGCAACTACGCCACTCCCCCGCCGGCGACCGCGCGCTAGCCTTGGCGGCCGGTACCGTGGAACTACTCAACGACTTGGGCGCCTGGCGCGGCGCGGCCGATAAAGCCACCGCCATCAAACACATCCATGTCTCGGACCGCGGCCATTTCGGAAAAACCCGGCTGGATGCGGCTGATCAGGGCGTGGAAGCTTTGGGTTATGTGATCGTCGCCCGCGACATCGAACAACACATGGCCGATCTGGTCGAGAAAACCGACACGGTTTGCCTGTATCAAACTAGGGTCGCCGGATTGATGTCCGGCCGCGATGCGGTGAACGTCAGTTTGAAGCAGCACGACGGCAGTTCGTTAAACGTCAGTGCGCAATTGCTGGTCGGCGCGGACGGCGGCAACTCCACGGTGCGCAAGCTGTTGGAAATTCCCCAGCAAATCACCGAATACGGCCAGACCGCGCTGGTCACCACCGTGCAATCGGCGCTGCCGCACCGCAACATTGCCTTCGAACGCTTCACCGAATTCGGCCCGTTGGCCTTGCTGCCGGTGGCCGGCAAACAATCGGCCGTGGTGTGGACGCGCACTCACGAACAAGCGGAAACCCTGATTAACGTCAGCGACCGCGAATTTCTCGCCGAACTGCAAAACTGCTTCGGTTACCGCTTGGGCGAACTAAAACTGGCCGCACCGCGCCGGGCATTTCCGTTAAGCCTGATCCGCGCCGAAAGCATGGTCTCCGGCCGCACCGTGATCATCGGCAACGCCGTGCATCAACTGCACCCGGTGGCCGGCCAAGGCTTTAATTTAGGGATACGCGATGTGGCCTTATTGGCGGAAATGCTGATAGACCAACACGAACGCGATGGCGATTTGGGCGATGCCCGCCTGCTGAAAAACTACAGCCGGCAACGCCAACAAGACCACGGTAAAACCATAGGCTTCACCAATAGCGTGGTGAAACTGTTCTCCAACGACAATTTACCGCTGGCCGCCGTCCGCAACGCCGGATTGACCATGCTGGACCACCTGCCGTTTGCGAAAAAACTGCTGACGCGGCATGCGATGGGTTTGGCGGATCGGCTGCCAAAAATCGGCGAACGCAAATAAACCCAAACCGCGCTACCTCACGCAAAAAAACTTAGCCAAATCGCCGCCATCAGGCTGGCAAAAGTCAAAGCAGCGGAGATAACGCGGGCAACAGGGCTGGGACGTGTAGCCGTCCATACCAAGAGCGTCGAATACGCCACGGCCGGCAGCAAAAAGCTCAGCAAAATCATCATTAACGCCCGCCCCGGCGCACACGCTTCGTTGCAGATTAATGTCCACTGCTTCCACAAGCCGACTCCCAAAGCGACCGAGAGAATGGCACCCGCCAGGTGCAATAGCCGTCTGAAACTGATTTGAACCTCCCGGAACAAAATTTCGCGCTTGATGCCAACATGGAATGCGGCTTTCGAATTTCGTGCGAATCGTAGCCTTAGGCCACATTGCCGCGTAAGCGGTTATGTGACATTCAATACTCGCATTTGGGTATGTCAGGGAACGAACAGATAACGCGCACCCTGACATACGAGGCTAAGCTGACCTGCTATAGCAGGACTTACAAGGCCTGCCATAGCAGGTCAGCTTGAGCGAGGGCTTAGGTATCACCGTAAGTCCCCGGGTACGAGCGAGTAGACCAAAGCATTGTGCGGCTTGCCTTGAAAGTAGAGACGGTTCCTCGCTTCGCATTCCAGTTTGGCACCAAGCGACTCAGCCACCCGTTGGCTTGCTTTGTTGTGAGTAAGCACGACAATTTCAAGGCGGGTCAGGCCCAGTTGACTGAATCCAAGTAGTGCCGAGTGGTGGGCTGCGAACCTAGCGACTCCCTGACCAGTATGCTGCGAGCTCACCCAGTACCCGATATTGCCAATCCGATAGGCTCGGTTGATGTGGTTGACGCCTGTCCCGCCAATCACTGCGCCTGAGACAGCATCGAAGATGCCCAAAGGATACTCGGCATCTGCTGCCCAGAGTTGCATGGTGGTCTTGATCCAGTTTTCCGCATCCAGCGGTGTATAGTCCTTAGAGCACCATGGCATCCAGTAAACGAGTTCATCAATAGACTCGCGGACGGCTGAATAGAAGGCCCCGGCATCTGAGAGCTCGAGCCTGCGAACGATGTATTTGGGAGCGTCGGACATTGTGATGCTTAACAAGTAATTCAAAGTTCCGTATATCACCCAAATACGTGCTTAGCAATAACTCAGAATGAAGTGCAACGAAAACTGGATTATTTCCAAAGAGCGCCTGGATTACGCTCCGCTTCATCCAGGCTACTTTGACTAACTCCTACGCCACCTCAACACCACCCAAAACCCACCAACCATCGGCCAAACCATCCCCGGCAACGGCACAGCGGCGACCGGGTTGATGGTGAGCGGCGCTGTGTTTGCAGACAAGCCGTCACCCCCGGCATCCGCCAAACCGTTAATCAATAAACCAAGCTGACTGCTACCACCGCTCAGCACCTCGAAACGGATGATCGCCAACGTAAAGCTATCGGCTTGCAGGGCTTGTAAATCCGCCGCGTTGTCCAAGGACGATTCGAACAAATTCAGCACTCCCGGACCCAGCACATCGGCGGCGGTACTGTTGCCACCCAAGTCAAACACATCCAATTCGTCACCCAACACCGGATCGCCGAAAACCACACCGGCAAAGGCCAAACGTGTTGGGTCAAACTGAATATTAAAGTCATAAGTTCCTAGCGCATCGTCGCCCAAACCGGAAATGTTCAAACCGATTTCAATGGCGTCGGCGGTTTGGCTACGGGGCGTGAAATGTAAATCAATGGCCGCATCGGCCACACCGCCGGCGACAAATAAAGCTATACCGACTATGCCGGCTTTGAATTGTTTCATCATCGTTGTTAGTCCTATATTCGGCATCCCGGATTCCCGCGTGCGCGGGAATGACGGAGTACTTTCGGTTCGTGCGTCAGATTGGAGAAATCGATTACCAGCCGCGTGGGTCAAGCCGGCTTAAACCGCACAGCGCGAGCGCGTACACAGCAAAGTCAGCTTGCGCACATCCAATGCGTTGATCACGCCGTTTTTATCCAGATCACGGGGATCGGCTATGCCGGTAGGCGGTTGGTTGCGCGCCGCAATGACCACGTTCAAATCCAGTTGATCGACATCGCGATCACCGTCCAGATCACCTTTTACGCTGATGTTTTCACAGCTGTCGGGTAAATGATTGAAGTTGGTATCGCCGCTGACCCGGTTTTGAATATCCAGCACATCCGATTTGCCGTTGTTGTTACAGTCCGGAAACACATTCAGGTAATACACATCCTGCTCGCCGTGGTAGGTGGCGGTGTAAGCAATGTGCGCGCCGTTGGCGTCGGAGACTAACTGGGTGTAATCGCCCATTTTGTCGCCTTGCCGCTCTTCGCCGTTCACGATGTTATACGGCAGATGCGTATTGAACACCGGCGTGACCGCCTGGTTTTTGCTCCAAGTTACGCCGCCGTCCCAAGAGTAGGCGTAGTAAAGCTGGGAATAGCGGTATGGCGCGCTGCCGCTGCCGTTGCGAGTGTCGTACCACACCGCGTCTAGGCGGGAGTTGGCCGCCACCCCCAACATCGGGAACCATTGATAAGCATTGGCGGCGGGTGGATCGTCATTCACCCGCACCGGTGCCGACCAGGTCGCGCCGCCGTCACTGCTGCGCACGAAATGAATATCCTGCGGATCGCCGCCGGTTTGCCAAGCATAGGGGGAAACATGCGCCAGCAGGTAGATATTACCGCGCAACGGCCCGGCCGATTGATCGGCGGCAATTTGCACATCGCCGTCGCCGCCCAGCGGGTTGGGCAACTGCAAACTCGGCGACAGGAACATCATGCTGTTGCCGCCCATATCGACCTTTTGCGCGGTAAAGGTGGGTGAAGCGGCGGGATCTTTGGCATCAACCGATTTCAGGAAATAGTGCCCGCTACGCACTATGCCCAAGGCACTGACGGACAAAATCGTTTCATCGACGCCGAATAGATAAACCTCGCCTTCCGCGCCTATGGTCAGCCGGCCAAAGCCAAAGTTTGCCACCGGCAATGCCGCATCCGGTTCTTGATAGCTGACACCGCCGTCCGTGGATCGGATGAAATATTTGGGCACATAATTTGGATCGGGGTTGCTGTCGGCCGGTCGCCGCCAGGTACTGTAAATATGCCCGTCGCTGGGACCGCCGGTTTTATCGATGGCCAGCCAGTTCTTGTCGCCTTTAAACTGATACACGGGTTCCGACCAAGTCACGCCGCCGTCGCCGGATTTAAACACCGAAGTGCTATCCGATACCGCCAAGGACTGGTAATAAAAATTGCCCAGGGTATCAACCTCCAACACCGGATCGGTGCGGGTTTGCAACGGTAAGGCCGGCAGCATGCCGGTACTCCAACTCCCGCCGCCGTCAAAGCTATAGGCATAGCCGCCGTGTTTGACGGCAGTGGGCGGTGAATCGAACCTGCGCCAGCCCACGACAATATTGGCGGGATTTAGCGGACTCAGGGCCAGCGTCGGCTCATTGCCTTTGTCGCCTACGATGTTTTGCCCATCCGCATCGACGTTGACTTGATGGCTGCGGTACACACCAAAGCCGACATCGGGAGAAGGCGCTGCCTGTAAGGCTGTCGCCAATGTCAAACCGACGCCTATGCCCGCCGCGATTTTTATCCAGCCCCCGTGGCGGAAATATGCTGGGTGGCGTTCGTCAGGCGCTGGGTAAACCGCAGTCAACGGCCGAATCAATTCTGGATCTTCGGCTGGTTTCATCACGCCATCCTTCTGTCGGAACGGTTATTCAGAAACAGTCCGGCCAAACCGCCGGCAAACAACCAGACAGCAGCCGGCAAAGGCACAGTCGCCGGCAGCTCTCCCGACACCACAGTGGTTTGCAAGCTGAAAGTACCGATACGTGTATCGCGCAAGCGGGCGTCGCGAGCCCCCAGATGATCGAAACCCCACCCTAAACCCAAATTTCCGTTAAGGCTTAACGTATTCCCCACTATTGCGGTGGTGACATCAAACAACTCAAAACCGCCCGCATCGAAGCCAATGTGATTAGTAATCACCCAACCGGAACGCCCGGGCGTTGCCGCTTCAAGAATAGGATCGTATTCCAAGGTCATATCGCCCAACAACACTCTATTGGTCGGCGGATCGACATCCACTCTAAAACGCATCACGCCGCCCAGACCGATACTGCCGCTGGCAGTGCCGAACAAATTGCCGGGTTCGAACGTGAAAGTAGTATTTCTGTTCTGCCGCCCACCAGGATTCACTATCGGACTTACCCCGTTGACGCTGAATTGCAACCCGGTTGCCGGAATTTCATCGGCCACCAGATCGTATAAATCCGGCGTATTGCCGTCGCGCAACTGTACAAATGTTTTCGATGCGGCCGAAGCATCGTAAAACTCTTCCAGATAAATGGAAGGCCGGCAGCAAATCGGAAAGTCGGCGGTGGGCGTGTCCGGATAGTCATTCACATCGACGCTGGCGATTAACGCATCGCGGTTTAGGTTAAGGACCAGCGCACCGCCGCTGACTGTAGCGGCTTGAACTTGGCTGATCGACAATACACCGAGAACGGCTAATAGCCAGGTGGATGATCGATGATTATTGATTTTCATAATGTCACACTCCTTGAAAGATATGGCTTACGGCCTATGCCGATAAAACCCAATAAGCCGCTAGCGAATAGCCAGACCGCAGCGGGTAGCGGCACCGCCGACACCTGTCCGCAACCGGCATAGGCACCCGTGCCCAAACAGAAACTGCCGACATCAACCAGTTGCGCGCCTTGCAACATGCCGGCGTTTTCCGGCGACATCAGTAAATCGCCACTCAACTGCCAGTTTCCGGCGTTGCTAAAGCTCAGGCTTAGGTTGTTTAAGTCGTACACCGCCATCGTGAAATAAATGTTATTGGCTAGGTACCAGCCGGTGCGGCCCAAAGTTTGCCGGTCGGCATCGTAGCGTAGCGAAAAATCGCCGTTGACCAAGCCGGCTCCAGTCGGCGGCCAGTTCGGCGCATAAAAACCCTGCACGCCTGTCATGCCCACTTGTGCCCCGGCCACGCCGGCCAGCGTGATGGTATCGATGGCAAAATCGGCTGATGTGGCTTTGACGTAACGCTGGCTGGCTTGCGGACTAGGATCGTTACCGATAGCCGTCAACTCAAACACCTGATTGAGTCCGGAAATCTCGGTGGTATTGAGTTGGCTAAGCAAATGGTCGCCGGTATTGGCCGGATTATCAGCATTGGACGTTGCCGTACTCCAAAACGTCGACAAGTAATAGCCCCCAGCGCATTCCGGTCCAGGTTCATCGTAAACGTACCGCCGGAAGGTGCATTCAATAGCGTGGCCTCAGCGCTTGCTGAGGCAATTCCCATACCGATGGCTAGCATCGCCCGCACGACCAAAGCGGGATAGCCACAGTTTTTGTTGATCTTCATAAAATCCCTATCAGCGGATGGTCAGAATAAGCCCTCTCCCTGCCTGAATACACAAGCGGCCGTAGTCGGCGGCATGCAGGCACGAAGAGGAATTTGTTGCCGAAAGTCCGGGCCCGAAGCGAATCTTGCCGACCGCTCCAAGCCCATGTTGCGCGTTAAGCCGCGACCGAGGCTTTTCTACGACTTGCACCCAGCAAGCCCAGCAGCCCGCTGCCGAACATCCAGACCGCCGCCGGTACCGGTACCGCCGATGGCGCCGTACTGGGAGCCAGGCTAAAAGTACCGACCACGGCATTGGTATTGGCGCCAACCAAACCGGCCCACAAACCGGTCCATTGCAAGTCGCCGCTCAGTAGTAATTCGCCATTGCCGTTCAGCGACTCGGAGACGTTGGTCAGCTTCAAGAAATTTTGGTAGCCAAAACCGGTATCGTAGGTTTTGATATTCCAGGTGCTTCCGGTTTTTACCAGGCTAAAGTCGTAGGGCGTCAAAATGCCGCTGCCGCCTTGGCTGGTCAACAACCAGGCGCCACTCAGACCGATTTGACCGACCGAGGTATTGCCGGCGTCCATCGTCGTGGCTTGTTCGGTACGGCCATAGGGACCAGCAGCCGGATAGCTGTTGGTCGTGGTGTTGGCATTAACCGCAAACGACATCGCGGTGCTGGCGGTTGCCGATAGCGTCGTTCCGCCCGTGGTTGCACCGGTGATACCCAATAAATTATCGCTGGCGCCCCAATGTTTCGCGACAATCCAGCCATTCGGATACCCGCTGCCGACATTGACCGATGCCGCTGCAAAAGCCGCATTGTTGATGGTGATGGTGGCATCACCGGTGACTTGTGCGGCGCTGGCAGTAGCAGGCGCCAAAGCGGCGGCCAATGCGCTGAAGGCGAGCAGGCTGGCGCTTACCAGTTGAGTGCGGTTGTAATGCAAGATTGTCATTTTTTATTCCTTAATAGTACGGTTAAAGTTAATCCGCAAATTGCGACCCGGAGTATGGGTCTTTAACTTGCAGGTAACCCGGCTGTCTTAATCTCCAAGACCCGTGGCTTTCCGGCTCCGTCTCGCGGCGGATGTGGCATGTTTGTCGCGGTCCTTACGACATCACTCTAAATCCCTGAGTGAGGTGCTCCTGAAAAACTCCTGTGGCAAATAGCTAAAGACGGCATCAATATTTGATTGAAAAACTCAGAAACCCGGCGCGGCCGGGCGCCGGCGCCACCCGGCCCTCGAAATAGCCATAGGGCTGAAAATAATCCTCATCGCTGAGATTCTTGACCGTGGCCGCCCATTGGAAACGCCCGGTTTCGTAAGCCAACGCCGCGTCGAAGCTGTGGTAGCCGGCGGTTTTAAAGCGATTGTTATTGGATAAATAAGCGCCGGCGCGGGCGTACACGCCGAAACCCAAGCTAAAACCTTGCAACTCATCTTGCTGAAAACGGTAATGCGCCCAGAGCCGCCCGGCATCCTCCGGAACTTGAGCCAAGCGATTGCCGGCAGCCACCCCGGCTTTGTCGTCCATGAAGCGGGCGTCGGTATGCGCATAGTTAGCCAGCACGCTGAAGCCCTCGACCGGTTGCCAGAGCAAATCCATTTCGATACCGCGCGAGCGTTGCTGCCCTGCCGCGACCGAACGCCGCAGGAAATCGCTACTGTCGGTGACCGCGACCTGGCTACGCTCAATTTGGTACAGCGCCAGTTGGCCGCTGAATTGATTCGCAAAATTGAACTTCAAGCCGGTTTCCAGATGATTCGACAATTCCGGCGCCGGCGTATCGACGAAATTGACAAACGGTTGGCCGCGCATGCCTTCGCTGTAGGAAACAAACCAGGAAACCTCCTCGTTCAGATCGATCACGCCGCCGAGGCGCGGCAACCATTTCAGCGTATCCGTTGTCTCGTGCACACCGGTTTGCGCATTATTAAAATCGATGCCAACCTTGCCCAGCCTAAGACCGGACAGCCAATGCAAACGCCGGTACAGCGTGCTTTGCCACTGCAGGTAAGCGCCGTAAGTGAGGTTTTCGATGAACTGATTTTCCTGGCCAGGACCGGGTACGGCATAAGGGGAGTCAAATATCGGTGCCCGCAAATCGACCGTACCAACACCAAAACCCAAGGCGCCGAAATCGCCCTCGATAAAGCCGGCATCTTGCAAACGACTGTAATCAGCGCCCAACAAAAGATTGTTTTCGCTGGGACCCAACTTAAATTTGCCCTGTAAATTGCCCAATACGCTACGTTCATGCTGTTCTTGAAACAATTCGGCATTCACCAATGCCCAGCTCGATACCGGCAGTAAAGGCCGGTCCGCGATCAGGCCATCGCTTCCGAACAAGGTCTGAATTTTCTCGTCGAATTTAGCCTGCGCATAGCGCGCCTTCAGGTTTAAGTGCCAGCTCCGGGTGAGCTGCCGGTCCAGCGTCGCCCATACCGCATCGGCATCCGAATGGCTATCGGGCAGATTGGCCGGCCCCGGGAACAAGTCGGGCCGGGTAGCAAAATCGCCGGCGATGCTGCCGGTGGCGGGCAAGCCCTGGTACTCCGGTTGCTGCCAACGCGACAGTTTGGCTTGGATCGTCAAACGGGTTTGGTCGTTATCGGTCAGCGTCAGGGCCGGGTTAAGGTTAAAACGCTGCGTTTCGATTATGTCGATGTTATGTCTGGCGTTGGTATATTCGCCGGTCATGCGCAACAAAATATTGGCGTTTAGCGGTTGATTGATATCGAAATACGGCTGATAAAAGCTGTGGCTGCCGATTCTAAAACCCGCTTCGCCGAAGGCTTTGGCCTGCGGCAATTTGGCAAGCAGATTCACCACCCCGCCCACCGGGGAGCCCGAGCCACCGCTGTAGAGCAAGGCGTTAGAACCCTTCAGCACTTCGATTCTGTCGATATTAATAGTGCTTTCCCGGTCACCGGGGTTGTAGTACTGGGTAAAGCCGTCCAGCAGTTGTTCGGAACGAAAACCGCGAATTAAGGTGCCTTCGATAACCGGACTGTAGAGCGTATTGCGCGCCACTATGCCGCTAACATTGACTAAGGATTCGCTGAGGTTGATCGTTTGCTGGTCGTCTAACAAGGGGCGGTTAAGCGCGTGCACCGACTGCGGGATTTGCTTGATTGGCGTGTCGGTTCCGGTAGCGCTGGCAATATGCCTGACGGCATAGGTCCGCGCCTCGTCAAGCATCGGCTCGGTGACGATTTCCGCACCGGCCTCCGCTGTTTTCGAGCCCACGACAGTCATGGCATCCAAGGTAACGGGGGGCGGCAGGCTAGACACTTCTTTTGCCGCCGGACTGCGTTCCAAAGTCACCGTGTCGGTATCGATAAAACGGTAGGTAAAACCGCTGCCATGCAGCAAGTGTGTCAACGCCTGCTCTGCCGACATGTCCCCGCGCAGCTCCGGACTGGCGAGCTCACGCAACATGTCCGCTGAAAAAATCAATTCCAACTCGGCTTGCGCGGCAAATTGAATCAGCGCGTTGTTTAAGGACTGGCGGCCGATATTGAAGTGGCGAACCACTTCCGTAGCGACCGCCTGGCTACTGCTCAATTGTCCGCCGGCCGCCACCAGCCCGATCAACACCCAGGTATCGACACCGACGCGGTTGCCTTTCAGCGCATAGCACAGATATACGGCTGGCCGATGCCATACGTCCACTGCCAGCGGGTAGCGAAAATCGTTAATCCGTGCTTTCAAGATCCGTCCTGTCCGAAAAATAATGTTTCTCAACATAGAAGTCGTTTCAGCACAAAAATCGATCACAAAAATTTCCTGATTGGCAAAAAATCGTCGCTATTCCGGCAAAACCGCGTTGAAAAAATCGCAGCGCTGCGCGACTGAGGAAGTTTCCGGCGGAAGGACGACTTTTGCTTGAATGCGGGTAATGAGGGACAGCAGTTGAAGGCTTGAGCCGGTGGGCTGGATTTTTCGACCCATATGCGCCAAACCGTTTTGGACATGCGCGCGCTGCCCGGAGTGGCTTACAGCACCCAAAAAATCAGCGATGCAGTAACACCCAGGGACCGATACGGGTTTCTTGCAACGCCAGCGCTTTACGCACCGAGGACAGTGCCTCATCGGGCGCATCCAGAGAAAACACCCCGGTTACCCGCAGATTTTTAAGTGCGGCATCCGCCAGAAATATCCGTCCCAATCGATAGCGCTCCAACTCGCTGATCAAGTCAGCTAAAGGTCTATCGTTGATCACTAGGCGATGCTGCCGCCAAGCGGACTGCTCCGCGCCCACGGCCCGCGGATGCGGCAGCGGCAGTCCGGGTTGATAGACCAAGCCCTGCCCCTGGGCGACGGTAACGTCACTGTCCTGATCCGCCGTACTGACCGCTACGGCATGCTCCTGGACGCTCACCTCGGTAGGCCCGGTCGCGGTTTTATACACGTCAAACACGGTGCCCAAGGCGCGGACCGTCAAATCGTCGGCCACTACGTCGAAAGGCCGCCGGCTATCCTTTGCCACCGTAAATTGCACCTGGCCGTGGTGCAAGACGATACGCCTGGCCGCGGCGGTGAACGCTACCGAAACCGCGCTATTGGTGTTCAGCAGCAAACGGCTGCCGTCGCTGAGTTGAATCTCGCGAATTTCACCGGTTTGCGTGCGGTAGTCGCTTAAATAATCGCTAAATAAGCGCGCTTGTTGCGGCATGATCAGACTAATCGCCAACAGCCACATCGCCGCGACAGTCAGCCCGGCCGCAAACCAGGGCCGGCGCGGCCTGGCCGACGGCCGGCGGCTGGCTGGTTTATTGGCCCTACTCTTGATTACCATTCGCCCTGAACCTGTCGCAGGGGTCACCAGCCCGGGCTTCGACGAGCTCGGCTGACACGGAATCCTTCTGATAGATAGGGCCGGGTCAATAATCTGGCCAGCGGCAGCATTTTTTTCCGCCGCCGCGTGTAGAGACGCGGGTTGCAGCGATTCGCTCGCACTGGACAAACTGCCTGCCAGCACCATATCGCTGAACAAAGCCTCAGCCTCGGTAAATGCCTGGGCATGCAAGGGGTCGCGGCTCAACCAATCGGCGAAGGCTTCGAGTTCCGCATCGTCCAATCTGTCGTCGCGCAGACAAATCAACCAGGCGATGGCCTGATCTTGCAGACTGGTGTGAGCGGATTTGTCGGACGGCGCTGGCATGCAATCTCCCATTATGCAAGGCTGTTATTGATAAAGACGTGCGAGGCGCGAAAGCGATCATACCAAGTAAGGCAAGCGGCGGCAGTCAACGGCATCGGGATGAAGTGGGTTGCGGAAAAAGAATGCGGGCTTTTTGTTTAATCGGCCAGTTGCCGGGCGCAATGCGCCATGGCTTGGGCCAGCAGCTTATTGACTTGGGACTTGGAAATCCCCAAACGTTCGGCGATTTGGGTATAGGTCAGGCCATCGACCCCATGCAGTAAAAACACAGTGCGGCAGGCTTGCGGCAACTCGCCCAGCGCATGCTGCAACGCGGCCAGACGTTGTTGACCTATCAACACCTGTTCCGGCGGCGCGGCGTTACCGGGAAGGGTATCAACCAGCGCATCAATATCTTCGTCGGCACCGTAACGGTCCCTGACCATGGTTTTGCGCTGATGATCGATGGTCAGATTGATCGCGATCCGAAACGCCATGGCGCGAGCATTATCCGGCGGCGTTTTCTCGGCGATTTGCCGTAAGCCCAGATAGGTGTCATGGGTTAATTCGGCGGCAATGTCCGGGCATTTCAAGCGCCCGGTTAAAAAGCGCAATAACTCATCGGCCAAGGACTCGGTCCAGAACGCGGAAATATCGGTCATTGGCTGTGCACTCATGCGTATCGGAAATATCCAAAGCTTCAATCAAAAACAGCAGCCGGCCGGCACCCCGCCAAAGCCTTACCGCATAGCTGCGTCAGAGCGTTTGCAATTATCGAACCAAAGGCGAATATTGCCGGCAAGCCCCGCCCGGCGTCCTGCCCTGCTTTGCGCCTTAGTGGCAGGCCGCCCGCGAATGCGGCAAATAACCTGCGGCATAACCGGCAGATAACATAGTTTTATCGAGAATCGCCGTCAGACTCAGCGACTTTGATTTTTAGCGCGCGCCAAGACTGTATAATCCCGGCAACCCACATATTTATTCACTCAGCTTAACCATCCTCCAGTCATGCGCACCACCCATCTGTTTTTCTGCCTCATGTTCATCCTTGCCGTTCACGGCGCCATCGCCTGGAGCCTGAATCGCCCGCAGGATGCCGGTGTCGATGTGCCTTCGGGTAAATTGCGCAGTTTGTCGTTTGCTCCTTATCGCGAGGGGTTTAGCCCAATTGAAGAAAAGTTTCCGTTGCCCGAGCATATCGACGCAGATCTGGGCTTAATTGCCGATAAAACCCATACCATCCGCACTTACTCCATCCTCGGCGGCATGCAGCCGACGCCCGAATTTGCGCGCAAACACGGGGTGGAAATGATCCAAGGCGGCTGGCTGGGCGATGGGCATGCCAGTAACAAAAAGGAAATCGCCGCGCTGATCGAAGCGGTGAACGCCCATCCGGACGTGATCAAACGAGTGCTGGTCGGGAACGAAGTGCTGCTGCGGAAAGACATGGATGTAGACACGCTGATCGGCTATATCCGCCAGGTTAAACAGGCGGTGAAACAGCCGGTGTCGTATGCCGATGTCTGGTCTATCTACTTAAAATATCCGCAACTGATGCAGGAAGTGGACTTCATCACCGTACACATTCTGCCCTATTGGGAAGACGAGCCGGTGGCGATTGAGGAGGCGGCCGGACATGTGGAGAAAATCGTCCAACAAATCGAAGCCAAAGCCCACAGCATGGGCCTGAACAAGCCGATTCTAATCGGCGAATCCGGCTGGCCGGCCGCCGGCCGCCAGCGCGGCCAAGCCGTGCCCAGCGTGGTCAACGAAACCCGCTTCATCCGCAGCCTGATCGAGGTCGTCAACCGGCACGGTTTGGACTACAACATCGTCGAAGCCTTTAACCAACCCTGGAAAAGCCATAACGAAGGCGTGGTCGGCGCCAACTGGGGCTTGCTGACTATCGACCGCGAACCGGTGTTTCCGCTGACCGGCCCGGTTTACGAAAATCCGGACTGGCTAGGGCATTTTGCCTGGGCGACGGGTTTGTGGCTGGTAATGGTTGCGGTCTATTTTAAAAAATTGGCCCAGTTGCCTTGGCCGCGCCAGTTGGTCTTTTTGACGTTGGCCCAAGTATTTAGCGTTTGTCTGGTCACGCTGGCAAGTTTTGCGTGGTTTACCAGCTATAGCATTTGGCAACAGGCTTACACCCTCTTGATTATCGCCGCCAACGGCGTGTTGAGCGCTTTGCTGCTGCAACGCAGCTATGCGATTTTAGCCGAGCAATCCGCAGCACCGGCACTGGCCCATCGCTTGAGAAGCGCCTATTTATTTTTCGGGATTTTGGCGCTGTACAAAACTTACAGCCTGGCGCTCAACGGCCGGTATCTAAGCTTTCCCGTCGAACAATTCGCGATTCCGGCCCTCGGCGTCTGCGGTTTGACCGTGTGCCTATGCCTGGCCCAGCGGCGCTTTTCCCGGCAGATGCTGCGCTTTGATAGTCTATCCGGCGGGGATTCGCAAACGCCACGCGACCGCTTGCTGGCCTATTTTTTAAGCGCCGGCACATTCGCTGTGGTTATAGGCGAAACTCACGAGTTCATGGCCGCCTACGACTTTATCCAAGCGCATCCCGGCTTTAGTGAGGGTTTGCCGGTGGCGCTGGGGTATACGTTTTACAATCAGCAGCTCGTCGCGTGGTTGCTGTGTATACTGGTGCTGTCGATCCCGTTCTGGCCTCTCCGCTCAGGCAAAGCCAAGATTTAACGTGCAAGACCAAGTGGCTTAAGCGGCTGGTATCGGCATCTAACGGGCTGCGCTTGCCATCAACGCTGATTTTTCGATAATCAACACCAGGACCCTCATATGTGGCTGCGCACGAGTTGCGAAATAACCTTCGATGTCAGCATCGACACCCCTTTTATTTTGATGCTGCGGCCGCGTAGCGGCGCAAATCAATGGGTGGCGCGGGAGTCGTATACGTTGACACCGACGGTGCCGGTCTTCGAGTTTACCGACTACTACGGGAATCTCTGCCAGCGCCTGATTGCCCCACCCGGCGAGTTTGCCGTGCGCACCAGCGCCGATATTCACACCCATGAGCATATCGACGTCTGCCCCGGCGCACCGTTCACCGAAGTGCAACATTTGCCGGATAGTGTGCTGACTTATTTGACACCCACCCGCTATTGCGAATCCGACCGGTTTATCGACCTGGCCCAGGACATCGTCGCCGACGCCATCCCGGGCTATGACCAAGTCGCCACCGTGCACCGCTGGCTGCGCGAGAATATCCGCTTCAATCCTGATTCGCCGCATTTCCAGCTCTCGGCGGTTGAAACCAATCTGGCCGGCGAAGGCGTCTGCCGCGAACTGGCGCATTTGGGCATCGCCCTGTGCCGGGCTTTATGCATTCCGGCGCGAATGGTGGTCGGTTATTTATACGGTTTGCAGCCCATGGATTTTCACGCCTGGTTCGAGGCTTATGTGGATGGGCGCTGGTACACCTTCGATCCCACTCAAGCCGAACCTTGCGGCGGTCGGGTCATCGTCGCTTACGGCCACGATGCGGCGGATGTGGCCATTTTTACCCAATTCGGCCCGGCGCTGTATCCGAGCCATATGGCCGCCAATGTCGAACGCCTGCCCGGCCCGCCCGATTAAGCGCGATCTGAGCTGAGCAGCATCACGTAACAAGCAAAGACCCGGATTACCGGTATAATGCTGTTTCCGCTGTAATCAATGCTTTATCTATGAGTAATCTTGTCCTGGTCGCCTGCGCCTTGCTGCTGGTATGTCTCAACGGCTTCTTTGTCGCAGTCGAGTTCAGTTTGGTTAAATTGCGACAAACCCGGATTAAAGCCATTGAACAAACCGAAGGTTGGCGAGGCAGAATACTCGCCAAAGTACACAGACAACTCGATGCCTACTTATCCGCTTGCCAGCTCGGCATTACCCTCGCCTCCCTGGGTTTGGGCTGGATCGGCGAACCGGCTTTCGCCGACCTGTTAGTTCCGCTGTTTGCCAAAGCCGAAATCACCTCACCGGAAATCATCCACAACATTTCGTTTGGCTTTGCTTTTTGCACCATCTCCTTTCTGCATATCGTGGTAGGCGAACAAGCCCCCAAATCGCTGGCGATCCGCAACCCGGAAGGCATAGGCTTATGGAGTGCCGGACCGTTGTATGCGATGTATTGGTTGATGTATCCGGCGATTTGGTTGTTGAACGGCAGCGCCAATCTGGTGTTGCGCATAGCCGGCTTGAGCAACAGCCACAATCAAGACAGCCACTATTCCAACGACGAATTGAAACTGATTTTGCGCTCCAGCCGGGCCGGTGAAAACCTGACCAGCGACGAATGCAATGTACTGGCCAAGGCCCTGGATTTCGGCAAGTTGGAAGTATCCGATTTAATGCGGCCTATCCACGAAATCACCGCGCTGTACCAAGGGCAATCTCAGCAAGAAATGCTGGATACGGTGTATAAAAGCTGCTTCAGCCGCTACCCGTATTTCGATGGCAACGGCATCGACGTCTTGGGTGTGATCCACTTGAAGGACTTATTCCTCGCGCAACAAAACGGCCAGCAAATCGACGATTTGGAACCCTATTTACGGCCGATTCAACATATCTCCGCGCATATGCCCGCTCTGGAATTATTCCGCCGCTTTACCCAAGGCTCACCGCACTTTGCCGTCATCGGCCAGAAAGGCCACAAGCCGCACGGTTTCATCACCTTGGACAATTTGCTGTCGGCCATGGTCGGCGAAATCCGCGACGAATTCCGAAAAACCGAAAGCGACTGGACCCGCCAGGACGACGGCAGCTTGCTGGGTAAAGGCAGCTTGCCGATTTTTTCGCTGGAACGGATTCTGGGCATCGACGTGGAAAACGAAGAATTGGATCTGGATGATGTCGATTCGGTAGGCGGCATGATCCTGGCGCAATTGCGCGACATCCCCGAAGCCGGCGAGCGCATCGCCTTTAACGACTTTGAAATCGTCGTCAAGGAAATGAACGGCCCACGCATCGAGTGGGTACAGGTTTATCCGAAGCAATAATGTAAAAAGATCACAGTGTAGCTAGCGACTCAGCCACCCCTTGTAGCCGCGATTAGCGAAGCGTAATCGCGGGAATGATCAGTTGTAGTTGTATTGCTACCTCTCAATTTGATTCTAATAGGAGCTTAGCTGTTGCTCTCACAGCCCATCCACCACGATAGCCCGTTCCCGTTTTTTTACGACAATTCCGCATTTTCTAGGGAGCAGTGCGCGGCGCTTGAGCGTTTATTTTTGCTGGATGCCGAGTGGCAGCATCGGGATGGGGCGTTTTACCGGTGCTCGCTTAGAGACGTTACCGAGCATATTCCAGCGGCATTTCAATCCGAAGTGCTGGCTAGAATGCGCGAGATTACCGGATTGCCGCTGACGAATCGTCTGTTAGTCACGGCGCAACGCATGCTGCCTGGACAAGTGATAGGCAGACACAGCGACCGGCCGCTGGTGGGTTATGAGATTGCCCGGCTGGTTGTGCAACTGAATAAGCAATGGCAACCCGAGCATGGCGGGGTGCTGGAACTATTCGCCTCGCCGGAGAGTGACGCGGTTTTTCGTGTCAATCCGGAATACAACAAAGCCTTCGGCTTTTTGCTGCATGCCGATTCATACCATGGCGTTACGGAGGCTATTCAGCCACGGCAAAGCCTGGTCTTCAATTTCTGGCATGCGGCAAATACCCCCGAGCTTGCCGCGCACGTGCAAACCTTGTTTGCCGACATGCATTTTTCCGAGCTGCCGGCGACACTCAATGCGGTGGCCTCGGCGGCGGAATCGCATCTGCCCGAGGAGACGACCTTTCATGCCGGCCTAGCGGCGCTGGCGTTGCATCGCTGGGGCTACGATGCGGCTAGCATTATCACCGGCTACCACCACAGCGCCGGCCTTACCGCCTGCGACAGCAACAATGGAGAAACCTATGCCGCCGTGCGACTGGCGGATTGGGTTGCGTGTTTGTATCGGGATTCGTTTGATCTGGCCCGTTGGCAAATCTTGCAACACGAGCTCAAAGGAATGGAAATGTTTACACGCCTGAAACCGACATGGCAGCTTTGTCTGCCGGCGTAGCGCAAGCAAACGGAAGCGGACTGACTTTACACAACCAGTGCGTCAACCAGCGAAAAATCAATCGCTACCCAGTTTCTTGACGATTTGCGGCTTAAAACAAAGATGGAGCAGTAGCAGATTTTGACAGCGATTTATCAACCAAAAGCCGGTCAGCAATGTGCTTAACGCCACTTCGGGCAAGTAATCCGTGTTATACGGAGCGGGTAGCCAGGCTTCGGCCAAGCCCACCCCGATCAGCATAAAAATCAACGGCACCAGATAGAGTAACAGCGACGTGAGCAGCAGTTGACCATCGTCTATCGCCACCATCACGTGGTCGCCGGCTTGCAGGTTTATGTCGCAATCGACTGGAAATTCGCGCTTGGGGAGCACTTTTGCCAGTGTCGCCGTGCCGCAGGATTGTTGTTGCAAACAGCCGCTGCAGGCATTGCTTTGCAGACTTTTGATCCAGGTACGGCCATCGCTAACGCGGGTAACGATGGCCGCTTCTTCGATCATGGTTCGCCTATCAAGCCCAGGCGGAGGAAATTGAATCCAGCCAAGCGCTGAGCCGGCCTTCGCTGAGTTCTTTCTGGTTGTCTTCGTCTAACGCCAAACCGACAAATTGGTCGCCCAGCAAGGCTTTGGATTTTTTAAAAGTGTAACCTTCGCTGCTGGTCATACCGACGATAGTGGCACCGGCGTCGGCAAAGGCGTCATATAAAAAGCCTAAGGCATCGACGAAATTGCCGGGATAACCTTCCTGGTCGCCCAAACCGTAGATCGCCACGGTTTTGCCGGAGAAATCGGCGCCCGCCAACGTGGGCAGAAATTCTTCCCAGCTCTCGTTATCGTGTCCGGCACTCATGCCCGGCAGTTCGCCCTCGCCGTAAGTCGGCGAACCGACGATCAAGACATCGTAGGCCAACAAATCGTCCACGGAGGCTTTATTGATATTGACCGGCTTGTCGGCCGCATCGCCCAATTTCGTCGCAATGGTCTTGGCTACTTTGCGTGTGTTGCCGGTATCGGTACCGAAAAAAATGCCTACTTTTGCCATAGTGTTGTCTCCTTGTTAACTAGATCAGATTTGAATTTGCAGTAAGCCCGGATTTGCCGCCGGTTGCTGAGCGGCCCAAGCTTCAGGCGTATGTGTCTTTAGCGTGACGGCATGCAAACGGCCGGAAGCCAGCGGCGCACTCAATGTAGCCATGACGCCTTGATGTTGTTTGATCATGGGTTGATCGGCGAACAATTCGCTGACCACGGTGATGTTCAAATCGCAGCCAGCGCCTTCGATGCCGATGGTCGCCCCCGGATAGGCAGCCAGAATCAAGGCTTCCACTTCGGAATGGGTAATGGTTTGACTGGCGTCCGCACTCTCGGCGGGCTGAACGGTCGCTTGCAACAGCGGCAACAAAGTCCCCTCCTTGTACATAGCCTCGACAATGTCGGCGCCACCGATCAGTTCACCTTTGATGAACACTTGCGGGAAGGTGGGCCATTTGGAAATGGACGGCAGCTTTTCGCGGATGAACGGCGATTGCAAGACGTTGACATAAGCGTAAGGGATCTTGGTTTCGTTCAAGATGCCGACAGTCTTCGCGGAAAATCCGCATTCCGGAGCGCTAGGCACGCCTTTCATGTAAATAATCACCGGATTTTCGGCAAGTTGTTGCAAGATTTTTTCTTTAACGCTCATAGTAGATTTCTCGATTAACTAAAACTTTTCAATGCTAGGGCTGGGCTTCGGCTTTTACAGCCCGGCCGCCAAACTCACTCCCCGCCCGACAACCGCTTCAAATCGTCACCGTCAGTGGGTTTGTCGCGCGGCACGACTTCAATTTCCGCTTCGCCGCGTATCACCTCGGCATTCACAATGCAGCGCTCGACGTCCGGCCGGGAAGGTAAATCGAACATGGTGCGGCGCAGTACGTGCTCCATGATGCCGCGCAAACCGCGGGCGCCGGTGTTGCGGGCGATGGCTTTTTCGGCGATTTCCACCAAGGCATCCTGGGTGAATTCCAGCTCCACATCATCGAAGGCAAACAGATGTTGGTATTGTTTAACCAAAGCGTTCTTCGGTTCGGTCAAGACTTGGATCAAGGCATCCACATCCAAGGGCTCTAACGGCGCCAACACGGGGAAGCGGCCGATAAATTCCGGGATCAAGCCGAAGCGTTTCAAATCGTCCGGCTGTGTGGCATTCAACATCGCTTCCAGCGTCGGTTTGTCGTCCGGGTTGCTGACTTCGGCATGAAAACCGATAGCGGTTTTCGGCGGCAGCAAGCGTTTTTCCACGTGTTTTTCCAGACCCGGAAATGCGCCGCCGGCTATGAACAGAATATTGCTGGTATCCACCATGACCGAATCATTACCGCTGTGATCCTTGCGCCGGCCCTTGGAAGGAACCTTGACATGCGAGCCCTCGACCAGCCGCAACAAGGCTTGCTGCACGCCTTCGCCGGACACATCGCGGGTACCGAAAGCCTGTTCCGGGCTGCGGGCAATTTTGTCCACTTCGTCGATATACACCATACCCCATTCGGCTTTGCTGATCTGGCCGTCGGCCACATCCAGCAAGCGCACCAGAATATTTTCGACGTCGTCACCAACGTAACCGGCCTGAGTCAACGTGGTGGCATCAGCGACCGCGAACGGCACACCGACGATTTTTGCCAGCGTGCTAGCCAGCAAGGTTTTGCCGGTACCGGAAGGGCCTATCATCAGAATATTGGATTTACCGATTTCCACGCTGTCATCGGACTCGCCCAAACCGCCGACTTTACGGCTGACGTTTTTCAAGCGCTTGTAGTGGTTGTATACCGCGACCGACAGAATTTCCTTGGCCAAAT
This sequence comes from Methylomonas defluvii, assembly GCF_033949435.1. NCBI lineage: Bacteria > Pseudomonadati > Pseudomonadota > Gammaproteobacteria > Methylococcales > Methylococcaceae > Methylomonas > Methylomonas defluvii. The sequence goes on along the minus strand of NZ_JAXARY010000011.1, from coordinate 113,747 downwards.
CCTGGCCGATCACATACTGATCGAGCATGGCTTTCATCTCGGCGGGCTTGGGCAAAGGGCCTTGCATATCGGCTAATTCTTTCTTCTTGCCCCAGCTGGATACCACCTGGCTGGCCAACATCACGCAGGCTTCGCAGATGTAGCCTTCCGTGCCGGCAATCATCGGCACGGCCGCCGACGCTTCGATACCGCAAAACGAACAATGTTTGGGTTCTTTTAACATGTTAGGCACTCCTGTTGACTGCGGGCAGACTGGCCAGCCACGTGCGCTGGCAATTTCTGCGGTAACGATCCTGCATGATCTGCTGAATCTTCGGTGTCGCTTTTTTCAGCGACATGGTTTCGGCCGGGATGATTTTCAGGCATTGAATCACATGAAAACCCATCTCGGTTTCCACCACATCGCTAATGGCGTCTTCTTTCAAATTAAACAATACCGCATCCAGTTCCGGAAACAAGGTGCCTTTGGCCACTGTCCCCACTTCGCCGCCCTGCACTGCCGTGGGACATTCCGAATGCTTCAGCGCCAAATCGGCAAATTTATGCGGCTTACGTTTCAAGGTGCCGAGAATCTCGTTAATCCGCCGCCACGCCGCCTCGCGGGTATTGTCGGGGTAATCCGGATTGATACTGATCAAGATATGTCTGGCCTGGCGCGTCTCGGGTTTATGGAATTTTTCGGGGTGCGAGTGATAAAAGATGCCGATTTCCACCTCGTTAACCTTGGGTGCGCGGGCGGCCACTCTATCCATCACCGCATCGACTTTGCACTGCCGATACAAAGCCGCTTTCAGCATATCGACATCCAGGCTGTTGGCGTTCAATGCCGCTAAAAAAGCGTCTTCATCTTCAAAGCGGCCGCGCACTTCCTTGTAAGCGCGGTCCAGCTCTGTATCGGAAATCACCACGCCAGTCGCTTCGGCGGAGTTCAGGACTCGGCCTTCGATTTCGTATTCGTTTTTGGCTTGCACTTCCACCTGGCGCAATTGCAGTTGCTCCAATTCGGCCGGCGCTTTCTGGAACAGGCTCAAGGCGGCCCGCAACAGGGTGTAAGGCTCTATCGACGTCTGGTTCATCATTATGCCTCCGGTTCTTTGAAGGTGGCCGGATCCGCCGGCTCCAATACACTTTCCGGCACCTGCATGGTTTTACCCGGAAAACGCACGTGGTAGAGCAAGGGATCGCTGTCTCGCAACACTTTCAGGATTTCGCCTTGGGTGCCGGCGGGGTAATTACCGTCCTGGGTGGGGATGTCTATCGTACACACGACCTGGTCGCGAAACTCGAAGCGGCTTGGATTCCAGGGTGCATCAGCCGGGATCAATTCTTCGGCGCGGCAGCCAACCATCCGCCCGGCATCCAAAAAATGCACGGTGTAAATCACTTGGTCTTGCAGAAAGGTGCCGACTTCGATGACATTGCCGACACTGCCCCGGCGCAGCAAAAAGTCGCCGACATCCATACCCGGATAGGTGCCATCGTTGCGAACGTTGCGCGTCAGCCTAACCCGTTCGCCGAATTCGAAGCGCTCTTCGTCGTAACGTTCGTCTATCATGTTTTAATATCCGCTAGGGAAACAAACACGGTTTGCGGTTCCATCATCTTAAAGACCTTAAATACTTTTTCGGTCTGTGCGTCGGAGTCCACAAAATCGCTGTAAGCACGCTGCAACAGCTTTTTGTAGACTTCCCGTTGCGCATCTTCGTCTTCCGGCATGTTATCGCCGGCTTGGCTCAGATAATTGTGGAAGCGCTGCAAAATATGCAGCCGGTTGACGTGGACGACGGTGGTATCGTATTCCAGCTCGAAATAGCGCAGAAAGTCTTCCGCAGCTTCCAGCTCTTCCATATCTTCTTCTAAACTCATCGTCATTACCTCATCATCAGGTGATCGAGATTGGCAGGTTGTTCTCCCAATGCGTACACCACTAATAAAACCACCAGCATCACAGCTGTTTGGGCCAAAAATGGATCGGATTTTTGTTTTTTCATCATGGCGATCACCTTTAGGTTAATAGCGCGGAACAACAAACATCACTTATCGTGGGCATCCAATTGTTGGGCGATGCCTACCCGAAAGCTTGCGGCATGCGAAAAATCCCTTCCGCCGCCTCTTGCCGACGCACAACCAGCTCCAAAAGCCCCTGCGCGCCTATCCTGTCTTTGTCATCCAAGGACACCAACTTTTCGAAAATCGCCTTGCTCAGTTCCAGATTTTCCAAGCGCATATTCAAGAAGCCGATGGATTTCAACGTAAACAGATATAGCCTGATCCGAGTCAGCAAGTCCTTTGGCGCCTCGCTGATATGCGTTCTTTCCAGCTGCCGCCAATCTTCCGGAAAATCGATGCCGGGCCGGATCAAGTTCAAGGCCCGCTCGGAGATCAATAAGGCCTCCGGTAAACGATGCTGGTAGTAATAAAACCGATTCAAAGACACCAGCACATTCAAGGATTCCGGTGCCCGCAAATACGCCTGTAATAACGGCAGCTCCGCTTCACCGGTGGCGTACAGTTCGGAAGCGTATTGGATCAAGTCCTCCACTTCCTGGCTGTCGGCTTTCTCGTAGTACAAGTCCTTGGCGTCGAATTGCAACAGATCCATTTCCATCACTTGCCACCTGCTGCTTGCTTCAGTACCACCACGTCTTCGCCGTGGCAGACACCTTCCGCTTCGCAGCTGCCGCAAGTTTCTTCCGCGACTACAAAGCGTTTTTGATTGCTTTCTAACTCGTCCAGACGTTCCACCAAACAACTCAAGGCTTTGCCCACCGGGTCCGGCACTAAATGGTGATCGAGGTCGATACCGCGCGGGTCCTGAATTTTTATCCCTTTTTGCTGGATAATCCGACCGGGGATGCCGATGACGGTGCAGCATGGCGGCACGTCTTTGATCACCACCGAGTTGGCGCCGACCCGGACGTTATCGCCCAGATTGATCGCGCCGAGGATCTTGGCCCCGGCACCAATCAACACATTGTTACCTAGCGTCGGATGGCGTTTTTCCTTGTTCCAGGTGGTTCCACCCAGCGTCACGCCGTGATACATGGTCACGTCGTTGCCGATCTCAGCGGTTTCGCCGATCACCACGCCCGCTCCATGATCGATGAAAAAGCGTTTGCCTATCGTCGCGCCCGGATGAATATCGACGTTGGTCAACCAGCGGGCAAAGGCCGCCAATAACCGCGCCGTCAATTTCCAATCGGCGTGCCACAAGCGATGGGTGACTCGGTGCAGCAACACCGCATGCACGCCGGGGTAAGCCAACAATACTTCCGGTAAGCCGCGTGCTGCCGGATCCCGGGCAAACACGCAAGCCACATCGTCGCGCCAGTCTTGCCAGAGTCCTGATGCAACGCTGGGACGCGACGGCGACAAAAACATCATTTTGCCAAGCTCCAGGTGGTTTTGCCGGGCATCGGCACGCCAGGCACCCGGAAGAACGAACCGGGGTAACGGTCATCAGGCAGTTCGTGCTGCGCCGCAGTTTGCTGCGGTACGTCGACTTTGGCGGTGCTGGGCACGGCTGGTTTTTGACGATTGCTACTCATCTGACACCTCGCTATAGGCTGTGTAAAAATTGATTCAAATCGGTCGATTGCGGTGCGCGTTTGTGCAAACTGACAAACTCGCGAATCAGCGGCAGCAGGCGGCCGGCCTGCCAGCGGTTAATCTGGATGCCCAATTGTTTGTAGGCGTGCATCACGCCTTGACTGCCGGAATGCTTGCCTAGCACCAGTTGGTGGCTGCGACCGACCAAGGCAGGGTCAACGCCTTGATAATTGTTGGGGTCTTTCAGCAAACCGTCGACGTGAATGCCGGCTTCATGGCTGAACACATCGCGGCCTATCAAACTTTTACGGCTGCCTATCGTGTCGCCGGACGCAGTCGCCACCTGATGGGACAGAGCAGGAAAATTGCGCAAATCCACACCGGTTTCAAAACCGTACAGCTGCTTCAAGCCTACAACCACTTCTTCCAAAGCGGCATTGCCGGCCCGTTCGCCCAAACCGTTGACGGTGGTATTGACGTGGGTAGCGCCGGCATATGCGGCGGCCAAGGTATTGGCAGTTGCCAAGCCCAGATCGTCGTGGGCGTGCATCTCAATGTCCATGTCGGTGACGGCGCGCAGTTTGCGAATCGCTTCAAATACGCCGAACGGTTCCATGATGCCGACCGTATCGGCAAAGCGAATTCTTATCGCGCCGGCCCTTTGCGCAGCCTCGGCCATTTGCGCCAGAAACTCGCTGTCGGCGCGAGACGCATCTTCGGCCCCCACGCAAACCCGCATGCCGGCATCGACCGCGGTTTTCACACAGCGCTCGATGGTAGCCAACACCCAAGCCCGGCTTTGTTTGAGTTTGTGTTGGATATGTTGATCGGACGCGGAAATCGATAAATCCACGGTGCCGACGCCCAAGCCCAGGCAGTGTTGCAAATCTTCTTCACGCATCCTGGACCATACCAATAAATTGCTAGGCAATTTCAATTGAGCAATGGCTTTGATTTCGTCGCGTTCCTGTACACCCATGGCCGGGATACCAATCTCCAACTCCGGCACACCCAGCGCGGACAACTGCTTGGCAATCGCCAACTTTTCCTCCAACGAGAACACCACGCCGGCCGACTGCTCGCCATCGCGGAGCGTGGTGTCGTCGATAATGATGGTGCGGGGATCAGAAGTCATCGCCAAGCCTCATACTGCCGGTGTCTAAAACTGAGCAACCAGATTGGCTACTCCTTTGCTAGTGATTAAGCAATTCGCTTGCCAACTGCTAAATCTGCGGAATCCTTGGGCTTTACTGTGTGATTGGCAGACTATCGACAAGACAACCTCGCAACCGCAAAGGCAAATTGTCGCAAACCCGACAATGGTCTGTTCGCAGCCTGCGCCAGTGGTACGCAAATTCCACAATGCCCACCGCACTGGTAGTTAAAGTAAGCCGACACACATTTCTTATATTCAAAAAACTGGCCTCGAAAATATTTTGACTGATTATTTTTACTAGCTTACATTCTTGACTTGGAGGCCCGGCAGGTAGCGCCGGCGCCGCCTATTCAGCATGTTTCCGGATACATCACTTAGGAGGAACACGTATGACTTCACGTAAAAATGGTTGGGCTTGCATGTTTGGCCTGTTGGGTATTGTCACCTTGGCACAACCGGCAGCAGCCGGCGCCATCTTGTCACCGGTGGCGGTGATCAACAACACCATAGGCAACTATTCGGGTATTGCGGGATTTCCGGCCAAAACCGACGAAAAGCCTATGTTTAACCAATCCGGTCTATCCGCCGGTTTTAGCAGTGGCGCCACCGCGTTTGCCGATTATATGAACTTAAACCCAACACATATTGGTGCCGGCCCGGAAATCGGTAACGGCTGGATCAGCCCGGCGTATTGCCCGTGCACCGGTATTCTGGATTTCGATTTGGGGGCCATTTACAAGGTACAGAAAATGGCTTTATGGAATATGGCCTCTAACAGCAGCGCCAACGTCGCGTCGATCAGTTTGTTCACATCGTTGGAAGCCGATTTTTCCACGTCCAATAAAGCCGGCGACTTCACCAACCCCGAAATGCCCAGCGATTTGGACCCCACACCACCCTACCCGGCAACGGTGTTCGACTTGATTGACAGCGAAGCGCGCTATGTGCGCTTACAAATCAACTCTTATTACGAAGCCTATCTGGTTTCGGAAATTGGCGAGATCGCCTTTGACGTAGCCGCACCGGCGGCAGTACCGATTCCGGCAGGTATTTGGTTGTTTGTTTCCGGATTTGCCGGCTGGGTTGGCAGCAGTAAAAAGGCTGGCCTGGCTGCTGCGGTTGCGCGAAACATCCTCTAACAGACTAAGGTATATCGAATTTGATGTCTGCGCTTGCGCACTACCGATGTCGGCATTTTTTACATCACTCAACGTTTTAAATGGCATTATCCTAATACCGCTCAATACCTGCTAACTCAACCTATTGAAGTTATTGGCAAAAACAAACAACATATAAAATGGAACGTATTTTGCTTTTAATCTCGAAATCAGGAACAGCGCCTACTGTTCTTGAGTTTCTGTCAATTGATAGGCGTATTTTTACGCCGTTTGAAGGGGTCGCCGATGTTATCCAAAAAGCTTTATCCGTTAATACTGATTACCGCCGCATTCAACGCACAAGCCGCGACGATTAACTTCGATGCGCTACAGCCGTTTGACAATTACGACCCGGTTCCAGCAGGTTACGGTTCTACCGCGGACGTGGCGGTATCGTATTCCAGCCTGAACCTCAATGGCACAACGGCTTATAACGATGCCCTATTGTGGAATGCCGGTTATGCCACTTTAAACTCAGCGGCGTTTGCTCATACATCAGGTCTGCTTTTGAGCATTACGCTGACGGCAATCAATCCAAATCAGGGCGTCACCTTGGAAAGCTTCGACGTTGCTGCGTATCCAGGGCCGGGAAATTTCACTCGCAATGCGAGCGACTTGAGAGTGGTTGATGGTACCAATCCTACCAACATTTTTGTCGATTATGCACCTTATGCAGTACCCGGCGACGCACCTCATACTTTCACCCCTGGCGTTACTGCTCATTCGATCAGAATTATCCTAGGCACCGATTGGAACAACGGTATTAACAATATCAACTTCAATGTCGCCGCTGTGCCTGTACCCGGTGCGGTATGGCTTTTCGGCAGTGCGTTGGTTGGTTTGGGCCTTACCAGAAAAACCAGAAAGGTTTGAGCGAACTGCTCTGCCAAAATACAGAAAAGGCGGTTGAACAACCGCCTTTTTTGGTTCTGTGATAGAGACTTAAGCCGACATTGGTGCCCTCCAATGCAATAAACGGCTCAGAACTATCTCAATTTGCTGGGGGTTAAACAGGTCTTCGCTACCGATTTAATCCATGTTGCTGGCTTACAGCGTTCAGCCTTCCGCCTCACAAACTGCTTTAAATTCTGCTATGCCGGCAGTCAAACGCGAGCGCAGAAAATTCAGTTGTCTTTGCAGTTCATCCTCAGCATCGCCAACATTCTTGAAAACCTGGACGACTTTTTGATCATTCAGCAAACTCGAATAGTGAACATCAACAAACTCAAGCACCTCGGCGTTGAAGTCGGTGATGGAACTCAATGCGGCTTCCATCTTGGACAATACCGCGCGTAAATCAGCAAGCGTTTCAGCCATAACAATCCTCAGTGAAAATTTTTGGTGTCAACACCGGTTTATGCGGCGTTGACTCAAAACCAAACTGGCCGGATTGCGCCTGGCCTCAGGGACACCAGTGCAAACCCGACCAATTGATGCGCTTAATCAAGCATAAGTGGGTTGGAAAGCCTGTTCCGGGTCGGCAACCGGTTCGTTGTTGATGCTGTCCCAATACGGCGACAATTTCCGCAAAGTAGCGACGATGCTGGGCATCACCTTCAACACTTCGTCGACTTCGCTCATAGTGTTATAGCGCGAGAACGAAAAGCGGATGGTGCCGTGCGCGGCGGTGTAGGGAATGTCCATGGCCCGCATCACGTGCGACGGCTCCAGAGAACCCGATGTACAAGCCGAACCACTGGAAGCCGCGATACCGGCTTTATTCAACAGCATCAAAATCGCTTCGCCCTCGATATACTCGAACGCAATGTCCGTGGTATTGGGCAAGCGGTTGTTTAAATCACCGGTGATAAAACAGTGCGGCACGGCGGCTACGATGCCTTGCTCCAGCCGGTCGCGCATGGCTTTGACCTGCACGTTTTCGTATTCCATGTGCTCCATCGCCAATTCGCAGGCTTTACCCAAGCCGACAATCGACGCGGTGTTTTCAGTACCGGCTCGGCGGCCGCGCTCTTGATGTCCACCGCGCAAAAGCGGGCGAAAGCGTGTGCCACGCTTTAAGTACAACACCCCAATACCTTTCGGTGCGTGCAATTTGTGCCCGGAAATCGACAACATATCGATTTTGGTGTCTTGCAGCATCATCGGAATCTTGCCGACCGCCTGCACGGCGTCGGTATGAAACATCACGCCGGCCGCATTGGCCATTTCGGCCATTTCCACCACCGGAAAGATGGTGCCGGTTTCGTTGTTCGCCCACATGACCGACACGATAGCCACTTCATCCGATAACAGGTTTTTATAGGCTTCCAGATTCAAGCGGCCGCATTTGTCCACCGGCATGCGGTGTATCGTGTAGCCTTCTTTCTCCAGGTTTTCGCACAAGGCCAAAATTGCCGGATGTTCCACCGAGGTAGTGATGATTTCCTTACGATTGGGCTGGGCCTTGATCGCCGACAAGATTGCCGTCGAATCGGATTCCGTGCCGCAGGATGTGAAAATAATCTCGGAGTCGTGCTCGGCACCAATCAACTCTTGCACCTGCGAGCGCGCTTTCTTGATAGCCTTGGCCACGCCGTCGGCGAAGCGATGGATAGACGATGGATTACCAAAGTACTCGGTAAAATACGGGATCATTACATCGACCACCGCGCTGTCCACCTTGGTGGTCGCGTTGTTATCCAGATAAATATCAGGCATGACTGGCCTCCTCTATCGTGACCAGTTTCGGCATTTGCGAGGCCGGCACGACTTTAATGAACTCGCCCATCACTTCCATCAGCCGTTGCTGAATACCGGCAATGGTCATGGCGGACATTTGGCAACCGTTGCAAGCGCCGGTCATGTTGACGTAAGCGGTTTTATCCACCACTTCCACCAATTCCACATCGCCGCCGTCGGCCATCAATTGCGGACGGAAGGACATGATCACCTCTTCAATTTTCTTGATGCGTTGCAGATTGGTCAGCGGGCCTTTAGCAACCACAGGCTCGGGCTTGGCGACCGGCGCCGCATTCGGATCGAAGGTTTCGCCACGCTCTTTCAGGACTTTTTCCAAGATGGCTTCGATGTCTTCATGGCAGGCCGCGCAACCGCCACCAGCCTTGGTGTAGTTGGTCACGTCTTCAACAGTGCGTAGTTTGTTGGCCCACACCATCTCTTCAATCATCACCGCATCAATGGCAAAGCATTTGCAGACCAACGCACCTTCTTCGTGATCGTCTTTCCATTCTTCACCGCGATAGTTAGCCACCGCCGCTTGCAAGGCTTCCCGGCCCATGACCGAGCAGTGCATTTTTTCCGGCGGCAGGCCGTCCAATTCGGCGGCGATGTCCTGGTTAGTGACTTTCAACGCTTCGTCTAAAGTCAGGCCTTTGATGATTTCGGTCAATACCGAAGACGATGCAATCGCCGAGCCGCAACCGAAGGTTTGAAAGCCTGCATCTTCGATCACTTCAGTGTCGTCGTTGACCTTCAAGGTCAAACGCAAAGCGTCGCCGCAACTGATGGAACCCACTTCGCCAATCGCGTTGGCACCCGCCACCGCGCCGGCATTTTTAGGGTTAAAGAAGTGATCTTTTACTTTATCTGAATAATCCCACATAGCTATTTCCTCGAATGCTTAAGAACAGGTTTTTGGTGTGCCGCCGCTTTCGCCGGTGGTAAATGATGATCCGCAGGCACAGCTTTTCACCGCGTTGGGATTGGTAAATTTGAAGCCGGAACCTTCCAGGCTGTCGACGAAATCGATGGACATGCCATTCAGGCTGGGCAAGCTTAGCGGGTCCACAAATACTTTGACCGCGCCGCAGTCGATGACGGTATCGTCCGCATTTTCTTTTGCTTCCAGTTTCATGCCATAAGACAAACCGGAACAACCGCCATCGGTCACTTCGATGCGCAGCCCACCGGTCGGCTTGTCGGAACTGCTGATAAAACGACCCACGGCTTGGATGGCGCTTTCGGTTAATGTAATCATCTTTAAGTCTCCTGAACGGTTTGGCATTGATCTTGTAAACAGTTAAAGCAACCTGCATGCCATACGCGAAAATTTCAGCTAAGACGCTGAAATTACTCAGCCAAAGGCAGCAGGCCAACCTTAATCGGCACGCCGTTTCACAACAAACCCGAGGTTTTTGTCGGCTTTACTACAAAACTCTCACAGGAGCACAGCATGAACGTAGAAGATTTGGATTTGGGCGACGTGGTATATGCCGCGCATACGATTATTGACGATGGCAGTATGCCGGACAGCGAAGAAGGCGAAGTGCTGGCGCAAGAAGGCGCCCGCGGCGTGATCGTGATGAAAGGCCATGTTGAAGAAGATCCTGGACTCACCGTGTTTTTAGTCCGCTTCGAAGACCAGGACCTAAATCTGGGCCGGCCGATTGGGTGCTGGACCGAGGACTTGGTCGTTCCGGAAAAAGAGTTGCTTACCCATTAACCGCATTTCGCCCTTATAAAATCGCCCGACAACCTATTCGCGCCGGTTCAATTTTAAAACTTGGCGCTGATACCGCCGGTAATGGTGGCGCCCGGCGCGATATACCCGATACCTTCATACTTATCGTTACCGATATTCATGAAGGTCATCCGGGCGGTAACATCCTTGACTAGGGTCTTGGCCACCCCTAAATCGTAGGTTGCGTAGCTTTTATACACGGCAGAGCCGCCCGGTGCGGTAGGTAAATTGGTCTCGGTAAAGTATCGGTCGCCGACGTAATTGAAAGCACCGAAAACCGAAAAGCCGTAAGGCAGGCTAACATCAGCCCGCAAACTACCTTGATCTTGCGGCACATTGGTAAGTTGCTTGCCGATCAAATTAGGATTCCTATCGTGCTTGGTGACAATCGAATCGTTCTTGGTGTAACTCGCGTACAAAGTCAGGAAATCGCCTAGCTTCCACATCCCTTCGACCTCAATACCCTCGGCCCGAATGGCGCCGATATTAATTTTGTCGGTGGTCCCAACCGTCGCGCCGCTTCGTTGCACTGTGGCGATAAAATCCTCCGCGGTGGTGTTATAGATCGTGGTTTTGATATATCCCTGCCGGCCAAAGTAATAGTCCACGCCAATATCACCGGAAACGGCTTTTTCCGGAGTCAAGTTCGGGTTACCGTAAGCCACGGTCGTCCCACCACGCCTGCTATTACCGTAGAGCTGAGAAACATCCGGGGTGTTAAACGACTGACCTATCGAGCCGCGCAGCACTAAATCATCGGTGAGCTTGTACGAAAACCCACCCTTAGGCGAAAACGAGTCCTCCGCATGATTACCCCATTGGCCTTGCCCAGGGAAACTGGTTTTGGTATCTCTGAATTGGCCGTCTGTCTGCCACAGATCCCAACGCCCGGCCAAGCTTACGTTCAACGGTCCATAATTGATTTCGTCTTGCAAAAATATGCCGCTCAGTTGAATACCGCCCTCAACAAGCTGTTCTCTGCCACGTTCCGCAGGAAACTGGTTAATCATGGTCATTTGACTGTCTGCATGCTGTCCGCCCACCGTCAATTTGTGATGGCTGCCTATGTAATGGCTATATTGCGCGCGAATACCGGCTTCCATATCGTCAAAATCGCCGCGATAGGAAATCAGACTGGCGGCCATCGTGCCGGGGCGGGCCACATCCGGACTGGTTGCATTGGCAGCGTTTGCACTATCGGCATCCATTCGGCCAATACGGCTGTATAAGACTACCGTGGCTTCAGAACGCTCCCCCAAATAGCGATAACGTGCCGAACCCAGGTATTGCTCTCTATCTTGGGCTATATAATCAGGAATTCGATATAAGCCTGTTGCAACGTCGCTCAAATAGGAAAAACTCAGATCCAGCAGATTAGAGGCATCAAATTCGTGCGTAAATTTGGCGCCTACATTGGTCTTACGTGTGCCGGTTTTATCGCGTTGCGATAAGGGAATAGAAGCCACACTCGTATCGGGGCGCCACATGTTATAGCCGTCGCTTTCCAAATAACTGGTTGATACCGAACCGCCGCTGTGCTCGCCGCCGTAAGAGACGATACCTGCTTCACGGATCGTTTCCATGCTGCCGTATTCACTATCCACTTTGCCTTTCACGCCGGGCGTAATCGCTTTAGAAATAACGTTTATTACACCGCCCATCGCATGGTTGCCGTATAGGGCCGAACCGGCGCCTCTGACAATTTCCACTCGATCCACGTCAATAGTGCCCAGTTGCGACCAATCCACCTGACTGTCGTAGGACACATTCATAGGCACATCGTCGATCAATACCAGGGTGCGGCCATTGCCCGGCAGGCCTCGGGTATAGGTCTGGGCAATCCGATTGGGAGACGAGGCATCCATGCGGCTGGCATACACACCCGGCACGCCCTTGAGTAGTTGATCGACGGTTGTCGCGTTGGATTTTTCGATACGCTCCCTATCGATCACTGTCACCGTAGCCGATACATCGCGAATACTGCGTTCGGTTTTGGTTGCGGTAATCACCATTTCATCCAGCTCATCAGGCGCTTTTTCCACAGCGGCCAAATTCAACGGCATGATCAAAGGTAATACCACAGCAATGTTTTTGGTGGTGGCACGAGTAGGTAACATCGATAACCTCAAAGTCCTTTAAAGTTTACGGAAGGGTCGGGATTGAGCACAAAAGCGCCTCAACGGCGCGCAGGCACGCGCCGGAGTTTGTTAGTTCGTCATCGTGGGAAAAACGTTAGATAGCGGCGGCTTTCAAACCGGCTCGACGGGCACGATTAGCTTTACGCTTTTTCAACCAATGGATCAGGCCGGTGACCATCATCACTAACGGCGCAAACCCCGCCACTAGTACCGCGATGCGCCCTGGAGTACCGAGAATCTCGCCGCTATGCAAAGGCAGTTGCAAATTGATAAAAGCGTTACCGGCGTTGAATTTTTTCGGGTCGCGCACCGCCAAAATCGCGCCGTCGTATTGATCGACCCAAAAGCTGGTAGAGCCTTTGCTGCGCAGTTCGTCGGACTGGCGAGCAGAGATCATGTAACTGCCGTTCTCACCGACCGGCAGAAAAATCCGTTGAATCTGAATCCCTGGATACGCGGCTTGAATATTGGCCTTGACTATCTCCGGTTGAATTACCTTGCCGCCATTTGCTGTTGATTTGATGCCGCGCGGCATGTCTTCGAGAGGTGAGAAAAAATTAACCGCCGGTTTAAACAACTGCGGCAGATTGAAATACACCCCGGAGAGGGCCACTGCCAACATGACTATAGCTGTATAGATGCCGGTGGTTTTATGCAGATCGAAATTAAAGCGCGTGGAGCTGGCGTTACGTTTAATCAGAAAAGCCTGCTTGATTTTGCCAAGTTTCGGCCACCACAAATAGATGCCGGTAACCGTCAATACCAAGGTCAGCAAAGAGGTAATCCCCATGACCAGCTTACCGAAATCACCCGCCAAAAGGCTGAAATGCAGGCGCAAAATAAATGTCATCAAGGCGTCGTTTCTATCCCGGTCGCCAAGCACCTGACCGGTGTACGGATTCACCATAACTTCGTGAAAGTGATGATTGTGGCCCTTGTGGCCCGGCATCGCCGCCGCTTGATAACGCACGATGAGCGCTTCGCTCGGGTCCTCCGGCATCTGTAGATGGGAGGGTGGCTCTGGAATGGGCGAGACGCGGTTCGCGATTACCACTAAATCCGCAATGGGTAACCAGCGTTCGCCAACGGCCACGCTCATCATGTCGGGATTGAGCCACTTATCCAAAGTATGCTCGTAAACCAAGAGGCTGCCGGTAACCCCGGCAATCACCAATAGCGTACCCAACCACAAGGAAATATACAGATGCAATTTCAACAGACACTTGCGCAGAGTGATTTTCTTGAAAGCGGTTTTGAAATTGCCTAAAAAGGACCCCGAAACTAATTTGTCGGACAATTTTTGTTCCGACACAAAAGGATAACTTGTGGACATTGCGACGCTCCCGAACCTTTTAACTACGCTGAATAAATTAGTGCTGTCTACCCAGCACCCCATTCGGACCAAAGCGCAAGCTGGATGCTTGCTAAACTATCGAACCCAACGAAAGCAAAAACAAGACCACCCAAAAAATACCCATAAAAAGCAGGGATTTACAAAATTTTTCAGCGCCAACAGCCATCCCTTTCTATCGAAACTATGTTAATTCGCCGAGCGTCAGACGGGTATATAGTGGAAATCCACCAACACTTGCTTACCTTGAAGAACGCGAATATTTCTGGCGCGAACCTGAGACTTTAAACCACCGGAAGGCAGCCCAATTAAACACGGGGGGATCAGGCACGAAACATGCTGAACATTGTTAATTTTCAGAAAATACTCCGCTCCATCCACACAGCATTGAATGTATAGAGAGAACCCAATGAACAACCTTGCAGACGCTGTCATTAGCTACCACAACCGCACCAAACACCAATTAAACGCCTACGCCAAAGGCCCGGAGTCGCTGGATTGGGACGATCAGCCCAATCCGTTTCGACGTTTTAGCAGTTGTGAAGCGGTAAAACTGCCGTCACCAGGCACCGAACTAAGTTGTTTGTTCGCGGACTTGGACAAACCGGAACAGATAGAGCCGCAGCCGTTAAACCTAGCCAATCTCGGTCTGCTATTGGAATTATCGTTCGGCTTGTCCGCCTGGAAGCAGTTTGGTCCGGACCGCTGGGCTTTGCGCTGCAATCCGTCCAGCGGTAATTTGCATCCCACCGAAGCTTATGTGCTTTGCACCGATCAGGAGTTGTTGCCACCTGGCGTCTATCACTACGTCAGTCACGATCATCATCTGGAGCGTCGCAGCCGGTTTACTGCGGAAACGGCGGGTAAAGAAGTCTATATTGGCCTGTCCTCAATTCATTGGCGAGAAGCCTGGAAATACGGCGAGCGCGCCTTTCGCTACTGCCAACACGACATCGGTCATGCACTGGCCGCGCTGAGTTATGCCGCTGCCTGCTTGGGTTGGTCGATAGAATTGCTGGGCGAGACTGCCGATGCCGACATCGCCGCCTGGCTGGGGCTGGATCGCAGCGAGGATTTTGTCGCGACCGAACACGAAACGCCGGATTTAGTCTGCCGGTTGCATGACGGCCAAACGGCGGACGTTGAGTTTTCCACAGCACATTTAGCAGCCCTTAGCCAAAGCGCCGAATGGTTCGGGAAGGCCGAGCGCTTGAGCGGCAGGCATTTTTACCGTTGGCCGATTATCGATGAAGTCTCCGCCCAAGCCGTCAAGCCGACGACAGTTGCCGAACGCTTAGCCCTACCAAACCTGGATCTACCCGCGCCCAGCCACAATCTGCCCGCCAGCGCGTTGATTCGCCAACGCCGTAGCGCACAACACTTTAACGGCAAATCCCCGGAGCTGCCCTTGGCCGATTTTCACAGAATACTGGCCGCGCTGCTGCCCAACGCCAAACCGCCGTTTACTGCCTGGAATTGGCCGGCGCAAGTCAATATCGTCTTATTTGTGCATCGAGTGGCCGGCCTGGAACCGGGCTTATATGTGCTGCCGCGCACGGCAGATGCGGCGACGGAATTAAAACCACTTTGTTCCGCCGATTACGAATGGCAGACCGTCGAGGCACCGTTCGAATTTTATCGGCTGACGGCCGGCAGCGTCAGGCAAGCCGCAAAAACCCTGTCCTGCCACCAACCCATCGCCAGCGATAGCGCGTTCAGCTTAGGGATGTTGGCGCGTTTTGCCGACAATGTGGACACCGAAGCCTGGCGCTATCGGCGGCTGTTCTGGGAAAGCGGCCTACTGGGGCAGATTTTATACCTGGAAGCGGAAGCCGCCGGCGTGCGCGGCACCGGCATCGGCTGTTTTTTTGACGATGCGGTACACGGTGTGTTGGGTTTAAAAGATAACGACTGGCAAAGCCTATATCACTTTACCATCGGCGAACCGCTGGACGACAGCCGGCTGCAAACCTTTCCGGCCTATGCGCATTTGAGCGAGTCGGCCGCCAGCACCTGATTCGCTTGAGGTTTGGCACCTGAGTGACAATCGTTGAAATATTTACGCAACAATCCCGCCGACAATGTTTAGAATCATGGTTTTACCCAGCCAACCACTAAAGGCCCGCCATGAGTTTTAAATCCAGCTTAATCCGTTTCGTCATCAAATTAACCCCCAACGCGCTGATCATTTGGGGGGCGAACATCATCATGAAAGGCATCGCCGAGTTGACCCAGTTCAACTTCGATCTCGATGCCAGGAAAGTGTATGTGCAGACCCGGCTATATGGCGAGGAACACACCATCGAAGTGACCCTGGAAGATTTTGCGGTATTCAACGACGGCGAGTCCTACCGTTTCATCATTCACCACGCCAGTTCCGACCGGCCTTGGCTGAACAACATCCTGGCCAAATTCACCGGCAAAGCCTGGAAAATTCCGACCCTGCCGCTGTTTGCCGCGCAATTGGAATTGGTTGCCGAAGTCTTTAGCGCCAAGCCGGTGGTATTGGAGCAAATCGATTGATAAGTCCGCGTCAGTCGCTTACTTACCAATGCAAAAGCTGGAAAAAATCTCCCCCAATAGGTCGTCGGAGGTAAATTCGCCGGTGATGGCGGATAAGCTGGTTTGCGCCTGCCGCAATTCTTCCGCGACCAGTTCGTGCGCTTGATGCAGCAATTGCTCGGCGGCGCGGTCCACGGCTTGCGCGGCCAGTTGCAAGGCCTGAATGTGGCGGGTTCTGGCGACAAATACGTTATCCACGCTTTCCGTAAAACCCATGCTTTGTTTCAGGTGTTGGCGCAGCAAATCCAGACCAAGTTTATGTTTGATGGACAAATGGATTTCGGTGCTTTGCTGAGTTTCCATGACCCTGGGTTGACCGCCGATCAGATCGATTTTATTGAAAACTTTGGTGACCGCAATGTTGGCCGGCAGGCTGGCATCCAAGCTGGCACTATCTGGATCGGTGCTGTCTATCAACAATAAAATCCGGTCGGCCTTGGCGATTTCCTGGCGGGCACGGCGGATGCCTTCCTGCTCGACCGGGTTGTCGCTGTCGTGCAAGCCGGCGGTGTCGATGACGTGCAAGGGCATGCCATCCAGTTGAATGCGTTCGCGCAGCACATCGCGGGTAGTGCCGGCGATGTCGGTGACAATGGCCGCATCGTGACCGGCTAAGGCGTTTAGCAAACTGGATTTCCCGGCATTGGGCTTGCCGGCCAATACCACGGTCATGCCGTCGTGTAACAGCCGGCCTTGCTGGGCGGTTTTGCCAATGTCGGTAAGCTTGCCTTGCAAGCGTGCTATGCGCCCCGCCACCACGCCGTCGCCCAGGAAGTCGATTTCTTCATCGACAAAATCGATGGCCGCTTCGATAAACACCCGCAGCTCGATCAGTTCGTCTATCAGTTCGTTGATTTGTTCGGAAAACACGCCCTGCATGGATTGCTGCGCAGAGCGCACGGCTTGTTCGGTGCCGCTGCTGATCAGGTCGGCTATCGCTTCGGCTTGCGCCAGATCAATTTTGTTGTTTAGGAAAGCTCTTTGACTAAATTCGCCGGGGTTAGCCAAACGCGCGCCCAGTTCCAGCACCCGCCGCAACAGCATATCCAGCACCACGCTGCCGCCGTGGCCTTGCAGTTCGATAACCTGTTCGCCGGTAAATGAAGCCGGTGCGGCAAAATACAGCAGCAAGCCGCTGTCGATTACCCGGCCATCGGCATCAAGGAAGCTAGCAAATTGGGCGTAGCGGGGTTTGGGTAGGGTTTTGCCGGTGAGGCTTTGGGCGATGCCGGGCGCGGATGGCCCGGAGATGCGAATGACGCCGACGCCGCCGTTACCGGGCGGCGTGGCAATGGCGGCTATGGTGTCGCCGCCCAGCATTAAGGTACTACGCTATGCTTGTGCGCATCCTCTTCAAGCACGTGTTTAGTGATATACCACTGCTGGATGATCGACAAGCTGTTGTTGCAGATCCAGTACAGTACCAAACCGGACGGGAAGAACAGGAAGAACACGGTGAACACGATAGGGAACATTTTCATCACCTGGGCTTGCAGCGGATCGATAGGCGCCGGATTCAAGCTTTGCTGAATCTTCATGGTGATGCCGTACAAAATCGGCAGCAGATAGAACGGGTCTTGTGCCGACAAATCCTGAATCCACAGGGCGAAATCGGCCTGACGCACTTCGACGGTCTCAATCAATACCCAATACAAGGAGATGAATACCGGAATCTGCACCATAATCGGCAAGCAACCGCCCAAAGGATTGACCTTTTCTTTTTTGTACATCGCCATCATTTCTGTGTTGAATTTCTGGCGGTCTTCACCATAACGCTCTTGCAGTTCTTTCAGGCGCGGCTGAATCTTGCGCATTTTGGCCATCGACTGAAAGCTGGCTTTCGACAGTTTAAAGAACAAGGCCTTAATGACAAAGGTGACGCCCAGAATCGCCACGCCCCAATTTTCGACATAACCGTAGATTTGGTTAAGTAGCCAATAAATACCTTTGGCGATCGGCGTCAACCAGCTGTAATCGACGGTGAGTTCCAGACCTGGCGCCAAAGCCTCCATGATTGGCTGAATTTTCGGACCTGCAAACAACTGACTGCTAAACACGGCTTCGCCATTGGCTGGAACCGTCAAATCGGGAGATAAGGAACCGACCTGGAAACGCGCATCCTTCAGATCGTTGGTGTAAAACTGGGCGTCCTGATCGGCAGGTGGAATCCAGGCCGCTGCAAAATAATGTTGGATCATGCCACTCCAACCGCCTTTGCTGTGCACATTTTCCTTGGCTTTGACGTCGTACTTGTCATCCGCCATATCTTCAAATTTGATTTTTTGGAATTTGTCTTTTTCGGTGTAAACCACGCCGCCGGAGAATGTCCGAATAAAGCTGTTGTTGCTTTTGTCGCTGTACTGGGTTCTCACCAGTTGGTTGTACTGCTTGCCGGACCAGTCCTGTGCGGAATGGTTGCTGACCTTTTGCTCCAGACCAACGGCATAATTGCCGCGTTTGAAGGTGTATGTTTTGGTAACCGTCAATCCCTGCGGATTAGTCCAGGTCAGGGGGATTCTCAGCTCGTCCTGCCCATCAAGCAACTGATATTCGGTTTTTTCGGCGGTGAACAGGCTTTTATGATCGGGGGCAGCCAAGGAATTGGCATTGGCAATCAGGCCGCTTTGGGCAAGGTACAGGCTGTCGGGATTGCTGTCGAACAACCGAATCGGATTTAGGTTTTTCTCCGGAGGCGTCATGCCGATCAGGGCATAAGCTTTGTCGACTACGGTGTTGATTTTCTCGTGCGGATATTTCAACAAATCCAGATTGCGTAATGTGCCGCCCTGAGGATCAATTTCCAGCTCGAAAACATCGGTTTTGACTTTGATAACATTTTCAGCAGCTACTTGGGCGACAGTCGGCACCGCAGCAGCCCGGGCATCTCCCGCCGTTTGTCCGGGGGACACTGTTGCTGCATCACCAGCCAATACGGGTTTATCAGAAACCAGGGCCTGCGGCTTGGGGCCGTAATCGATCTGCCACGATTCCCACAGCATGTAGGAGATCATCAACATCGCCATGACCAGTACAAATCTTATGTTATCCATTGTTATTTACTCAATTTTTCCGGAACAGGATCAATGCCACCCTCATGAAACGGGTGGCATTTTAATAAGCGTCGAAGCGTGAGGTAAGAGCCTTTGAAAGCACCATGAATCTGGATTGCCTCTAAGCCATAACTTGAACAGCTGGGATAAAAACGACATCTGGGTCCCAGCAAAGGACTTATGAAGTATTTGTAAACCTTGATCAGGGTTATGAGCAGGAATCGCATCGATCTACCAGTTTATGCCAATGCCTTTCCAATGACTTCCTCAATATCGGCGAGGCTGCATTTGCTGCATCACCTCTTGCCAAAACAACAATATCAATGCCGACGATATGTTGACGCTGTAATCTAAAACTTTCCCTGACAGCCCTTTTTATGCGGTTCCTTGCGACTGCTTTTTTTATAGTTTTTTTTGCGATCGCCAAACCCAGCCGCGGATGCGGCAGGATATTGTTCGTCGCCAACACCGTAAAATATTTATCTGTGGACTTTACGGGATTGGTAAATACTTTTTTATACTCAGCGGGCGTCCCTAGCCGATACTGATCGGGAAAGCCGAAATCTTCCGCCGACAATTAAACCGTCAGCGATGCGCGGCCTTTAGCTCTGCGCGCATTGATCACTTTGCGACCGCCCACAGTAGCCATTCTGGCACGAAAGCCGTGAGTTCTAGCGCGTTTGATTTTGCTGGGTTGATAAGTTCTTTTCATGTGCTACTGCCTTTGGTGATAAAAACGGATAAAAAAGGCTGCGAATCATACGTGACAGGCTTGCCAGTGTCAATTTGACTTGTAAATTTCCAAAACAGTGCAAAATGGACTACTCTCTGGAACACTGTCAATGCATTCAGCATTAATGAAGGAGACTTGTCATGCATAAATTACCGCTTAAATCGATTTTAGCATCCAGCCTGTTAGTCGCCGGTTGCGCCACCACCACCGGCTGGACTCCCACGGTGGACACCTATAACGATCCCAATGCGTTCCGTTTGAATCAAGACATGCAGGAATGCGAGCAACTGGCTTCGCAGTCGTCCAGCACCGTTAAAGACACTGCCACCGGCGCAGCAGTTGGCGGCTTGATAGGCGCTGCTGGCGGCGCGGCCATTGGCGCGGTAGTCGGCAACCCCGGCACCGGTGCAGCCATTGGTGCAGCGGCCGGCGGTATCGGCGGCGGCGCTCAGCAAGGCATACAAGCCAACGACCGCTACAAAAATGCCTATCGCAACTGCCTGAGACAGCGCGGCCATAACGTCGTCAATTAATCTGCATTAAGCCGTCACTATTTTGGAGGCATTGGTTTCGTTTATCGGTGTTGCGATCATCATTGTGCTGGTATTCGATTACACCAACGGTTTTCATGATGCCTCCAATATCATTGCCAGCGTCATCGCCTCCCGCGCGATGACGCCGGTGCAGGCGGTTTTGGTGGTGGCAATCTTCGAATTCCTGGGGCCGCTGCTAGGCGGAACCGCCGTCGCCAACACAGTCGGCACCCTGCTGGATCTATCCTCCATTCCCAAAGCGGATGCGCTGTTAATCGTAGTCTCCGGACTTTTCGCCGCAGTATTCTGGAATTTGGTTACTTGGTGGCGCGGCTTACCATCGTCGTCGTCTCACGCGCTGATGGGCGGCTTGATCGGCGCCACGCTAATCGGCATAGGCAGCAAACCCATAGATTGGGGATTCAACGCTTTAAGTGAAGGCCGCATACATGGCTTCAGTAAAATTCTACTGGCTTTATTGCTCTCGCCCGTCCTGGGCTTTCTGGTGGGCTTTATCATTCAGCGACTGACGATGTTCTTATTGCGGTCCGCATCGCCAAGCATTAATCGGCAGCTGCGTAACGCCCAATGGCTGACCGCCGCGGCGCTGGCCTTTTCGCACGGCGCCAACGACGCGCAAAAAAGCATGGGCGTGTTGACCTTGATTTTGTTACTCAGCGGCGAAATCGACAGCTTTAAAGTGCCCGGCTGGGTCATGCTGTTTTGCGCCAGCGCAATGACAGCAGGCGTATTGACCGGCGGCTGGCGTATCGTGCGGACCTTGGGTTTTGCCATCTATAAAATCCGCCCAATCCACGCGCTAAACGCACAACTGAGCGCATGCCTGACTATTTTCGGCAGCTCACTACTCGGCGCCCCGGTGTCCACAACGCATGTTGTAGCATCGGCCATCATGGGTATTGGTGCATCTGATCGCCCCAGAGCGGTACGCTGGGGAAAAGCCTTGGAAATTTTGCGAACCTGGCTGATCACCATCCCCGGCGCGGCCATGATCGCCTGCATCAGTTTTCTGATATTCGACTACTTTCTCAAATAGCCGCTGTAATCTTCATGTCATCTCCCAAGCTTTCACTGGCCTCCCGGCTGTTTCAGAGAATATTCCCGAAAACCGCCGACTTCTATCTATTGCTGCACCAACAGTGCCAGCAGGTCTGCGTCACCGTCGATAATCTGGTCCGTTTCATGGCCAGCGAATCAGTCGAAGCCGGCAAGATGTTGAAAGAAGACGAACACGAAGCCGACCGAATCCGCATGCACAATCTGCACGAACTTAACAGCTCGTTTGCCACACCGATTGATCGCGAAGACATTTATCGCGCCATCGCCTCTATGGACAGCATCGTTACCTATTGCAAAAGCACGTATAACGAGATGGAAGCCCTGGAACTGAACCCCGACAGCCATTCGCAAGCGATGGTCATTGAGTTGCAAGTGGGGATCAAAGCACTGGAGCGCGGCTTCGCCGTATTAGGCAAAGACCCTGCCGAGGCCGAGCAGCACGCTTTTGCCGCCCGCCACTCGGAGCGCCGCATCGAGAAGATGTACCGCAAGGCCATCGCCGATTTATTCCAAGGCGATGACTACTTGAATATGTTTAAGCAACGCGAACTTTACCGGCATTTGTCCAATGCCGCCGACAAGGTTCATGCCACCGCGAATGTACTGGAAGACATCATCGTCAAACTGGGCTGAATAGTGCGGCAAGCCGTTTAAAATAGCCGGGTGCAGCCCGTTATTTTCAAGGGCAGAATGCGTCCGGCATCGCCCCCAAAAGCCCCAACATCCATGCTACAATCTGCCCCGGTTTAAATCCTGTTACTCAAAGAGGTTCACTTCGTGGCAAACATCACCAGCCGAAAATCCGCAATGACTCTTTTTTCATCACCAGCCTGCATAATGAGCCACTGCGCCAGGCTAGTTGTATACGAAAAAGGCGTGCCAGCGGAAGTTGAGTTTTTCGACCCGAATGACCCGCCGGAAGATCTGCTGGAACTGAACCCCAACGGTAATGCCCCGACTTTCGTGGAACGCGACTTAGTGCTGTACGACGCCCGCATCATCATGGAATATCTGGATGAACGCTTCCCCCACCCCGCCTTGCACCAAATGGACCCGGTCTCCCGCGCCAACGCCCGGATGCTGATCAAACGCATCGATCAGGAGTGGTATCCGCTGCTGGATGACGTTCTGGTCAACGGTGACAAAAAAGCCGCGAAGGCTAAAAAACAACTCCGGGAAAGCTTACTGGCTGCCGCGCCGGTATTTGAAGCGACACCGTATTTTATGAGCGACGAGTACTCTCTGATTGATTGTGCGATGGCGCCATTCTTGTGGCGACTTCCCAGCATCGGCATTGATATTGCCGGCCTAGGCAAAGGCATCACCGCCTACGCCAACCGACTTTTCTCCAGACGGGCTTTTCAAGAAAGCCTGAGCCGCGAAGAAAAAGACATGATGCAAGCCCCAAGCAAATGACCCCACTTAAACCCTATCTGATTCGCTCCATCTACGAATGGATCGTCGACAACAGCCTGACCCCCCATCTTTTGGTCAACGCCGACTACCCCGGCGTAACGCTGCCGGGCGACTTCGTGGAAGATGGCCGAATCGTATTGAATATGCGCCCGGAAGCCATTCAAGGTTTGGTGCTCGGCAATGAAGAAATCCAATTCAACGCTCGGTTTGCCGGCAAACCCATGCGGATTATCGCGCCGTGCAAAGCGGTGTTGGCCATCTATGCCAAGGAAAATGGCAAAGGTATGATTTTCGACCCGGAAGAGAATGAGGACGAAACCCCGCCGACACCGACAGAACCCAAACCTCCGCAAAAACCGCAGTTAAGAGTGGTTAAATAGCAAACGCATGCCGAAAAGAATGCCTCTGCGCTGAGGCATTCCCTCAACCCACCTAAGCAAGCCAGTTAAAAAAAAGCCCCCTCCAGTTGCCGACAATTGACACTGAAATCCAGCCAAACACCTGTACACCGTAAAGACACCGACTAAACTGTGCGATAGAATGCCGAGTCACTTCAATCCGGGGGGGATAATCGATGTCGCACGATACTGCCAAGGTCTATAGCGAGACCGAAATCGCCGAACGTTTAGCACAGGAACTGCCGCACTGGTATTACGAAAACGGCTGGATCCGCCGCAAAATCAAGACCAGCGGCTGGAAAGCGACTTTAATGGTGGTCAACACCGTCGGCCACTTGGCGGAAAAAGCCTGGCACCACCCGGATTTAACTGTTTCCTATGCATTCGTGATCGTCAAGTTGGTCACGCATTCGGCAAAAGGCATCACCGATAAAGATTTTCTGTTAGCCCAAAAAATTGAGGACGTGTTGATGTGGGATGCGGCAGAAACTTCCGCCGGCATCCTGGAAGGCACGCCCGACGATCCACGATTCAAATATATTAAAAAAGATTGAGGACTTTCCATGACTGAAATAACCGAGGTACCCAGCCCTTTTTGCGGCATGGGTACCGACGACCTGAGCATACAGGTGGACGGCACAACCTTGAAAGTGACCGCAAACGGTTGCTCGGTTAATACACCGGCATTCGAACAAGCCATAGCGGACACCGTGCCGCGCATTGCCGGGCAGGCAGCGAGTTTGGAAGCGGCGACCACTAAAGCTGCGGAATTGCTACGAAACACCCATCAACCTGTGATCGGCGGCTGCGCCACCGACGTGAGCGGCATGCGCGCATTGCTGGCTTTAGCCGACAAAAGCGGCGCAGTGGTCGATAACCTCAATTTTAATAACGCACGCCGCAATTTACTGGCTTTGCAAGACTCCGGCTGGATGAATACCACATTAGCCGAACTGAAAAACCGCTGCGATTTATTGCTGATAGTCGGCACCGACCTAGAAGCTTTTGCACCACGCTTTTTCGAGAAGTATTTGTGGAATGAGGAAGCCATGTTCCTCGACAACACGGCAAACCGGGAAATTATTTATCTGGGCAAAGCCCCCTCCGGAAACGCCTCAACCTCTCCTACCGGCCAAAAAGCCCGCGTACTACCTTGTGCCGACGCCGACTTACCGGATGTGGCTGCCGCATTGTCGGCCCTGGTTAAAGGCCACTTGCTACACGCACAAAGTGTCGCCGGCATCGCCATTAGCGAGCTACAGCTTATCGCCGACAAACTGAAGGCCGCACAGTATGGCGTCATTCTATGGGGTGCGGCGGCATTGGCATTCGATCAAGCTGAGCTAACCGTGCAAACGCTGTGCAATATCGTTAAAGACTTTAACCAAGCCGGCACCCGCTGCTCCGGCTTTCCGCTGGGCGGCAAGGAAGGCGACCAAACCGCCAACCAAGTCTGCGGCTGGACCACCGGCTACCCCGCGCGCGTCAACTTTGCCCGTGGCTACCCCGAGTACGATCCTTATCTGTACGACGGCCAAACACTACTAAATAACGGCGAAGCCGATGCCTTGCTGTGGGTTCAGGCCTTTAACAGCAGTGCACTGCCCCCAAAAACCCACTTACCGACCATCGTCATCGCTCGCTCCGGCATGAAGTTTGAGAAAGAACCGGATGTGTTTATTCCCGTGGGCACGCCCGGCATCGACCACTCCGGCCATGCTTACCGCCTGGATAATGTGGTGGCGATCCGCCTGAAAAAATTGCGCGACTCCGGCCTGCCCAGTACCGCCGAAGTCCTGTCCGCTATCGAACAAGCACTTTAGGATCAAACACATGTTGATAAAACTTACAGGTGGAACCGTTTACGATCCGGCCAGCGGCATCGACGGACAACAGCAAGACATTTACGTGCAGGACGGCCGCATTATCGATGCGCCTAAAGACGGCAGACCGGTTGACAAAGAATACGATTTGCGCGGCAAAGTGGTCATGTCGGGTGCCATCGACATGCACACCCACATCGGCGGCGGCAAAGGCAATATCGCCCGCACCCTATTGCCGGAAGACCATCGCCAGGACCCGGTGCACCGCACGCCGATTACCCGCTCCGGTAACGGTCACGCGATGCCCAGCACTTACGTAGCAGGCTACCGCTATGCGGAAATGGGCTACACAGCCTGCTTCGAACCGGCGGTTTTGCCGATCAACGCTCGCCAAGCACATATGGAAATGGGCGACACACCGATAGTGGATAAAGGCGGCTATGTCATGCTGGGTAGCGATGACTTTTTGCTGCGCATGATGACCGCCAACAAAGATCAAAAAGCCATCAATGATTACGTGGCCTGGACGCTGAACGCCGCCAAAGGCATCGGCATTAAGGTGGTCAACGCCGGCGGCATCAATGCGTTCAAATTCAACCAGCGCAAACTGGATTTGGACGAAAAGAACAGCCATTACGACGTCACGCCCCGTCAAATCTTGCAAACCTTAGCTAAAGCGGTGCAAGAACTCGGCATCACTCATCCTTTGCATGTGCATGGCTGCAATTTAGGCGTACCGGGCAATCTGGAAACCACCTTAAATACCATCGAAGGTATCGACGGCCTGCCGATGCACTTGACGCATATTCAGTTCCATAGCTACGGTAAAGAAGGCGATTTCAAATTCTCCTCCGGCGCCGCGCAAATTGCCGAGGCGATCAACAACAACAAGAACATTACAGCTGATGTAGGCCAGATTCTGTTCGGCCAGACCGTGACCGCCTCCGGCGACAACATGCGCCAACACGCCAACCATCGCTTCGCCAGCCCCAATAAATGGGTGTGCATGGACATCGAATGCGATGCCGGCTGCGGCGTGGTGCCGTTTAAATACAAGGACCAAAACTTCGTCAATGCCTTACAGTGGGCCATCGGTTTAGAAATATTCCTGTTGGTCGAAGATCCTTGGCGAATCTTCCTGACCACAGACCACCCCAACGGCGCGCCGTTCACCAGCTATCCGCATCTGATCCGCCTGCTGATGGACCGCAGCTTCCGGAACGACATGCTGGCGACCATCCATCCGGAAGCGCAAAAAATGACCACGCTAGCCTCGATCGAGCGCGAATACACGTTAAACGAAATCGCCATCATGACCCGCGCCGGCGCGGCCCGCATCATCGGCCTAAAAGATCGTGGCGCCTTGAGTGCAGGCAACTGGGCCGACATCACCGTTTACACTGAAAACTCGGACCGCCAGACCATGTTCACCAAACCCGATTACGTGTTCAAGGACGGCGAACTGGTCGTTAAAGACGGCGAGGTGGTGAAAGTCACCTGGGGCACGACCCATATCGTCAAACCGGACTACGATCTATCCATCGAAAAAGACCTCAAACCTTATTTCGACAAATACCTGACCATGAAACTCGGCAACTTTAAAATCAGCGACGACGAAATTAGCGAAGACGGACGCGGCAGTTTAACGGCACATCCGTTGCGAGGTGCAGCATGATCATTAATGGCGTAACCATAGACAAAACTTTCGCCGAAGCCTTTCCGATGAAGGCGACGCGCGCCATCATCACCGCGCAAAACGAAAAATGGGCGATGATTTCCGCGCAAGCGATGACCGGCTTCGCGACCTCTGTAATTGCTTGCGGCTGCGAGGCGGGCATCGAACGAGTGTTGAGCCCGAACGAAACGCCCGACGGACGGCCCGGCGTCGCCATCATGATTTACGCGATGGGCGGCAAAGGTCTGGCCAAACAATTAGAAACCCGCGCCGGCCAATGCGTATTGACCTCGCCAACCTCGGCACTATTTGCCGGCATCGAAGGCGGCAAGCCAATTCCGTTGGGTAAAAACCTGCGTTACTTCGGCGATGGCTTTCAAATTGCAAAAAAGATCGGCGGCAAGCGCTACTGGCGAGTGCCGGTAATGGACGGTGAGTTTCTTACAGAAGCTACCACAGGCATGGTGGATGCGGTCGGCGGCGGCAACTTTCTGGTGTTGGCAGAATCGCAACCACAAGCTTTGGCGGCCTGCGAGGCGGCGATTGAGGAAATGCGAAAAATCCCGAATGTGATTATGCCCTTCCCCGGCGGCGTGGTACGCTCCGGCTCCAAGGTTGGCTCAAAATACGCCTCATTGGGCGCATCAACAAACGATGCTTTTTGCCCGACTTTAAAAGGTGTGACCAAAACCGATTTATCGCCGGAAATCGAATCGGTGATGGAAATCGTCATCGACGGTTTGGCTAAGGAAGACATCGACAAGGCCATGCGCGTCGGTATCCAAGCGGTTTGCGATCTGGGCGCGGCCAACGGCATCAAGCGCATCAGTGCCGGCAACTACGGCGGCAAATTGGGACCGTTCCACTTTCATTTGCAGGAGATCATGGCATGAGCGCGTTAACCTTTACCCTGAAACAGCCAACTGACCAGCGTATCGACATGTCGCCGCTGGTTTGTCAAAAGCTGCAAGGTTTGGACGTCGATGCGATTGCCGCCATCGAACTACAGAATGGCAAAAGCCGCCGCCGGGTCGACGAGTTGTTCTACATCACCGGCATGAACACCCAAGAAATCATTATCGCCTATAGCAATAACAAGCTGGACTTCATTGGCAAGGAATTGGACGGCGGCAGCATCAGCGTACAAGGCGATACCGGCGCTTATCTGGGTATGCAACTGAAATCCGGCACGATCAACGTCAGTGGCGACGCAGGCCTGTATGCCGCATGTGAAATGAAAAACGGCTTGATTCAAATCGAAGGCGATGCCGGCGATTTTCTGGGCGGGGCCCTACCCGGTAACAAACAAGGCATGAAAGGCGGTACGGTGTTAGTGAAAGGTAATGTCGGCCAGCGTGCCGGCGACCATATGCGCCGAGGCCAGATTTTGATCGAAGGCAATGCCGGCGATTATTGCGGCTCGCGGATGCTGGCAGGCACTATCGCGGTGATGGGTAACACCGGCCGCTATCTGGGCTATGCGATGCGGCGCGGCACTTTGTTGCTATGGAATCAGCCGCAATTATCAGCGACCTTTAACGACTGCGGCTCCCACACACTGGCCTTCCTGCCCATACTGTTCGCATCGTTCAAATCCTTCAATTCCCGTTTTGCCGACAGTGGTGCGGCGTTTAACCGCGTGCAGCGTTACGGCGGCGATATGGCGGAAACCGGACGCGGCGAAGTGCTAGTCCGAATCTAACTCATGGCCGCGCAAACCCGTTACGGTTTGCGCGGCGCATCTCAAGTGAAACCGATACTCACCACCACCAATCACAACCGTAATGTCGCTGGCCTGAAATATGTCTACCCGGTCATCTCCCGCCGTGCGGGTGGTTTATCGATAGGTGTCAATTTCAATCCGAACAATGCCTGCAACTGGCGCTGTATTTACTGCCAAGTACCGCAGTTACAGCGCGGTAATGCGCCGGAAATGGATTTTGCCTTACTGGAGCAGGAACTGCGCTTCTTTTTAAATTACGTGCAACACGGCGATTTTTTTGAGCAATTTAACGTCGAAATCGATCACCGCGTTATCAAGGATATCGCCATTTCCGGCAACGGCGAACCGACCAGCTTAATAGATTTTGATAAAGCCGTGCATCTGATCGGCAAGATCGCCACGGAATCCGGCGTATTTCCAGCCAGCAAATTTGTATTGATCAGCAATGGCAGTTTGATACACCAATCGACAGTACAAGCGGGCTTGGCGGAATTGAGCGGACACAACGGCGAATTATGGTTCAAGCTGGATAGCGCGACCGAACAGGGCCGCAAGTTGATCAACAGCACAGGTCAAAGTCAGCAAAAGTTATTGGAACGTCTAGAAATTGCCACCAGACTTTGTCCAACCAAACTACAAACCTGCATGTTGCATTATCGGCAAGCGTGGTCTGATGGGGAAAAGCAGGCCTATTTAGCGCTTTTGCAGGAATTACAGTTTGACCAGATTAAACTGCAAGAAATTATGCTTTACAGCGTGGCCAGGCAATCGTTCCAAATGGAAGCGGACGAACTGGAAAGAATGAGCGTTGAAGAAATGAATGCGTTTGCCGCTGACATCAAAGCGCTGGGCTATGATGTCAGCGTCAGCCATTAGGCCGTCACGTCGAGAAGAGATCCGAGCGTTTTTTCATGAACCTTGATCATTTTGGCACCAGCCGAGGTTTCCAACTCAGCTTCTTTCAAGCTCAACACCGGCTTGAACAAATCAGCTGAACCGACATCTTTTGAGCCGCCGACTTCTTGAGCTTGCACCGGCAAATTCGCGATGGTTTGCGCGGCGGTACTGGCTTTTTGCTGAGCATTACTGATCAGACTGGTTGCGCTATTCAGTACATTGCTAATCATGGTACACCTCCTGCAAATCGAGCTTGCATCATACCGCTCCGGTTATCGGCTTGCCAAGCGCGGAACTTTAACTTCTCGACAGTGTTTTGCCTACCCAATCACATTTACTTAACTACTTGTCTTTCTTGGCTATTTTTACGTACAAATCCTTCAAAAACGGCAGCCCCTGATTCTGAAATTTCGACCAGACATAAACACCCGCTTGTTTCAGTACTTCACCTAATTTTTTGGCTGCGGCTTCTCCGCCAACCTGCTTAAACTTGGCTTCTACTATTGTGCTCCACTGCACTCTGGGCTGACCGTCAGCATCCAGAAACACCCTATCAAACAACCACATTTCCGCGACGGACACCGTCCACATAAACGCAAACGACACCGCCATACCGCCGCCCGCCACAATCACCAGCCAGGCGAACATCGGGTTCAGCTTCGTCAACCACCACGACAAAATATCCACCAGCAAAAACATATAGGGCATACCGATCGCAATACATTTGTACTTGATGGTACTGGTTTCCGAAAAACTGAAAATCAAGCCGACAAACATGAAAATAAAACTGATGCCGAACAAGTGAATATGTGACACCCGCGTCAGCGAACTGAAGGTCGCGCCTTCGTCTTCCTTGGTCAATTCCTTCAACACTTTAAAATCGCTCAAATCCGGGACCGGTGCGTCTTTGTTGTGACACATCACACACCGTTCCTGAATGATTTTTTCGATACCATCGTCGATAAAATCGTCCTTGTCGGCACCATCGCGTACCCATTGGATAATGGCGAACCGTTCCTGTTCGGATGCATTCTCCTTCATGGACCCGTTCAGCTTGGTTTCCAGCACGGTTCCCGAACGATTGCCGTAATAACTGTAAACAATGTCGTCTATCGACAGACCAAACTTGCCGTCAGCCATACCATGAGTAAACAGAATTTGGATCAAAGCCATCAGATAGCCAACCGCCACGGTAGTCAAATAGCCGGTAAACAGCACTTTGACCGGGGTATCCATTTGTTTTAAAGAAGAAAATTCGCGTGCCATAGTCAGTTACGCCGGTTTGGAAGGGATGGCTGCATTATAGCTTGGTTATATTGTCCTCGACCGAAAAATCCATTTTGTAACAGGCATAAAAAAGGCCCTTGCAAGCAAGAGCCTTTTTACCCGTAACCGTTAACGCTTATCTGGGCAGGACGTTCGCGGCAGTCAAACCTTTAGGACCGGATTCGATATCGAACTGAACCGACTGGCCTGGAGACAAGGTTTTAAAACCTTCGCCCTTAATTACGGAATGATGCACAAACACATCTTCCTTGCCTTCGGAAGGCTCGATAAATCCAAACCCTTTGGTGTTGTTGAACCACTTTACAGTGCCTGTTGCCATTTCTAAAACTCCTACAAAATAAAACTAATGGTTACGCAGACCGACAATATTGACAACCGGACCTGCTGACTAGCAAAGGCCATAATCCCTCAACATCTGTTATCTGAGCGCGAGCATTGTACTTTGAATCATTTATCAAGGCTACCAACGATGTCCATCTCAAGCCACCAATCAGTAGCAATAATTTCACCCGAAAAATAGTGGAATTATCCACCAGCCCTCGCTTGAAAAGCGTTACGTAGCGCCCCATCTCTGCGGCAACACAATTTATATCCCAAATGAGGTACGCAGCATGCGAATGGATAAATTAACCAGTAAATTTCAACAGGCGCTCAGCGACGCGCAAAGCATGGCCCTAGGCAAGGACCACCAGTTCATCGAGCCGGTGCACGTAATGTTGGCGTTGATCGATCAGGAAGGCGGCAGTATCAAACCTTTACTGATGCAGGTTGGCATCCAGGTCAACGCCTTGCGCAATGAGCTAAGCAAGGAAATTGATCGTCTGGACAGCGTCTCCGGCGCCGGCGGCGATGTGCAGATTTCCAACGAATTGTCGCGGATGTTGAATCTGACCGACAAACTGGCGCAGAAACGTAAAGATGCGTTCATCTCCAGCGAATTATTTTTGCTGGCAGCCCTGGAAGCCAGCGGCTCCTTACAAAAAATCCTCAAGCAAGCAGGCGTCACCGCTTCGGCCGTGGAAAAAGCCATCGAAAACATGCGCGGCGGCCAGAACGTCAACGATGCCAACGCCGAAGATCAACGCCAGGCCTTGAAAAAATACACCATCAACCTGACCGAACGTGCCGAACAAGGCAAGCTGGACCCGGTGATCGGTCGTGACGACGAAATCCGCCGCACCATCCAGGTCTTGCAACGCCGCACCAAAAACAACCCGGTGCTGATCGGCGAGCCGGGCGTCGGCAAAACTGCCATTGTCGAGGGTCTGGCGCAACGTATCGTTAACGGCGAAGTGCCGGAAGGTATCAAAGGTAAGCAACTATTGTCGCTAGACATGGCGGCATTAATCGCCGGCGCCAAGTTTCGCGGCGAGTTTGAGGAGCGTCTGAAAGCCGTACTTAATGACGTTGCCAAACAGGAAGGCCAGATCATCCTGTTCATCGACGAGCTGCACACCATGGTCGGCGCCGGCAAGGCCGAAGGCGCGATGGACGCCGGCAATATGCTGAAACCCGCTCTAGCTCGCGGCGAACTGCATTGCGTCGGCGCCACAACGCTGGACGAATATCGGCAATACATAGAAAAAGACGCCGCATTGGAACGCCGTTTTCAAAAAGTACTGGTCGACGAACCGAGCGTCGAAGACACCATCGCCATCTTGCGTGGCTTGAAAGAACGTTACGAAATCCACCACAGCGTCGACATCACCGACCCGGCCATCGTTGCCGCCGCCATGCTGTCGCACCGCTACATTTCCGATCGGCAATTGCCGGACAAAGCCATCGACTTGATCGACGAAGCCGCCAGCCGGATCCGGATGGAAATGGACTCCAAACCGGAATCGATGGATAAACTTGACAGGCGTTTGATTCAATTGAAAATCGAACGCGAGGCCATGAAAAACGAAAGCGACGCGGCCTCAAAAAAACGCCTGGAAATCCTGCAAGTGGAAATCGCCGACTTGGAAAAAGAATATTCCGATTTGGAAGAAATCTGGAAAGCCGAGAAAGCGGCATTGCAAGGCACTGCAACGATCAAGGAACGCCTGGAACATGCCCGCCTGGAACTGGAAGCGGCCCGCCGCAGCCAGGATTACGCGCGGATGTCCGAGCTGCAATACGGCGACATACCCAAACTGGAGAAAGAACTGGACTTGGCTTCGCAAGCAGAAATGCAGGAAACCACCCTGCTGCGCAGCAAGGTCACGGAAGAAGAAATCGCCGAAGTGGTTTCGAAATGGACCGGCATTCCGGTCTCGAAAATGATGGAAGGTGAGCGCGAAAAATTGCTGCGCATGGAAGAAGAGCTGGGCAAACGGGTGATCGGCCAAACCGAGGCCTTGAAAGCCGTCAGCAACGCGATCCGCCGCTCCCGCGCCGGCCTGTCGGACCCGAACCGGCCCAACGGCTCGTTCCTATTCTTGGGGCCGACAGGAGTCGGTAAGACCGAGCTTTGCAAGGCTTTGGCCGAATTCATGTTCGATACCGAGGAAGCAATGGTGCGCATCGACATGTCGGAGTTCATGGAGAAACATTCCGTGGCCCGTTTGATCGGCGCACCTCCCGGCTATGTCGGTTATGAAGAAGGCGGCTATCTAACTGAGGCCGTGCGCCGGAAACCCTACTCGGTCATCCTGCTTGACGAAATCGAGAAAGCCCATAACGATGTGTTTAACGTATTGCTGCAAGTGCTTGACGACGGCCGTTTGACGGATGGACAGGGTCGCACCGTCGACTTTAAAAACACGGTGGTGGTAATGACGTCGAACCTGGGCTCCAGCGTGATCCAGGAACTGGCGGGCGAAGACAACTATGTCGAAATGAAAGATGCGGTGATGGAGATTGTAGCTCAGCATTTCCGACCGGAATTCATCAATCGGGTCGATGAAGCAGTGGTCTTCCATCCGCTCGGCCAGGGCCAAATCCGCGCCATCTGTAAAATTCAGATCGAATTGTTGCGCCGTCGTCTCCAGGAAAAAGACATTGGTCTGGAAGTCAGCGAAACCGCACTGGATCTACTCGGCGAAGCCGGTTTCGATCCGGTTTACGGCGCACGGCCTTTGAAACGGGCGATACAACGGCAATTGGAAAATCCGCTGGCTAATGAGATTTTGTCAGGACGCTTCATCCCTGGGGACTCGATCAAAATCGATGTCGCAAATGACGGATTGACATTTAGCCAATAAAAACGGCTTCGAATAAGCTGCCGGGTTAGCAGTTTGCTAACCCGGTAGTCACCTGTACCAACGGCCGTATCGCCCGAAATTCAAATCAGATAGAATGGACGCCGGAAGTGCATGGTTTATCGCCGCAATCCGGGATAACCGACTATTAACGGCTCGTCACTTAATATAGGTCTCGAATCGGTAAAAGCCAACTTCTCCGGTCGACCAACGGCGTGGTCAAGTATTTGTCATCACGCTCTTATTTGAACCGTCGGTTTTGCTTAAGACATTTCCGCATGGGAAAGGATATTGTCGAGACATTATCAATTTAAGGCATCCCGCCATCATACTTATTCAAGGTTAAAGGAAAATGCGTTTGTCACACACTATAGCAACTACTAGTTTATTATTGGCTGCCGCCATCTCTCCAGCCCATGCAGCCTTGGTAGGGCCGGCCAGCGACTACAATGTTTTCGTATTCGGCAACTTCATCAGCTCAAATTCCGATACAGAGGGCAACTTGGCTGCCGGCGGCAATATTACATTGGCCA
Organism: Methylomonas defluvii; assembly: GCF_033949435.1. Taxonomy (NCBI): domain Bacteria; kingdom Pseudomonadati; phylum Pseudomonadota; class Gammaproteobacteria; order Methylococcales; family Methylococcaceae; genus Methylomonas; species Methylomonas defluvii. The sequence continues at coordinate 79,084 of NZ_JAXARY010000011.1, read as the reverse complement.
ACTATTCGGTGGCCTCGCAAATCAGTGGCAACGCAGCCCGTTTGGTCGTCAACGGCACGCTTACCGCCAACAACGGCGGTGTAGGCAACGGTCAGAACGGCAGCATCTATGCAGGCGGCACCCTGCTAAGCAGCTTTACCGCCAATGGCGGCGTCTTCGCGCAAACATTGGTGGATTTTTCCGGTGCGCAAACCCAATATCAAAATATCTCCAACGCCTGGAACGCTTTGACCGCCAACGGCAGTGTCGGCAACAATTACGGTACGCTGAATCTGACCGGCAACAATAGCGAACTCAACGTGTTTGACATAGACGGCGCCGAACTGACCGCGAGCAATACGATCAACATCAGCGCTCCAAGCAATTCCACGGTATTGATCAATGTCAGCGGCACCGGCCAGATATTTCAAAACGGCCAAGTCAATCTTAACGGCATCGACGCCACACACGTCATCTACAATTTCTATGACGCAACGTCGTTAACGTTAGCGGGCAGCAAGAACCCTCAGGGCTCGATTCTAGCGCCCTGGGCCAACGTATTCGGCGGTTACGGACAATTGAACGGCCAATTGGTTGCTCAGTCGTTTGCCGGCAATATCGAATTCCACAACCAGCTGTTCGCCAGCAATATTGCCGCAGTGCCCGTACCAGCGGCGATTTGGTTGTTCGGCTCTGCCTTAGGTATTTTGGGAATCAACGGCCGGAAAAAACTCGCGCGTTAAGTCTCCGCGTGACTCCCTTAAGCTAACTCGAGGGAGTCACGCCCATCTTTTCTCGTCGAAAAATCTTGGCATCCCCGCTAATCGCTCAATCTGTGCGCACGCGATGGCTATTCCTTGGCCCCCGCCCGCACCAGCATATCTGCAATTTCCCAATGGCCTCGTGTTCTAGCAAACTGCAGCGCATTTGCTGTCGGCTTAGCGCCGTTCGCCAATAGCAGTTCCACCATTTCCGTCCGCCCTCTACCGGCCGCCAACCCCAAAGCGGCACTATCGCCAGCGTTGATATCCATTCCCGCATCCAGAAATAATCGCACCGCCGCCATATCGCCGGCTCCAGCCGAGGTCGCGAATTGCTGTGCCGTGTATTCAACACCCATTTGCTGCAAATCTTTCCGGGCTTGTACCACGTCAACGGCGCATGCAGAACCCACTTGAAGAACACTCAATGTCGCTAACATCGCAACGATACGTAAGGCATCACACCGAACAATTTTGGATAATATTTCGTTCATCGACAAGCTCCTGAGGCCGCAAACTCATATGAATTAAACGCGAACGAGGCTCAAAGACATGGCCTTTTTGCAGAGTTTGACAGCACTCGCTCAGACGTCCTCGCCTTGTTGCCATTAAATTTCGACGACCCGACCTTCCGCCGCCGATTGCAATGCGGCCACTATCGTTCTGCAATTGTCGCGGGCATCGGCTAGGGACAACTGCGGCCCCTTACCGCTCAGCACGCAATTGCTGAAATGCTCAATCTCCAGGCGGAAGTGATTGGAAGCCGGCAAACGCTCTTCGGACTGGCGACCGTCCTCGGTCCACCAAGAAATCACTGGCACATCACCGGGCAATTGCCAAACCACATGACATTTGATACCCCCTTGGGTACCGATGATTTCGTATTCGCAGCGCCGAGCCCGTTCAAAGCTGAAATCGAAATGCGCAAATTTGCCTTCGCCAAAATCCAGCACGCCGCTAGTGGCGATGTCGGCGCCGCTTTCCACGTATTTAGACAACGCCGTTACCCGGCAAGGGGATTGCTGAAAAAACATGCGTAGCGAATGAATTGCATAGCAGCCGATATCCCACATCGCGCCACCGCCGTGCGAAACATCGTCGGCTAAACGATACATCCGGGCCGGGCGCATCATGAACGAATAGCTGGCACGTACTGATCGAATTTCACCTATCAGTCCGGAACCGATCAACTCCAATACTCGGGCATGTTGCGGATGGAATCGATACATAAAGCCTTCCATCACGGTCACCCCGTAACGGCGAGCAGCGGTTTCAATTGCATCGATATCGGCAACTGTCAGCGCCATCGGTTTTTCGCACAGCACATGCTTGCGATGCTCGATGGCACGTAAAGTCCATTCAGCGTGTTCATGATTGGCCATTGGCAAATAAATGGCTTGTACGTCATCGTCGTTGAGCAGAGAATCTAAATTGTCGTAACTCTGTATCTCAGGGTGGCAGGGGGCATACTTAGCCAACGTTTGCGCCGCAGCCCCGGGACGGCGGCTGGCGATACCAATCAGTTCGGCATTGGATGCTTCGACTATTGCCGGCAATAAGCGTTCGTTGATGCGGGCCGCGCCGAGAATGCCCCAACGCAGTTTGGCTTGGTCTTGGTTATTCATGACAGTACCTTAGGCTGATGAGCTGAAAGCTATCAGATTAGCAGCATGTCCACGCGCCGCAAGCAACTTATTCCAAATAAGTTGCTTGAAAGCTAACAACCTTTGATTATCGGAAAGATTAGGAACCAGAGCATCTGGTATCTGCGCGAGATAAAACCGCCGCGCATAAAAAAGGCCCAAGCAACATCTGTTGCATAGGCCTTGCTGATCTATCGACTTTGCGTCGAGATCAAGCCATTGCGCGCAATCTGTCGTTAAGTCTGCTTTTGCTGCGAGCGGCTTTATTTTTGTGGATCAGGCCTTTGTTAACAGCCGAATCAATTACAGGAACAGCGGTTTTAAACGCGGCTTGAGCTTGCTCTTTATCGCCTGCTCTAACAGCGGCGATCACTTTTTTAACGAAAGTGCGTAAGTTGCTGCGCTGTCCGGCATTGCGAATACGGCTTTTCTCAGCCTGACGCGCTCTTTTTCTAGCTTGTGGTGAATTAGCCATAGTCTATCAGTTCTTTTGAGTTAATCTGGAACCGCGTATTATCATTTTGGATGCTATGATTGTCAAATTTTTAGTGTTCCCAAACTCAATCTGAGGCCTGCAGTGAGCAAGCAGCTGTTTAAATCCACCGCAATCGTTAGCAGTATGACCATGATTTCGCGGATCATGGGTTTTGTAAGAGACATGCTATTTGCCAACATTTTTGGCGTTAACGCGGCAACCGATGCGTTTTTCGTGGCCTTCAGGATTCCGAACTTTCTACGCCGCTTATTCACGGAAGGCGCGTTCGCGCAGGCATTTGTGCCGGCACTGACCGATTATAACGAAAAAGGTAGCCGCGAGGCATTCCAGCTGTTTATCGACCGCACCGCCGGCACCTTGGCTGTCTTGTTGATGTTATTCACAGTGGCAGGCGTCATTGCAGCGCCGTTGCTGATCCTGCTTTTTGCACCCGGCTTTCTGTGGGAAGGCGGCCAGTACGAACTGGCTGTGCAGATGCTGCGCATCACCTTCCCGTATCTGTTCTTCGTTACGTTGGTTGCCTTCGCCGGTGCGATTTTGAACGCACGCGGCAAATTCGCCATTCCGGCACTGACTCCAGTATTTCTGAATATTTGCATGATAGGCGCTGCAATCTGGATTTCGCCGTTAATGGCCGAACCGATTATGGCTTTAGCGTGGGGCGTATTTGGCGCCGGCGTAGTGCAACTGTTATTTCAAATCCCTGCACTGATAAGGCTCGGCTTGCTGCCCAGGCCGCGCTGGGGCTACCAAGACCCAGCGGTGCAACGTATGCTCAAGCAGATGCTCCCCGCCATTTTTGGGGTCTCCGTGGTGCAAGTCAATTTGCTGTTCGGCACTCTGGTAGCCTCATTTTTAACTTCGGGCAGCGTTTCTTGGCTTTACTACTCCGATAGACTGGTGGAGTTTCCGCTCGGAATTTTGGGTGTGGCGCTGGCGACAGTCATTTTGCCGAGATTGTCCGAGAACCATGCCGCTGAAGATGCCCTGGCCTTTTCCAAAGCGTTGGACTGGGGCTTGAAACTGGTGTTACTGATCGGCCTGCCTGCTACCCTGGGTTTAACACTGCTGGCTGAGCCCTTGTTATCAACGCTGTTTCAATATAATGAATTCGGCAGCGACGATGTGCGGATGGCAGGCAAGAGCCTGATGGCTTATGCGCTAGGCTTACTGGCCTTTATGTTGATCAAGATATTGGTTCCAGGCTTCACTTCCCGCCAGGATACACAAACGCCAATGCGTTTTGGTATGCATTCCATCGTCGCGAATATCATATTGAGTGTGCTGCTGGCATTTCCCTTCGCTCATCTTGGCATCGCCCTGGCAACTACCTTGTCTGCATACCTAAACGCGCTCCTTCTTTTGTTGACGTTGTTAAAAACCCGAATTTACCAGCCTTGCGAGCAATGGCTAATATTCATAATGCGGGTTGTGGTGGCCAACGCAGTGATGTCGGCGTTTTTATATTATTTTGTCGACGTGACGCTTTGGCTCGATTGGAGCGCGTCGCAACGAGGCCTGCACCTGGGGATAACAATCGGCTCGGCAATCTTGATTTATAGTTCGGCGCTGATACTGTTAGGTATCCGCCCCCGGCATATCGGCTTGCAAAAATCCGTAACGACTTGAGATTCTCTGCGACGCCACCATTGTCATGTAGAATGCATCGCGAAAAGCGGTTTCCGTAACAATTCAACAGACTAATCAGTAAGCTATGAAAACAAAAACAATCGGTTTTATTGGTGGCGGTAATATGGCGACCAGTCTAATCAGCGGCTTGATTGCCAGCGGCCATTCACCGCAGCAGATCTGGGTGTCGGATACCGCGCCCGCCACGTTGCAGGCTCACACCGATCAACTTCATGTCAATACTACCGCCAACAACGAGACAGTCATTAACGAAGTCGAAGTCGTGGTGCTGGCAGTTAAACCGCAAATATTGCGCGATGTTGCTTTGCAAATCGCTCCCAGCCTGAAACAAAAGAATGTGCTGGTCGTATCGATTGCCGCCGGCATTTCCCAACAAAGCCTGTCTAAGTGGCTAGGTAGCGAGGCCGCTATCGTGCGCTGCATGCCAAACACACCGGCACTGGTGCAAACCGGTGCAACCGCATTGCACGCCAACGCCAATGTTGATGACGAACAAAAAGATCTGGCCGAAAATATTTTACGCGCTGTCGGTTTGGCCCTGTGGGTCAACGACGAAAACCAACTTGACGCGGTAACCGCCGTCTCCGGCAGCGGACCAGCCTATTTCTTCCTGCTGATGGAAGCGATGGAAAAAGCCGCCCTGGAATTGGGCCTGGACGAACGTTCCGCCAGACTGCTGATACAACAAACCGCGCTGGGCGCCGCCAAAATTGCTTTGGAATCGGCCGAATCGCCCGCACAATTGCGCGCCAGAGTTACCTCGCCGGGCGGCACCACTCAGCAAGCCATAGAGACATTTATGCAAAACGGTTTTGTCGAACTGGTTGCCAAAGCCTTGCATGCCGCCAATGACCGTTCCATTGAAATGTCAAAACAACTAGGAGCCGACTAATGGGCAGCAATTACATGACCGACCCGATAGTGTTCCTGATAGACACCCTGTTTTCTTTATACATTTTAGCGGTGGCATTGCGCTTCTTATTGCAGTGGACCCAGGCCGATTTTTACAACCCGGTATCGCAATTTCTGGTGAAAATCACCCATCCGCCGCTAAGGATCATGCGCCGTTTCATCCCGTCTATCGGCCGCATCGATAGCTCTTCTCTGGTATTGGCCTTGTTGCTGCAAATAGTAGCCAACTTCTCGATACTGGCTATTAAAGGCTTGTCCGTGAGTTTTGTGGCATTGACGTTATTGTCGTTTACCGACTTGCTGAAAATGCTGATCGATATTTTCGTTTACGCCATTTTTGCCGGCGCCATCCTCAGTTGGTTCGCCCCCGGCAGCTACGGCTCAGCCTCATCGATTTTGTACAGTTTGACTGATCCGCTGCTGAACGTGTGTCGCAAGGTTTTACCCGACCTGGGCGGGATAGATTTATCGCCGCTGGTGGCGCTGGTATTGTTGCAACTGGCAAAAATGATGATTTTGCCGCCCTTGCATCAATTGGTCAGCCTACTGGGCTAGGCCTCTAGCCAGTATTGCCATGCGACATGCCCCCTTCAAACGAACCTCATTTGTCGCTCTAGCTTTGCTATGTGCATTGGGTCAGCCGGCATATGCCAAAAAAATGTATCGTTGGGTGGATGAAAACGGTAACGTCTATTTCTCCGACCAAGTACCGCCGGATCAGGTAAAGCACAAACGGGAAACATTAAGCGAGAAAGCCCGCGTGCTCGATGTGCTTGAAAAAGCCAAAACCGCCGAACAAATAGCCCAGCAAAAGCGGCTGGATGCGCTACGCAAGGAACAGGAAAAGATCATTGCCAGGCAAAACGCCAACGACAAAGTCCTGCTGAGCACTTTTCGTAACATTGATGATATGAATAAAGCCTTGATCAATAAAATGGCTTCCTTCGATGCCGGGCAAAAAGTGATTGAAGGTAATATCGAACGCATTCAACTGCAATTGCAGCAGCAACAGCAACAAGCCGCCAATCTTGAGCGCGGCGGCAGCAAGATACCGCCGAAATTACTGGCGGATATTGCCGCCAGCAAACAACAGATAGAAGCGGGCAAACAAGAGCTTTTGCGTCACCAACAAGACAGACAAAACAGCGAAAAAGAATTCAAAGCCGACATAGCCCGCTTTCAATTCCTCACCCAAGCCAACAACAACGACGGAAAACCGGTCAACGGCGATAGTTTAGCGGCCAGTAACGCCAGCAACGAGTTAGGCCTGTTTGTTTGCCAGGACGCCGGGCAATGCGAAAAAGCCTGGAAAGTCGCCGGCGAGTTTGTCGCGACTCACTCCACCACCGGCCAAGACGTGGAAAGCGAGAAACTGATCATGCGCGCGGCCCCGCAGAAAGACGACGATTTAAGCCTGTCGGTATCGCTACTGGAGCGTAACAACACTTTGCAGATATTTCTGGATATTCGCTGCCGCCAATCCAGCCTGGGCAACGAATTATGTTCAGGCGCCAAGGCGCAAAGTATTCGCCAAGCCTTTGCACCATTCATTCAATCCAGCTTAGCGGCGCAACAATAAGGTACCGACACCCTGATCGGTGAACAGCTCCAGCAACACCGCGTGCTCGACCCGCCCGTCGATGATATGCACACTGGTCACACCGCCCTTCAACGCATCAGTGCCGCAGCGGGTTTTCGGAATCATCCCCCCGGAAATCGTGCCATCGGCAATCAGATTATCAATATCGGTCAAGGTCAGACCGGTCAGCAAATTGCCCTGTCTGTCCATAATGCCGGGTATGTTGGTTAACAACATCAGCTTTTCAGCTTTTAACACTTCGGCAACCTTACCGGCCACCAAATCCGCATTGATATTGTAGGAATGTCCGTCCTTACCCACACCAATCGGCGCGATCACCGGAATAAAATCGCTGTTACCCAACATTTCCACCACCGCCGGATCGATACTGCTGACTTCGCCGACATGTCCCAGATCAATAATTTCCGGAGCATCATCCAGCGTCGCGCCGGCCTTGGTCATGTTGATCTTACGGGCATGGATGAAGTTACCGTCCTTACCGGTCAGACCTACCGCCTTGCCGCCCTGCATATTGATCATATTCACGATCTCTTTGTTTACCAGGCCGCCCAGCACCATTTCCACCACATCCATGGTTTCGCTGTCGGTTACGCGCATACCGTCGATAAACTCGGAGGTTTTACCCAGGCGTTTTAACAAGTCGCCGATTTGCGGCCCGCCGCCATGCACGACGATAGGATTAATACCTACCAGCTTCATCAACACGATGTCGCGGGCGAAGCTGTGTTTCAACGCATCATCGACCATCGCGTTGCCACCGAATTTAATCACAACGGTTTTACCCTTGAATTTTTGAATATACGGCAAGGCTTCGATAAGAACGTGGGCAATCTGGTGCGCGGTTTTTTCTTTCATGATCACTAACAATTAAAAAGGTAGTTTGATATCGGGTTTGATTTGCAGCATCAGCTGCCTGAATTGAGCTTGAATACGTTGCATCGCATCCTGGCTATCCGCTTCAAAACGCAGGGTTAGAACCGGTGTGGTATTAGAGGCTCTGACCAGGCCCCAGCCGTCGGCAAATTCGACGCGCATGCCGTCGATATTGATGATCTTGCCGTCCTTAAACTTGGCCTGGCTGAATAGCTGTTCCACGAAGCGGATGCCTTCGCCTTCTACCATCGGCACATGCAGCTCCGGTGTATTGATACTATCCGGCAGTTCGGCAAATACGTCGCTACTGCTACGCATATCAGCAGACAGAATTTCAATCAGCCGCGCCGCCGCATATAAGGCGTCGTCGAAACCAAACCAACGGTCGTTAAAGAAAATATGTCCACTCATCTCACCGGCCAGCGCCGCCGTGGTTTCCTTGAGTTTGGCTTTCATCAGCGAATGGCCACTTTTCCACATCAACGGCCGACCACCGCGTTTGACGATTTGATCGTGCAAATGCCGGGAGCATTTCACGTCGTAAATGATCTCCGCTCCCGGTTTATTGGCCAAGACATCGCGGGCATACAGCATCATTTGCCGATCTGGCCAAATAATTTTGCCGCCGGAATCGACCACGCCAATTCGGTCGCCGTCGCCATCAAAAGCGACGCCTATATCAGCATCATAATGCTTCACAGCCTTAATCAGATCGCCCAGATTTTCCGGCTTGCTGGGATCGGGATGATGATTGGGAAAATTGCCGTCAATCTCGCAATACAACTCGATCACTTCGCAACCCATCGTGCGCAACAGAATCGGTGCCAGTTGTCCGGCCGCACCGTTGCCGCAATCGACAGCCACTTTCATCGGTCTAACCAAATGCACGTCGTCGGAAATCATGCCGACATATTCGTTGCTGAATAGGTTATTCAGCTCTATGGAACCCGGCGTACCTTCGCTAAAATCGCCGGCTTCGATACGTTTTTTTAATTGTTGAATCTTGTCGCCGGATAAAGTTTCACCGTTCAAAACCAGTTTCAGGCCGTTATAGTCAGCCGGATTGTGACTACCGGTAATCATCACACCACTGCGGCCTTCGCTGTGCTGGGTGACAAAATACAGCAACGGCGTCGGCACCAAGCCAATGTTTAATACATCGCAACCGGCTTCGGTAATGCCTTTTGCCAGCGCATCCGCCAAGCCGGGACTGGATAGCCGGCCGTCCCTGCCCATCACAATAGTCTTGATATTTAACTGCCTGGCCTCGCTACCCAAAGCCCGGCCGATCTTGTGCACCGTTTCCGGCGTCAAACCGCGTCCGACAATACCGCGAATATCATAAGTACGGAAAATATCGGCAAAAGACTCGCCTGCCGTCGGCGCAACGTTTGGCATCGCCACGGGTGCCGATTTCTCGGCGGGAGCCGCGACACTAAGCGGCGCCTGCTCGGCCACGCTGATAGGCGCCGTCCCCAAGCTGACCGGCACACTGGCATAGTGCTCGGCGGTTTTAGGCGACTCTTCGATAAAATCAATGTCGAACGACTCGTCGAAAAAATCGTACTCGCCCAATTCGTCAGGGACTTTACTCGGGCTTTTTTCTTGCTCCAGGATGCGTTTAAACTGCGCCAAAGTCGAAATAATCGGCCGCATTTCATCGAGTTGCACCGGATAGTGGCCAACCTGCTTGCCGGTCATCATGTCCTTGGCGGCTTTTAAAATACTGCTTTGATCGTGATGCAGATAATCGGCCAATTTACGATAACCGATAAAAAACGCCAAACAACCCAACAAAGCGGGGATCAATATAATGCAGGAAAATAAAATGATGTCATCGGTACTGGTGCCGCCACCTATCGACAACTCCAACGACCACCGGCTGTTAGTCAGCGGCATCACTTGCGGCTCCTCCGCCTTCAATTCCTGCATGCCGACACTAGCCAATACCGCCTGCTCTTGCTTGATCTCCACATAACCGTTGCCGACAGTAGTCTTGCTAATCAGCTGTTGCAATAAATCCGGCTTTAAACTAACCAAAATCACGCCAATCACTTGCTGGTTTTGACTGACCGCAGCCGTCATTGCCAAATGCCGATGCTCGCCCTCGCCTTGCACGAAGGGCTTTTGCTTGGCGGTCAGCGTGGCGCGCACCATTTCCAAATCGGCAAAGCCCATATTCGGCACTTGGCTAAGATCCGGCTCGCTGACCGTCGCTGGCAACAAGCGCACACGCAGCGCTTGTGGAATCGTATTCTGTAGCCTGGCAGCGACATTATCCAAAGCCGCTGGATTGTGGCTATCGCTGGCGAGTACCGCCACCACATCGGGCGCCTGCGCCAGACCGTCGATGACCCGCTGCAAGGTCTCGATCTGGCTGACAATGCTGACTGTCATGCCGCTGGCAATGGCCGTGGTACTGGTTTGCTGGGTTTCGCTAACCTGGGCCGCGGAAAACCAATAGGCGCCACCACCGGCCAATAACACCATCAGCGCCGCGATGCCGGCTACTATGCTAAATATGCGTCCCATCCGTCGCGACTCCGCTTAGTGCCGGCCGCTGTGTCCAAAACCGCCGCTGCCGCGATGGCTTTCGTCGAATTCGGCCACGCACTCAAATTCGGCCTGTACCACCGGCACAAACACCATTTGCGCGATGCGCTCACCTATTTCGACGGTAAATGCGCTATTGCCGCGATTCCAGCAGGAGATAAACACCTGCCCCTGGTAATCAGAGTCGATCAAACCCACCAAATTACCCAGCACGATGCCGTGCTTGTGCCCCAGGCCCGAGCGCGGCAGCAACACCGCCGCCAAATGCGGATCGTCGATATGAATGGCTAGGCCGGTAGGTATCAGGGCCGTTTCGCCCGGCTGCAAGGTCAAGGCCTGATCCAGACAGGCGCGCAAATCCAGCCCCGCAGAGCCGTGGGTAGCGTAGGCGGGCAAAGCAATCTCCCGGCCCAGACGCGGATCAAGAATTTTTAACTGGATTTTTTTCATGCAATTTCTCGGCTATCAGTTTAAGCAGCTGTGCGGCTAAGGTATGTTTATCGGTCATCGGCAGCATTTGTTGACCACCCGGCCAAAATACTTGCAAGGCGTTGCGATCACTCTCGAAACCGCCTTCAGCCTGCCCAACCCAATTCGCGGCGATCAGGTCCAGGTGTTTGCTTTGCAGCTTGTGTTTGGCGTAATTTTCCAGATCGTCGGTTTCCGCGGCAAATCCCACAACCAAAGGTTTTGGTTGTAATTCAGCCACCGCGGCAATGATGTCCGGATTTTTTACCAAGGCTATATTGCTGGTGTCGCCAGCCTTTTTTATCTTGCTGTCAGCCAGCTGTTGCGGCCGGTAATCCGCTACCGCCGCCGCACCAATGTAAATATCCGCCATCCGGCTATGCATCATCACTGCATCATACATTTGCAAGGCGGTTTCCACTGGAATAAGTTTGGCGCCGGCCGGCACGGCTAAGCTGACCGGGCCACTGACCAGTGTCACGTTGGCACCGGCTGAGAGGGCGGCGACGGCCAAGGCATAACCCATTTTGCCCGAACTGCGATTAGTGATGTACCGCACCGGATCAAGCGGCTCTCGCGTCGGTCCGGCACTGATGACTATGTTAATGCCCGACAGAAAACCGGGCTGCTCAGGCGCCAGCAGTTGCCGACAAATCTCGGCCGGCTCGACCATGCGTCCCAAACCTTGCTCGCCGCAAGCCTGCTCGCCAGCAGCCGGGCCGATGCATTGCACACCATGGCTTTGCAGCCTGGCAACATTCTCTTGGGTTACCGATTTACGCCACATTGCCTGGTTCATCGCCGGCGCGACCCATACCGGGCACTCGGCCGCAAGATACAAGGTAGATAGCAAATCATCCGCCAAACCATGCGCCATTTTCGCCAAGGTATCGGCGGTCGCCGGCGCAATCAGCAATAGGTCTGCCCAGCGTGCCAAATGGATATGGCTCATGGCCTGTTCCTGCTCGACATCCAGCAAGTCGCTATGTACGGCATGACCGCTCAAGGCCTGAAAGGTCAGCGGCGTAACAAACTGGCGGGCGGCTGCGGTCATCACTACGCGAACTTCGTGGCCTTGCTTCCGCAACAAGCGCACCAGTTCTGCCGCTTTATAAGCCGCGATACCGCCGCAAACCCCCAACAAAATTCGCTTGTTAATGTCCATACCCCCAGAAGATCAGTTCTTGGAATTATGGCAAACTCGACCTTTGATGTATAGGAACAGCTCATTTTGCAATCAGTCCGCACCGCCAAAGCTTAAACCTTAGATTCTAAAGTTGCTTTGCTGAAAACCGACCTCCTGCATTGAACCTTTTTGCCGCCACATGGAATACACCGCGAAATAAGTTTCGCCGATTAACCAGGCAAACAGCACGATCTAATGAGATTGGCGCGGCTTATTCATAAAAACCCTGAGCCTTATCCATAGACAGATTAAAAAGGTAAAACCATGAAAATTACGCGCACTCCCCTCATCGCCCTCAGTTTAAGCGGGGCGCTTGTGCTACCTACCGCGCAAGCTGCCAATATTTCCTTAAGCAATAACACCTGGACGGCAAGCGGCGCAGCTGGGCTGATTTACGGGGACAATACGGTCAATAACTCACCGACTGGAAACGCTCAGTTCGGTTACGTGTCGACATCCGGCGGTGTTTATGGTGTTTCGTCTTTGGTTCTGAGAGATGAAGGACGCGGCACCGAGAACCAAACCAATGGCTCGAAAATTCAATCGAATGCTTTCAGTGCCAATGCGAATGACACGCTGACTTTGCAATTCAATTACATTTCAACGGATGGCCGTGGTTATGACGACTACGCCTGGGCGCGCTTGGTCAATGCGGATACCCACAACACTGCCGCCTGGTTGTTTACAGCCCGCAGCACCAATTCCGCTAACGGTAATGTCGTGCCCGGTAATGTGTTGAATCGTCAGGTAGATAACAACTTACCGGATGAACTCGATGCGGTATTGAATGACGGTAACACCATTGGCTTTGCTGCGGCCGGCACAAGCTGGATACCGTTGGGTGGTTCAAGCGGCATTTGCTGGGATAACGCCAACACCTGTGGCCCGACCGGCTGGATTAAGTCCGCTTACTCGTTCACCGCAACCGGATCGTATTTTCTTGAGTTTGGGGTGATTAACTGGGGCGACGAAGCGTTTGATACCGCACTTGCTTTTGATTTTGGCGGACTACAGCAAGTGAATTTCAGTGGTGTCGCAATAATGCCGCCACCCTCGACGGTGCCGCTGCCTGGCGGCTTCCTGCTGATGTCTTTGGGCATGGGCTTAGTCAGCGCAATTTCTCGTAGGAGCAAATTTGCCGGCCAATCCTGAAAATTCCGCGGCAAGTCATCTTGATAAGAAATCAGGGGATGATTTTGTCTGCTCTGTACTAATGAAAACCGAGAGCCAAACCAGGCCCCGCGCCGGCAGATCCGCCACAACCACATCAAAAACAACAGTTTAAATCGCCGTAAAATCAACGCTGTGATATATTCGCGCCAGACTTACCTGCCCATATGGGCAATATAGCCTCAGCAAAACAGGCGGTATAGTGCGGACAACCTTGAAGCAGTTCCGGTAAAGCTAACACCCTCAGCGGCCCCGGAACTATTTCAAGGTTTGCCAACATCCTGCGGGATGCTATGAAGCGCAATTGCACGGAAACTCGGCCATATGGGCGATCAAGCACTTGCAATGTATACGGTAGCTGGAAGCTTGGAGGATTGACGCTTCAATCCTTTTCCGGCCGGGTTTAGAAGAGCCTAGTCTCAGCAATACAGAACGAGAATTTTATGACCTTGAAACGCCAATCGCTACTTGCCCTGTGCTTGAGCCTCACCACCCAAATCGCTAATGCTCAGGACGTAGCGCCGGTTAATCTGGAACAAATCCGCAAGACCGCTGCCGATTTCGAACACGGCCGCACTGTCAAACAAGATTACCATCAAGCTTTTGATATGTACTGCAAGGCCGCACTGCAAGGCGATGCCGAATCGGCTTACAGCATCGGCTTTATGTATTTCAACGGCCGCGGCGTGGCTCGCAGCATTCCGCTGGCCAGTCACTGGTTCAAACAAGCGGCAGAACACGGCGATAGCCATGCCAAGCAAATGCTGACCCGTTTCGGCGATGTCACACCCAGTGACGACCCCGCCTGCCAACCACCGACTCCGGAACCCGAAGTGAAGCTGGTCGCTGATCCCAATCCTAACCGCGAACGGGTAGAGGCTTGGGTAAAAGAAATTGCCCCCATTTACAGCATCGATCCGCAACTGATCATGGCGGTGATTCAAGCCGAATCGGCTTTCAACCCCAGCGCGCTGTCCGGTAAAAATGCCCAAGGCCTGATGCAACTCATTCCGGAAACCGCCGAGCGTTTTGGGGTAAAAGACAGCTGGAATCCCATTCAAAACATCAAAGGCGGCACCGCTTATCTACACTGGCTGCTAAGACATTTCGAAGGTAAAGTCGATTTGGTGCTGGCCGCTTATAACGCCGGCGAAGGCGCAGTAGAGCGCTATCAAGGCATCCCGCCCTATCAAGAAACTCGCAATTACGTTAAGCAAATTCTGGCAGCGTATCAGAAGCCGACCCATCCGGTACCGCCACAAGAATTGCAAAAAAACTTGGTTATCGAGCAAAAAACCTAAGTTACCGCCCCCCTCTCCAGCTATCCAAACCTGGGAATACGGTATTTCGTAATATTGACGAAATACCGTCTGCACTTAGACCCCATATCCCGCATTATCCAGCCTCTCTTCCATCTTTTCATTCCTGCCAAACTCCTTCAACAACAGGCAGTTACCCAACAACAGCTTTAAAACCCGCGCGTCTGGCACATGAATTGATCCAGTTAAGCCAACAAACCTCGGTTAACGAGATTTCCGGCCACTCAATTCATATGGGTTATTGTCATGAAATTTGATAATTCGATCTTCTCTAGCGCAGTGTTGACTACCATCGATTCAGCCGCTGACTTAATGGAGGCGCTGTGATGGATAACCGAATCAGAGTCCAGCAACATAAATACACTGTTGTTTCACCCATCGTCGCCCAGCGCTGGCTTAACCAAACACCGGTATGCGAAAGCGACAGCGAATGCTGTCAATTGAATCAATCCCGAGCCGAGCTTGCGGCATTGGAACGCGCCCTGGCGATTAGTCAGCAACAGCTGGCCGACGCCCGCCGACAAATCGAGTCGCTGAACGCCACTCGCAAAACCTTGGAACAGCAACTACTGGAAAGTAACGAGAATTACAGGCAAGCGCTGCATTGCGCACATCACGACGAGTTAACCGGCTTACCCAATCGAGTTTTATTACTGGATAGACTGCAACAGGCCATGGCCCAAGCGGATCGTCAGCAACGGCCGGTCGCACTATTGTTTATCGATCTGGACGAATTCAAAAACATCAACGACGAACTCGGCCACGCGGCCGGCGACCAATTACTGAAAGAAGTGGCGGAACGCTTGTCGGCTTGTCTGCGCTGCGGCGACACCGCTTGCCGTTACGGCGGCGACGAATTCTTGGTGTTGTTGGGTGAAGTCGATGCTGATCACAGCGTGGCGGCGGTGATAGAAAAAATTCAGTCCCAGTTGGCTGAAACTTGCAGCATTGCGGGCAAGCCGGTTGCTATCAGTGCCAGCATCGGCGCGGCCATCTATCACCACGACGGCCAAAGCAGTCTTGACCTACTAAACCGAGCCGATAGCGCGATGTACCGCGCGAAAAAACTGAAACTCGCCCAAACGATCAACTAACCACAGAACAACAGATTAGCGACGGCTGCTATGCGAGGTTTTATAGCGGCCGACACTATCTAAAATTTCCTGCCGCGCATCTTCAACCCCGCCCCAACCCTCCACGCAGACCCATTTGCCTTCTTCCAGATCTTTGTAGTGTTGGAAAAAATGGGTGATCTTGGCTAACTTGTCTGGCTGCAAATCCTTGTAATCGTTGACGTGATTGTAAAACGGCGTCAAGCGCGGCACAGGTACCGCCAACAGCTTGGGATCAGGGCCGGCTTCGTCTATCATTTTCAACACACCTACCGGCCGGCAATTGATCACGCAGCCACTCAGCAACGGTGCCGGCGTGATGATCATCACATCCACCGGATCGCCGTCTTCGGACAAGGTTTGCGGAATGTAGCCGTAATTGCAGGGATATTGCATGGCGGTGCCCATGAAGCGGTCCACTGTCAGAGCGCCGGTATGTTTATCCACCTCGTATTTGACCGGATCGCTGAATGCGGGAATCTCGACCACCACATTTATTTCAAACGGAATATTGCCACCCGCAGCAACTTGCATGAATGACATCGAATCCTCTTTGAGTACGCTGGAAACGCTGTCATTATAGCTGCCGTTATTCAGCTATCGGGATTAAATCAAGTGTTAGGCAGTCTGCAGAAAATGACCAGCGCGTTGGCCGCGCCAGTGCAATACCGCTTGCCGGTCGGCGAGCAGGCAATCGAATTGAACCCGCTGTTGGGTAAAAAACTCACGCTACGTTACACCGGCCAAATCTTTTGTGTGCATTGCGCGAAAAAAACCAACAAAAGCTTCAATCAAGGCTATTGCTACCCGTGTTTCATCAAACTGGCGCAATGCGACATGTGCATCATGAAGCCGGAAACCTGCCACTACGCCGCCGGCACCTGCCGCGAACCCAGTTGGGGCGAAGAGTTTTGCTTTCAACCGCATATTGTCTATCTAGCCAACTCTTCCGGCATCAAAGTGGGCATCACCCGCCAATCGCAAACCCCAACCCGCTGGATCGACCAAGGCGCGGTGCAGGCCTTACCCATTTTTAAGGTCGCTTCCCGCCATCTGTCGGGTTTAATCGAAGTCACTCTGGCGCAACACGTCAGCGACAAAACCAGCTGGCAACAAATGTTGAAAAACAACGCTGCGCCCTTGGATTTGCCGGCCATCCGCAACGGGTTACTCACCGAATGCGCCGAGCAGTTGCAAACCATCGCCGCGCAATTTCCCCACACTCCGCCGCAGCTGCTCAGCGATGCCGAACCGCTAACGCTCGACTATCCGGTGCTGCAATACCCCAGCAAAGTGAAGTCGTTTAATTTCGATAAAGAGCCATTAGTGTCCGGCATTTTGGAAGGCATCAAAGGCCAGTATTTGATCTTCGACAACGGCGTAATTAATATCCGCAAATACTCGGGGTACGAAGTGGAAGTAAGGGTTTGACTGGAATAGGCTGGTTCCTACCAAGCTCAATGTGTTAATGCGATAACTTGTTCAGTCAAAGTCTCCATCTGGATCAACAAAAGGTCTAACTTTGCTTTCTATGAATTGATTAGGTTTCCATCCAGAAAATAATTTGTCTAAGAAGAAACTATCACCTGCGGAGATGGCTAATCCAGAAATAGGCTCTATTGCACCTACGCTAGATCCGACAACATATCGCAACACCTTTCCTGGTGCACTGCTCAGCCACCCCTGTGCCGTAATATCTTCTAGATAACCAGTTATTAGAGATTCATCTGGTGATTTGCCTTTAAGCCAGTTTTTAAACTTTTTTGCAGATGATAGGAGTTCAAGAAACTCTTCAAATGATCGTTTCTTTTGATTGATTACCTCAACAATACTTGGACTTCCCTTAAGAGTTATTTCTTGAAAATCACTAATTGCGGAACGGTCAAGTTGAAACCTATGAAGGAGATAACGCTGTCGTAACTGAATTATTTTAGACTCTGTCTCGGATGTGTAGAAATCGCCTCCATAGTGTCCGGCAAATATGACTCCCATTGATGCATTAAGTAGCTCACTCGTGATATGGGCAGGAGTATATTGTCCCGCATTTTTATCTTTTGCTTGTTGGATAGTAGAGATCAAATCAAAATCAAGATTTGTAGCGACGCTAAATGTTTCACCATTTGGAATCACACGAAAGAAAAAGTTACTGGATAAAGAGTGTTGCCCAAGGAGATGTTGTGCAACAACTTTTGAAGCCTCTGCAACGTATGCATTCTCAAATAAATCAACTCGGGCAGCGGAAATTAACCCTCCTTTTATAAAATAATCGTCGCCTAATTTTTTATAACTTACACACTTACGAAACTTTTCTACGAAAAACTTTACATCTGATTTATTGTAACCATTACTTTCAAGCATAGCTTCAAGTCGTTTTTTTCGAGAGGGAAAAACCCCAATATCTTGGTGTCCTGTGAGCATGAAGGATACGAGTGAATATTCAGGTCCAGCAGAAGTCTGCTCAGTGCGTGTTCCTGTCATTTCATCGATGTATGTCGTTCGGATATCTGGTAAAGACAGTAATTTCAATACATTACGCATTCCTATGTTTTTAATAAGACCAAAAAGGCTTGAATGATCTAAAACAACATGAACACTTTGATAAAAAAGCAATGCTTCCGCAATTTCACCTATAGAAATTCCCGGACCATCAAGTGAACGTTTCAACACAACTCTTTCAAACATACAAGGTTATCCCTTTTCTATGCTGTTAAATGATAAATCAATAGTTTTACAGTGCGGTCGCACCAAGGAAAACAAGCTCTAATTGGCGATCACGTAATCGGAGGAACGTAAGCTTTTAAACGTGCAATTACGCAAGCTAGACTAACCATGACTAACAACCAACCTAGCTCCCAGCAGCGACAAGTTTAAAAGCCCCGCCTTCCCGAATAATTTTCTCAAGCCAACGCTTGAAAGCACTAAAGTTCGGCATTTTAAGCCCCTCTCGCCAACAAAGCCTCGCCACTCTGCCTCGGATCCAGCGCATTCTTCTGCCAAGCTAGACGATGGCCGCTCGAAGCTAAAATATTCTCTCTCTGATCTGCAGCGATTTAGCATATAACTCGGCCAATCAATAAAAAAGCCTGAATCGCCGAGAAAATAACTCAGTCGTTCAGGCTTGCAGCTCGATGCGTGGACTACCGATCTTTAGGCCAGAGCCTCATCACTCAAAAGCGCCTGCAATCTAAGACTTGCCTGGACATAAATGCAGGCAAAATTCGGCAATCGACCAAACAACCTCCGATTTTCGCTTTGCAACTGAGCCTTACAGCCTAATCCAGCCTACGCTCGATCACCTGCACCCGCTGCGTAATTCCGCACAACAAAGTATACGGAATGGTTTCCGCGTAACGGGCGATTTCTTCCACCGGCAAGCCGTCGCCCCACAAGGTTACCGGATCGCCGGGTTGCGCATCCGGCAGTTGGTTGAGATCAACGGTGATCATGTCCATGGATACCCGGCCAATTAACGGCACCCGTTGGCCGTTTACCAACACCGGCGCGCCGCTCTTGGTGTGGCGGTGGTAGCCGTCGCCGTAACCGATGGAAATTACGCCCAGTCGAGTTGCGGTTTTGCATTGCCAGGTACCGCTGTAACCGACCGTTTCGCCTGCGGAGACATCCTTGACCGCGATCAGCCGTGAATGCAAACTCATCACCGGCTTTAAACCAAAATCCGCACCGGTTTTACCGGCAAACGGCGAGCAGCCATAGAGCATCAATCCCGGTCTCACCCAATCGCTACTGCGGTCCTGAGCGGTGCCGAAACGGACATTCGGCCAGCCGATAATCCCTGCGGAATTGGCGATGCTGCACGCGCCGGGATAGTCTTTGACCGCGTCGTTGAACAAATCGATTTGCCGGCGGGTTTTATCGTCCAGCAAATCGTCGGCATTGGCAAAATGGGTGATCAGATTGATCGGTTGCTCGACCCGCGCGCAGCCCAACAGTTGCTGGTAAGCATCATTGAAATCGGCGCCTTTAAAGCCCAAGCGATTCATGCCGGTGTCCATTTTCAGCCAGACAGCAAGTTTGCCTTCGGCGTCGGCTTGCTGCTGCAGAATGGCAATTTGCTGCGGGGTATGGATCACCGCCGCCAATTGATACTTCAACAACTGCAACAACTCATCGACGCAGACAAAGCCCTGCAATACGGTGATGGCTTGTTTAAATCCAGCTTGCCGCAGCCTGACGCCCTCGTCCACCCGCGCGACCGCAAAACCATTCGCCGCTTCCAAAGCGGTGGCTACCCGCGTCATGCCGTGGCCGTAGCCGTTGGCTTTGATCACCGCCATGATTTTTTTGTCCGGCGCGTAACGCTTCACTTGGGCCAAGTTGTGCCGCACGGCTTCCAAATCCAGATGCACAAAAGCCGCAGGCGTCATTCGTAATCCTCGGGGCCGTTATAAACGCCGGCAAAGTTTTCGAAACGGGTGTATTGGCCCAGGAAAGTCAACCGCACCGTCCCCAAAGGTCCGTTCCGCTGCTTGCCGATAATCACTTCGGCGATGCCTTTGTCCGGGCTGTCTTCGTGGTAGACCTCATCGCGATAAACGAAGATGATCAAGTCGGCATCCTGCTCAATCGCCCCGGACTCGCGCAAGTCCGACATCACCGGCCGCTTGTTGGGGCGCTGCTCCAGATTCCGATTCAACTGCGACAGCGCGATCACCGGTACATTGAGCTCCTTGGCCAGCGCCTTCAAGCCCCTGGAAATATCGGAAATCTGCTGCACCCGGTTATCGCCGCTTGCAGGCGATTGCATCAACTGCAAATAGTCCAACACGATCAGGCCCAACTGACCGTGTTCGCGGGTCAAACGCCGGGCGCGCGAGCGGACTTCAGTCGGCGTCAAGGCCGGCGTGTCGTCGATGAACATCTTGGTTTCCGCGAGCAGATTGATCGCCGAAGTCAAACGCGGCCAATCGTCGTCGTCCAATTTGCCGGTACGGACTTTATGCTGGTCAATGCGGCCCAGCGACGACATCATCCGCATCGCCAAGGATTCGCCCGGCATCTCCATACTGAACACCGCAACCGGCATGCCGCTTTTCAGCGCCACGTTTTCAGCCATATTCATCGCAATCGTGGTTTTACCCATCGATGGCCGGCCAGCCACGATAATCAAATCGGCGGGCTGCAAACCGGAGGTTTTTTCGTCCAGATCGGTGAAGCCGGTGCTGGCGCCGGTGATGTCGCCATCGAGTTCGTAGAGAGTTTCGATTTTATCCACGGCCTTGGCCAGCAAGGATTTGATCGAGCTAAACCCGCCCTGCCCACGTTGGCGCTGCTCGGCGATTTCGAAGACCTTGCGTTCGGCATTTTCGAGCAAATCGGCAGTTTCCCGGCCCTCAGTGGTAAATGCCGAATCGGAAATCTCGGTACCGACATGAATCAATTGCCGCAAAACCGAACGATCCCGGACGATGTTGGCGTAGGCGACAATATTCGCGGCGCTGGGCGTATCGCGCGCCAGCGTACTTAAATAAGCCAAACCGCCCACATCCTGCAATTCGCCGGTCGTTTCCAGCACCTCGGACAAAGTCACCACGTCGAACGGGTCCTGCTTCTCCGCCAACTGGGCGATAGCACGGAAAATCAATCGATGATCGCGGCGATAAAAGTCGGTCTCGACCACCTTATCGGCAACCGAATCCCAGGTTTGGTTATCCAGCATTAAACCGCCCAGCACCGACTGCTCGGCCTGAATGGAATGCGGCGGCACTTTTAGGGATTCGACGGCTTGATCGGGGGTGAAATAGTAGTCTTCGGACATGGCGGAGAAGGGTTGTCAACAATAGCCGCGGATTATACCCGGCTATGCCCATAGCGGCAGCGCCGAGCGCTTTGACGAATGCCGGTAAATCAAACAAATCAACCCTAAATGTCATCAAGCCACAGAATTAACTCACTAGTTATCGATTGCCTAATTACCTTATATTTCGTACCATAAATTTTGGCGCCTCTCCTGGCTTTTATCGGCTTGTTGCCGGCCATGGCGCTTCGCTCCATCCTCTTTTCTTACAATAATTCTAACTATTCGCCTGCCCTACCCAGCTAACCGACACCATAAACGGGTTGCGGCATATTGTATTTCTTGACTCCCTAAAGGAGGATTCTATGAACGGAATTAAACGCAAAACCCTATCTGCCATCGCATGCCTGGTGGCTTTGCTCGGCTTGCTCAGCCCTGCAGCCCAAGCTGAAACCGGGAATGTGGTGTTATGGAACAAATTGGGCAGTGATGCTGAGATTGCGAATAGCGAAGTGGGGCCTGGAGGCCAAAAAACAGCTGGGCATTTCGCGCCAGGCCCTTTTGCTAATTTTGGTCAGTCTTTTGTGAATGACGTTGGGAACTCAAACGTGTTTGCCTTAACTTTTCCTGCCACATCCGTTGTGTCAAAAAGTAAGGGAACAATAGAATTCTGGGCAAAACTCAGTAATTTCCCAAGTAACTTTTTTGATGCAGTGACTATGATTTTTTACGTGCCTCCACCTAGTTTGCCGGTATTTCATTGGAGAATGGGGTTTGGGTCTAATAACGGCTGTGGTGGCTTCGGCTTTTACGGGACAGTAGGGGTCGCAACTAATAGCTTTTGTAGTGGGCTAGTGGATACTGCAACCCAATCCGGAACATTAGATAGCATTCTTGGTGACCGTTCAGCCTGGCACCATTATGCGATGGTATGGAATGAAACAGGTATTGCGCAATTTGGTGGACGTAAGCTTTATCTTTATCTTGATGGAAACCTTGTTACAACACAGCGCTACCATGATGCCTCACCATGGGGTGCCATACCTGATGGCTCACGCCTTGCTCTCGCCTACTTTTACAATATCTCAGGCGCTAGTGTTGCAATTGACAATTTAATTGTCTGGGACGATGTTAAAACGGACTTTTCTGACCGGTTTATAGAAAACCCAGTGGGTTGTGGAGTAGGTGATCTTCCTGAGTTGTTTGCATCTATCACCGCTAAATCGGGTACTCAAACTGAACGCCAATGGACTATCACCCTGTCAAACAAGAGCGGATGTATCGCCGAAAATACCCAGATCGACGGCTTAACCCTTACACAAACTTCCGGAGCCGCTTGTAACCCAGTCATTACAAGTCCCTTATCCTTTCCGTTAGGCGTCGGCAACATCCAGGCAGGGGCTAAAGTGAGCGGCACCACCACAATCAATTTTAGCGGTTGCCCAAATAGCGCCAGATTTAAAGCTGTCATCCCGTTTAGCAGCAATAACGGCGAAGTAACCGGATCGAAAACCTTAACCAATCAATTCCGCTAGACCTTAATAAGGAGATATTCTGATGATCAAACAACTTATCCTGTTAGCCAGTTTGCTGTGTATTCTTCCCTCTAGCCAAGCAGCGACCTCATTACAATTAGAGCCGACAAACGGCTTAATCGAAGGCGATGCGGGCGATACCGTGGGCTGGGGCTTCCTGCTCACCAACACGCAAAACTACCTCGTGGTGACCGGTGCGGAATTTCAGTCCTCTACCTCCCCAGGTATATTCACGGACTTTATCAGCGCACCCGAAAATTTCTTCGTTGTGGGACCGGGCTTTGGCGCCAGCACCGTCTGGGGGCAGACATTCGATGCCGCCAGCCAAACCGGCGTAGGTAGTTTTAAAATTGCTGACAACGCCGCGCAGGGCACCGTCTTTGGCCAAATTGTACTGACTTACGATTTATTCACCCGCAGCCCGTTTAATCCCTTGTTCGATCCTGACACCGACACGCTATCCAACGGCAATGTATTAACGGCAAATGCCTCGATCAATATCACGACCGTGCCGTTACCTGCAGCCGCATGGCTGTTTGGCGCGGCATTGGCGGGACTGGGATTTATCGGGCAACGCCGCATCTGAGAGGACTCAAAATAAACACCGCCTGCAAAATTGAGGCGGTGTTTTCGCAAAATATTCTCGGCCGCCTCTTTAAGCAAATGAGCGGGCAATTCGCGCTTTGTGATACCGCTTTCAGATCTGTGAGTTGTTCTTATTGCCCAACAGTCGACTCGGATGGGAGGTAATCCATACCGCACCTGAGCGATCCCGCTATCCAAGCACTCCGCCCAAACCGTCCGCCATGACAAAATTGTCATGGCACGAACGGACAATTAAACGACGTTACATACCCGGTTAAACTGCTCACCAGATGATTTGCCGCACACATCCTGTTCTGCGTCCAATCACCTCCGATAAATTTCCATTCATTACTTCTGGGTACTTGCTATGAAAACGCTGTTTACTGCTTCCATCCTATTATCTTCGGCCCTATTCACTTCCTCCGCCTTTGCGTCGAATGGGTTTGAACACGAACATGAACACGACAATCAGTCAGAACACGGTAGCTGCGGCAACCAGGCATCTTGCGATTTGGAAAAACTGAGCCTGACGTTATCAGGCGGCAGCAACGGCACGCTAATTTCGAAAGCCGACAACATTAGCAGCAACGATAGCTACACCCTTAACTTCAACTATCAGCTGGACACCACCTTTATCAACAGCGCTCTGCTGAAAATATGGTTGCGTGACGACTCAACATCGGCCGACGACTCCATCATCTTAAATGGCCTGTTAAAAGACAAAAACGAATACGCTCGTATAACATCGATTAACGGCTCCAACGTTTCCACGAGCTGGACCGAAGTCGATGGCTACAAACAATATATCAGCTTGGATGTTAGCGATTTTCTTTCCAAAACCGGCTTCGCTTCATTGACGGCCGTATTGGGCGTGAAGGATTATGGTAGCAAAGATTATTTTTTCAAAGCGGCAGAGCTCTATGTTGAATATTGCCTGGACAACAATGGCGGAAGCGGTCCCATTACCGCGGTCCCGGTGCCGGCAGCAGCTTGGCTGATGGGTTCCGGCTTACTCGGTTTGATAGGTTTTAATACCAGAAAACAACGCCAAGCGTAATCAGCCATTTAGCTCGCTGTCGCTAAAAGCCGGAGGCCTAAAGATGCCTCCGGCTTTTGTGTTTTCGGCTTCGAGCGAATATTTTAAAAGGCCCAGGCCTGGATGTCGCGGACAAGCATAGCCCTTTGGCCGCCGGTTTAATCCATCGAGTAATTGCCTTGCGCCAATTCGTAATAAAAGTCCGCATTCTCGATCAACTTGGCAACCACCTCGCCATCCAAAACCCCTTCCGCCACGCGCTGCCTGAGGTGCTGGATAATGTCAGCCAGTAACATGCCCTCGCGATATGGGCGGGACTGGGCCAAAGCCTGAAAAATATCGGCCACACTGATAACCCTGCACTCCAACTCCAAAGACTTGCCGATGGTCTTGAACGGATATCCTTCGCCACGCAGATTTTCATGGTGCAAACCCGCCCATTGCGGAATTTTGGAGTCGGTAAACACCCGTTGCAAAATTCGGTAAGTATCGTAACTGTGACGCTGCATGCAGGCCCGCTCTTCGGCAGTTAAGCTGCCTGGTTTGTCTATGATGTCCTCGGAAACCCGCAATTTGCCGATGTCGTGCAATAAACCGGCAATTTCCACCTGTTCCAGATCGCAGCCGGTCACACCCAAATCCAATGCCAATTGTCTGGAGATCTGCGCAACCCGTTCAGAATGCTGCTCGGTGTACGGGCTTTTCGCATCCACCACTCGCGAAAACAGCCGCGCCATTTCCCGCAGCGAAGGATAAGTCAAGTCTACCGTCGGCAAATCACGCCCCAATTCGCGTAAATCCTCATCCAGATAATCCGGGTCCATCGCCAGCCAAAACGCCTGACTTTTCGCCAGTTCCGAAAATGCAGCCAACAGCTCAGGCGCAAACAGCGATCCCGAATAACTCAGTAAGCGCTCCACTATTTTGGGCGCGGCCACCAAAATTTGCTCGCTGGCCAAATACGGGGCTTGCAACACGTCAATCCGATCAGCCAGAAACAACAGATTCGCACGCAGCTTTATCCGGGGCACCAGCGGCAATTCAACCAATTGCTCCCAGCGCGTGTGATGATAGCGGATCTCCTCCGCCAGATAGGCCAGCGGCGGGCAGGCTTGCAAGTATTCCGCACCGCGTAAACAATGCGCCTCCGCACCGTCCCACTCCAGCGATTCGGTCAAATGCCTATGCTCGCGAACCTTTGCCACCCCGCAATCGTGCAGCATACCGGCGTATAGAATGCTTAATCTATCAACAGCCGACCAATCGAGCTTGCCGGCAATGTGCCAAGCCATCATCGCGACCCGCTTACCGTGCTTGACTTCGTCGATACCGACTAAATCCAGCGCACAACTCAGGGAGATAATGGAGCGGTGCAAATCGATATGTTGGCTATCCATGAGGCTGAACTCCAGATTGAAGGTGTTAGTACGATGCTATCGCACTTTGAAAGGATCGGCAAAGTATCGGAAACATTCCCACTCACTCACCAAGACCACAAGCAGCAACTGCGCTCATTATTAAATGCCACGCATGACAGCACCATGCCATCCTGCCAAATCTGTCGTAACCTCTGCCCCGGCTGTCAGCAGCTCAGCTGAAAAAGCGCTACCAAATCACATTTAAATAATTGATTGGATTAATCTAAATTAAGTTGGCATTACTAATGCTTAGTTAGAGTGACGCACTATGCAACCCAATGGCTTGCACGCGAATCACTTATCTTTCAGCCACTGACAAAAAGGAATCGACATGAATGCTGTAATGCCGAAAATGCCCTTATCCGGATTAATCCTGATTTTAGCCTTCTTCACTCAAGCCGCCGAGTCGGCAACAGTGATCGATAATTTTGCCACCCGTCAGTCCACTACAAACACAGTCAATGGCCCAGTTAATGTATCCGGATCTGATCTAAGCAATTTGCAACGAACCTTAAATTCCAGCCCTACCCCTGGCGGTACCACCAGAATTTTTGTAGAAGACGGCTTGTTAACGGTCGGTAACAGCAGCAATTCAACCGGCACCGCCAGTATCTTTTACAACTTCGCTGCGGTCGATTTCACTACTTTCGCTAACGCGATATTGCTGACGACAGAATCTAGCGACGCCAGTTACCAAATTCAAATGATCGCCAACGGTACTTCGCTGCTAAGTTTTCAGAACTTGACCAGCGTTGCAATCGGTTCACCCAGCACTATTAGATTTGATTTCTCACAATTTTCGAATCCTGCGGCTTTCAAGAACCTAAACAGTCTGGAGCTGAAATTGCGCGGCACCCATGCCGCGTGGGACGCTGACTTCAGCCAGTTATCAACAGTCCCGGAACCTTCCGTCACCGCTTTATTGATCATAGGCGCTTTGGGCATTGTCGGCGGCAAACGCCAAAAACTAGTAGCCGCTTAACGCCTACCGTCAAAATTTTCTGATTTCCAAACTTCAATTCTGCTCACGGATAACTCACATGAATGCTAAACATTTTCACAAAAACCTCGCGCCTTTGCTGCTAAGCCTGGGCTTAGCGCTATCCGGCCAAAGCCAAGCAGGCATATTGACGCTTGATAATTTCAGCCATGCTCAAACCGCATTCGACGACGGCAGTAGCGCAGGCTCTACCAGCGATACAGTGTCTGCTCTTACCGGCACGGACCTGAGTAATGCCTCAAGGACCTTTATCGCTCAAGCCTCGGGAACCGCCTCAGCCAACACCACGGAAATCGTTTCCGGCGGCAACCAGCTGATCATATCGAATGATGGCCGTTCGGCCGGTGGCGCTTCCATTCTGTGGAATTTCGATCCGCTCGATTTAACCGCTCACGGCAACGGCATCCTGCTGGAGGTGTTGGCAATCGATCTGGGTGTCAACGTGGAAATGGTAGCCAACGGCAGCTCAAGTTCCGGCATCAAAACGTTTACCAGCAACAATAATTACTTGGTAAGTTTCAGCGACTTTACCAATCCTGCGGTATTTGCCAGCCTGCATAGTTTTCGCTTGAACTTCACCGGCCCGACAAAATGGGATGGACAGTTCAGACTATTAACCACCACAACCCCAGTTCCTGTGCCGGCAGCCTTTGGCTTAATGGGTTCGGCATTATTGGGCTTCATCGCCTTGTCTCGCAAAAAACGGCTTTCCTGATTCTCAAAAAACCGACAACGCTCACCTCCGCCACTAGCGCGGAGGCAATCCTTTAAGCACCATTCCGTTCGAAAGTCACCCACAGCTTAGCCTTCTTTCTATCCGCACAGCCAGGAAAGCTGCGTATCAACATGGACCAATCCTGACCGACAAGGCACAATAGCCCGCTATTTCACCCCTTCTCGCCGCTCATGCTCGCACTTTTGGTCCGCTTTTCCATTCGTTATTCCGGCATCGTCGTGGCCCTGGCGCTACTGCTGTTCGTTTACGGCGGTTATCGTCTGGCTAACGCCGGTCTGGATATTTTTCCGGAATTTTCGCCCAAACAAGTCATCATCCAGACCGAAGCCCCCGGCCTGGCTGCCGAGCAAGTGGAAGTGCTGGTGACTCAGCAAATCGAAAAAAGCGTTGGCGGCTTAATTGGATTGCAAACCTTACGCTCGCAATCGATTCAAGGTCTATCCATCGTCACCGCCACCTTCAACGAAACTAGTGACGTATACCGCAACCGGCAATTGATCAGCGAACGGCTGGACGGCCTTAGTCAGCAACTGCCGCCTGGCGTGGGAATGCCGATTGCCGTGCCCTTGTCTTCTTCGTCGGCAACAGTATTGACGATAGGCATCAGTTCGGACAGCAAGACCTTGATGGAACTGCGCGGCTTGGTGGATTGGAGCTTGGTGCCACGCCTACTGGCGGTACCTGGCGTGGCCGATGTGAATGTATTCGGCGGCGACATTCAACAACTGCAAGTGCAGTTACAACCGGCGGCTTTGCAGCGTTTCAATCTCTCAATAGACGACATTGTCAACGCAGCAGCCGGGGCGGCGGAAATGAACGGCGCCGGTTTCATCGAAAACGCCAACCAGCGCTTTACGCTACAAATCAGCGGCCAGCCGGTCAATCCCGAGCAATTCAAGCAACTGATCGTCAAACGCCAGGAGGGTATGAATATAACCTTGGGCGATGTCGCGCAGATCGGTTATGGGCCGGAACCGCCCATCGGCGCGGCGCAAATCATGGGTAAACCCGGCATCGTGATGATGGTGATCGGCCAGTACGGCGCCAATACCTTGTCGGTGTCGCGGCAGGTCGAGGCCGTGTTGGAAGAGTTTCAACCCATCTTCAAGCAACAGGCCGTGGATTTCTACTCGCATTTATTCCGGCCGGCGGATTACATCGAAACCTCGGTGCATAACCTGTCCGGGCATTTACTGATCGGCGGTCTGTTCGTACTGGTTGTGCTATATGTGTTCTTATTCAATCTGCGTAGTGCCTTCATCGCCGCTACCGCCATTCCGTTGTCGCTGCTGACCGCCGCGCTGGTGCTGCTGGAATCTGGCGTCAATCTGAATATCATGGTATTGGGCGGGCTAGCGATTGCGCTGGGCGAGGTGGTGGACGACGCCATCATCGACACCGAAAACATCTTTAGACGCCTACGCGAAAACCGCTTAAAAATCTTTCCGGATAGCGCGGAAACGGTGATTTATCAGGCTTCGCTGGAAGTTCGCGGTTCGGTGGTTTATGCCAGCTTCATCGTGGCTTTGGTGTTTGTGCCACTGCTGACGCTGGACGGCGTCAGCGGCCGCTTGTTCGCGCCGCTGGGCGTGTCGTATATCCTGGCGATTTTAATGTCCTTGCTGGTGGCGCTAACGCTGACACCGGCTCTATGCCATTTAATGTTTCGCAACAAGCTGCCTGACGACAGCGATCCGCCCGTGTTACGCCGGCTTAAACCACTGTATGCCAAGCAATTGCTCTGGGCTATCAGGCATTTCAAAACCGTGGCGATGATAGGCGCGCTTGCCTGCCTGATCGGCGTAGCCGCCTTTCTACGATTGGATCATAAATTTCTGCCGGAATTGCGCGAGGGCCATTTCATCGTCCACACCGCCAGCGTACCGGGTACTTCGTTGCAAGAATCCATCCGCGTCGGTAGCTTACTCACCGAGCAAATCATGGCGATTAACGGCGTCGAGTCGGTATCGCAATGGGCCGGCCGCGCAGAACGCGGCGCCGACACTTACGGCAGCCACTACAGCGAATACGAAGTACGCTTAAAGCCATTATCCGGCCAAGAACAACAGCGGGTGCTGGACCGCTTGCGCGAGGTTTTGGAACAATTCCCCGGCATCAATTACGAAGCCAATACGTTTTTAACTGAACGGGTAGATGAAACCATTTCCGGCTACACCGCGCCGGTGGTCGTCAATATCTACGGCAACGATCTAGCCGAACTGGACCACAAGGCACAGCAACTCGCAGCGCTGATCAACACCATCCCCGGCGCGGAAGACGTGCAGTTGCGCTCACCGCCAGCCACGGCCTTGTTGCAAGTCGAGTTGAACCTGGAGCAATTAAAGTTTCGCGGCATCAGTCCGGCGCAAGTGATGACCGCCCTGCAAACCGCTTACGAAGGCCGCATCGTTGGCAAAAATCTGCAAGGCAACCGGATTTTCAATGTGGCGGTAGCTTTGGCGCCTGAATGGCGCAGTCAGCCGGATTACCTGGCTCAGCTGCCGTTGAAAAACACGGAAGGCCAGCGGGTGTTGCTCGGCGAGGTCGCGGAAATCCGCCACGGCGAAGGCCGCTATAACATCCTGCATCAAGGCGCACAGCGCATCCAGACCGTTACTTGCAAGGTGGAAGACCGGGATATGGACGCCTTTATGATCGAATTGAAACAGCGCGTGCAAAACGAGCTCAGCTGGCGCGACGGCAGCTACCCGGAGTTCATCGGTGCGGCGCTGGAACAGGCCAAAGCTCGCGAGACGCTGATCATCCATGCTGTGCTGGCCGGCGCCGGCGTGTTGATTTTCGTGTTCATCGCCTTGGGTAGCCTTCGGCATATGCTGCTGACTTTGCTAAACCTGCCCTTTGCCTTATTGGGCGGCGTGGCAGCGGTAGTCATCACCGACGCCACGCTGTCGGTGGGTTCCTTCGTCGGCTTCATCACCTTGTTCGGCATCACTGTGCGCAACTGCATCATGCTAATTTCGCATTACCGGCATTTGATTGAGCTGGAAGGCCAGATTTGGTCGACGGAGACCTTGATTCGCGGCGCCCAGGAACGCCTGCCGGCCATCCTGATGACCGCACTGGTCACGGCACTAGCCATGCTGCCGATTGCGATAGGCAGCGACAATCCGGGCCGGGAAATCATGGGGCCAATGGCAGCCATCATCATTGGCGGATTGGCTTCGTCGACCATGTTGAACTTACTGCTGTTGCCGGCAATTTTGCAGCGTTATGGCCGGTTTGAGGTGGCGTTTGAGAAACAGGTTTGACGACGCCAGACAAGGTGAGACGTGGTCTCGCCCGGCCTGATCAACTAGGGAACCCGCCTTGCCGATTGAACGATGGTTAAACCTACAACCGTTAACGGCGCTTAATTGGTCTCAGAGTCAGCAATCCCAGCAAACCACTGCCAAACAGCCAGGCAGCGGCCGGTAAGGGCACTTGGCCAACGTCACCCGGTTTATCGGATGCAGCGATCACAAAATTATCCAGCGCTGCATAACCGCCTTGTAACTCATCGATTTGCAATATCACGTTGCCGTTGGTGTTCCCTGTAGCGTCAAGCGCTATGATGTGGTTAGTCCAATCGAAAGTGTTCTTAAGTGCCGTTGCGGTTCCGGTTACATCCGCAAAACTTAACAATGCTCCCCCAGTTACGCCTGTACCGCCGCCGGGATTGTCAAAAAGCGAGAAACGAAACACCGGCGCGACGCCTCCCGCAGCGACAAAAGGGCCACCCCATCTATCCAAATCTATCGAGGACACATCCATCTGAAAATTCAGATATTTGTGTGTTCCAATATTAAAGGACAGACCTAGAAGATCGTTCTGAGCACTCGAAAGCATGCTGATAGCATAGTTTCCCGCCCGTGCTTGCGGGTCGAGAAACCCGGTTCCCCAAGCCTGTGTGCCGCCAATTTGCAATGTTTCCACGGTAAAGGTTTGAGCAAACTGGAAACCGGCCGGCTGCCCACCATAAAGGGCGTTGATCGGATTATAAATATTGACATCACCGCTATCATTAACAAATGCGCCGGCATTGGGATTTTCGAAGTCTTGGGTATAAAGCGTGGTTGCGGCATAACCGTCGGAATATGGGATACACGCGAAAAACAGGCCTGATATTAATAGTTTTTTCATTGGTCCTCTTGCTTTCATAATCGCCTCGCTGAGTAAGGTTTTGTCATAACGTTCTCCAAAGTGACGAGTATTGCTGCCATGTTGCAGAACTACCTGACGCTTTTGCGTTGAAACGGATACAGCAAAAACATTCTAACGCAAATTATCAACCGACTTCGATCTCCAATTGCCTCGCTCGAGTTAACCGCAAGATTATCCAGCGCTCGCCGCCGCGATCACCGCCTGCCCCAAAGCCAGCCCACCGTCGTTCATCGGATAGCGTCGTGGCGATAACACGGTTTTGCCGTGTCGACGCAATTGCTCGCTGACTGCTTCCATCAACAAGCGGTTTTGAAACACGCCTCCGCTGAGTACAACGCTATCCGCGCCAGCTTCTCCGCTCAATTGCATTAGCAACTCAACGGTCGCCGCAGCCAGGCTATGGTGAATCCGGGCGGCGATGCGGGCCTTGTCGATGCAGATTTGCAGATCGGCCAACACCGCCCGCCAAAGGCCCGGCCAACTCAATACCGTCATGTCGCAGTTGCGCTCCACGGACCAAGCGTCCGCGTAAGCCTGTTCTTGGGCAAACACCGGCGTCGCCAACACTTCCATGGCAATCGCGGCTTGGCCTTCGAAATGCACTTGCTCCGGGTGCAGCCCAAAAGCCGCGGCAAAGGCGTCGAACCAACGCCCGCAGGAACTACTCAGCGGCGAGTTGAGGTTTTTCGTCAGCATCGTATCCAACGTTGCCAAAGGCTTGCCGGCCAACAGCCGCATGATGTCCAAATCCGCGTAGTCACGCTGTAAAATCGGCCAATCGAAATAATGCCGCAGTTGTGCATAAGTATTCCGCCAAGGCTCCCGCATCGCCTGGGCACCGCCGAGTAAGGCGATAGGCTGAAAATATCCAAGCCGAGTGTAACTCCGGTAATCGCCCAATAAAAATTCGCCGCCCCATAATTCACCATCCTCGCCCATGCCCAAACCATCGAAGATCGCCGCCAAAACCGGCGGTGCGTTCAGATCAACGCCATGTTCGGCCAGACAAGCCGCCAGATGGGCATGGTGATGCTGGACGCGGACTAATTCGATAGATTCAGTGGCAGCCAAGGCCTGGCCGTATTGAGTCGATAGATAGCCGGCGTGCTTATCGACAGCAATCTTTACCGGCCGAAGGTCGTTAAGCTTTTTGTACAAATCAATGGTTTGCCGGTAATTCTGTTGCACGGCGGCGTTTTCCAGATCGCCGATGTGCTGGCTGACCAGCGCTTGGCCGTTTTTCAGCAAACAAACACTGTTTTTCAACTCGGCACCCAGTGCCAGAATATTGCCGGATTCCGCAAACCCCGGAGCCAATACCAAAACCTCCGGACTAGAGCCACGTCCCCGGCGCAGCATACGCATCTGACCATCCATCAAACGCACTACCGAATCGTCCAGGCGATTGACGATGTCACGGTCGTACAACAACCAATAATCCACGATGCCCGCTAATTTTTCCCGCGCCTCGGCGTTATCTGTACATTGCGGCTCGTCGGAAATATTGCCCGAAGTCAACACGATGGGCGCCTCCAACTCTTGCATCAGCAAGCTATGCAAGGGCGTGTACGGCAGCATGAAACCCAGTTTGTCGTCGTCCGGCGCGACGCCGCTCGCTAGATATTCGCCTTGCGCTGGTAACAGCACGATAGGCGCGGCGCGGTCCTCCAAGGCTGACAGTTCCAGAGAATTGATCAGCGCATAACGGCTTACCATCGCTGCATCCCGTGCCATCAGCGCAAACGGCTTAGCGTAACGGCGCTTGCGCTGTCTGAGCTTGTCGACAGCTCCGGTATTACTCGCATCGCAAGCGAGGTGAAAACCGCCCAGACCTTTGATGGCGAGGATGTAGCCTTGGCGAATCAGATCCACGGCTTGGTGGATGACATCGTTCATCACGTCTGCGTTCATGGTTCCCACGCTCCGCGTGGGGACCCCGTCTTGGACGCTCCGGCGTCCTGAACCGCTCGGCGGTTCCGGCTGCATTCCCACGCCGAGCGAGGGACCGATAGCAGCCTCCAACCACAGCTTTGGCCCGCAAACCGGGCAGCAATTGGCCTGGGCGTGAAAGCGCCGATCAGCCGGGTCGTCGTATTCGTGTTGGCATTCCGGACACATGGCAAATGCCGCCATGCTGGTATGACAGCGGTCGTAAGGCACGCTGTGGACGATGGACAGGCGTGGGCCGCAGTGGGTGCAATTGGTGAACGGGTAACGGTAACGGCGGTTACGGGGATCGGCAATCTCAGCCAGGCAAGCCGGGCAGGTTGCGGCGTCGGCGGCGATTGCCGTTTCGGCACGGCCGGATTGGCTGGCGACAATACGAAATTCGCTGTCCGCCGCCTCCCCGGCTAAATCAGTGATTTCCAAGGTGTCCAAGCGCGCCAGCGGCGGTAGCTGGTTGGGAATGGCGGCGGCGAAGCGTTCCAGAGCGGCCGCGTCGCCATGCACATGAATCATTACGCCTTCGGCGTCGTTCCACACCGCTCCCACCAAACCAAACTCGCGCGCCAAATGCCAGATCGCCGGCCGAAAGCCCACGCCTTGCACCACGCCGCGCGCGCGGATGGCCTTGCCGGGCATCAGCAGATGCGCGGCAGTTGTTCGCCGACCGGCCAATCGACGATGCGCCGGCCGCCGAACGCGGTGGTCATTTGCACGAAATGGTGCGGGTCAGCGATGGCTTGGCCGATGATGGCGGCATCGCGGCCCAAGGGATGCTGGCGCATCGCCGCCAGCAAGGTCTCGGCGGCAGCGGCGTCGCAAATACAGACCAGTTTGCCTTCGTTGGCGACATACAGCGGGTCGAGGCCGAGGATTTCGCAAGCGGCCTTGACCTCGGCCTTGACCGGAATCGCCGCCTCGTCGATGACCATGCCGACGCCGGATTGGCCGGCCAGTTCGTTCAAGGCCGCCGCCAAACCGCCGCGGGTTGGGTCGCGCAAACAGCGGATCGCCGCCGGTGCCGCAGACACCATCTCGGCCACCAAACCGTGCAACGCCGCCGAGTCGGAGACGATGCTGGTTTCGAATTGCAGGTTCTCGCGGTTAGCCATGATAGCCACGCCGTGGTCGCCGATGCTGCCGCTGAGCAAAATCGCGCAACCGGCCTCGGCGCGGTCGCTGGAAATATTCACCCCGTCCGGCACGATGCCGACGCCAGTAGTGGTAATGAACACCCCGTCGCCCTTGCTGCGCTCCACTACCTTGGTGTCGCCGGTGACAATCGGCGTGCCAGCAGCCTTGGCGGCGGCGGCCATGCTGATGACGATGCGCTCCAGGTCGGCCAGCGGCAAGCCTTCTTCCAAGATGAAGCCGGCGCTCAGGTAAAGCGGTTTGGCGCCGGACATCGCCACGTCGTTGACCGTGCCATGCACCGCCAACGAACCGATGTCGCCGCCCGGAAAAAACAACGGCGAAATCACGTGGCCGTCAGTGCTAATCGCCAATCGACCGGCCGGCACATCAAACAAGGCCTGATCGTTTTGCCGGCGCAACAAGTCGTTATCGAAATGCTTAACGAACAGTTCGGTAATCAATTGCGCCATCGCCCGGCCGCCACCGCCGTGGGTGAGATCGACTTGGCCGGATTTTAGATTGAGTGAATGGGAGTAGGACATGGGTTTGAATTATTGATGTTCTGGCGAATGGATTAGATGTAGGGTACGCACCGCGTACCCTGGGCTACATAAGCTTTAAGGCTGCACGTACTTTTTCCCAAGCTCCTAAATAACCATCAATGAGTAGCTTGCGCTGAATTGTCACGACACCCTTGGAAGAGAAATCCTTACCATGCTTTTCACGATATTTAGCGTTGTACGCTTCATGCTGCGGCAACAGCAATTTGCGAAGTTCTGCACTTGTTATTACAAAATATTCTGGAGACTCGAATTCGTTTTCAGGTAAATGAACTAGGATCCAGATACTTGAATTATCGGCTGGTAACTCGCTACCAAGCACCCATTTGGATTGTGCAGTTGATTTAACTTCCAGTGAAACAGCTGTGGTCCCGTTAATCCCAATAACATCTGCCTTTTTGGCGTTCCCATAAGTTACTGCTGCCATAATTCCTCGACGGAGCAACTCGCCAGCAACTAGGAATTCTCCAGCTAGACCGATTGTATGTTTATGTAATTGTTTGGACATTGTTAATCTACTAATCCGGTAAATACCCTGCGATGGCTTCACGATGTTTATTTTGGTGGACACCATATCTTTCGTATCGTAGATCAAGATCCCTCTGAATAGACAGCGCAACCTGGGTCGCGCGTCTATCACCAAAATCAGCAAATATTCTTGCCAAGACGACTCGGCACTGCATTGCACTAAAGCTACGATTACATCGCTGGTCGTGGAAGATACATGCCAACCATCTCATGGTCATTTCCGCTGATGTCGCATTCATACCATGTGGATAAGGGCATGTAGCTCCACGTATGTGAGCGTCGTAGCATTCCAGGATATGTTCTTCAGTTATCGGCATATTTCTATTCGTTAATTTAAGGGCCATAGATGTGCTGAGCGAAGCGCATCTTTCGCGGACGGGCAGCATCAAACCGGCTCTGCGTGTAACTTAACACCCAATGCCCGAATAACCTTCAACACCGTGTCGAAGCGCGGTTTTGCACCGGGGGCCAACGCTTTGTACAAACTTTCGCGGCCCAGGCCTGATTCTTTGGCGATCATGGCCATGCCTTTGGCTTTGGCGATATAGCCCAAGGCTCTTATCAGTTCGTCGCTATCGCCTTCTTCCAGCACTTGGTTAAGGTATTCGCTGACTGCTTCGTCGCTATCCAATAGCGTGATCATGTCGAAGGGCAGTAGTTGTTCACTCATGTTTCAAACCTCTTTAGCCAGTTTAATCGCACGTTGAATATCAGACTGTTGGGTAGACTTATCGCCGCCGGCCAACAAAATAATCATCATGCCGTTACGTATTGTGTAATAAACGCGGTAACCCGCACCGAGATCGATGCGCATCTCGCAAACGCCTTCGCCCACCGCTTTGATGTCGCCAAGATTACCGGTCTGCGCCCGGTCAATGCGGCGGTAAATCGCGGTTTTGGAGCGCAGGTCTTTTAAAGACGCCAGCCATTTTGCAAACGATTCCGTTTGCTGCACGACATAATTCATGGGTCAATTGTATCCGTTTAGATACACGCATTCAACCGCAACTCAAGCACGTTTGAAACATACCCAAAAGGTCCTTCGATGCCCAATGGTGTAAAGGCAATAGATGCTGAGCGACATATAGCCCTGATTTTTTGAGTATAAAAGATCGCTTGCTTAATCACACTATTAAGCACACCATTGACATCCTAAATTAACTGCCGGGAATAACCATGTCGCAAATTAGCGCCAACGATTTAAAAACCAAAGGTGTCGCTGCTATCGAAGCGGCGCTGGCCGAGGCACCGGAAGCAGTGGTGTCGGTGCGCGGCAAGGAGCGTTTTGTGGTGATGGACATCGCCCATTACCACTATTTGCGCGAATGCGAACTGGATGCGGCGCTGGCGCAAACCCGCGCGGATTTGGCGGCCGGCCGCTTCACCCAGGAGTCTCCGGAAGCGCATTTGGCCCGGCTGGACACGCTGTAATGGCGTATGCCTTGGTTTTTACCGAGCAATACAACAAAAAGGCCGCACGCTTTATCAAACGTCATCCGGCACTCCGGCAACCGTATCTAAAAACTTTGCAGCTACTGGAAGCCAATCCGTTTCACCCGTCGCTCCGTTTGCATCCACTGCAAGGCAAGTTGGCTGGACTGCATTCGGTTTCCATCAATTTGTCTTACCGCATTACCCTGGAATTATTGATCGAAGACGGCCGCATCATTCCCATCAATATTGGCGATCACGACGCGGATTACTGAGCGCAAGCACGGCCCAGCACTTCCTGAAATAGTTATTTAATCTCCGTCGGCTTGAGCATACTCGCCCCTCCCCCGCGACACTGCTTATCTACTGTCCCAAATCCTCGGGCGATTGCTTGGAGTTTCCGGCTGTGGTAGAAAACGTCCGCCGATGCCTAAAATCATCCGCACCAGCGGTTAGGACGCTTGTCCGGACCGTAGTCTAAAAATAATAATTAACACGAGGTAACGTTCATGAAAACAAATCTACTCGCTATATTGACACTGGCAGCTGTTGCCATCACGCCTTCACTGGCCAGCGCCGATGCGGCGGCTACTTGCAAAGGTTGCCATAACGGCTCGGTCGCACCGGCCGTGGATGCCTTGAAAGCTAAATTCAAAACCGCCGACGAGTTGGTTGCTGGCGCCAAAGCGTCGACAAACCCCATGATGAAACCGATGCAGGGCGACGAAGCGAAACTGAAAGCGGCGGCAGCAGAAATCTATAAATAAGCCGCATCACTTAGTCCGCTAAACACGGGCCACCCAAGCGGGCGTTAAATAGCGCCCGCTTTTTCTAACTTTGCCGCAGCCGCCCGTAACTCCAATAGGCCGCGCAAGCCCCTTCCGACGACAC
Source organism: Methylomonas defluvii (assembly GCF_033949435.1). Taxonomy (NCBI): domain Bacteria; kingdom Pseudomonadati; phylum Pseudomonadota; class Gammaproteobacteria; order Methylococcales; family Methylococcaceae; genus Methylomonas; species Methylomonas defluvii. The sequence goes on along the minus strand of NZ_JAXARY010000011.1, from coordinate 40,648 downwards.
CATGCACGAACCCATCGGGTTTTCCGGGGTACAGACCGTGCCCAACAGTTTGCAATCCTGCGGCTTTTTCGCGCCGCGCAGGATGGCTGGACAATCGCAGCCTTTGACATCGCTGGCTTGGATCGCCGGCATATCGAAGCGCTGTTCGGCGTCGAACTCTGCGTATTCGGCTTTAAGTTTTAACGCGCTATGCGGGATCAAACCCAAACCGCGCCATTCGAAGTGCGGTCGTAACTCGAATATCTCGGCCATCAAGGCTTGGGCTTTGAGATTGCCTTCGCGGGTCACCGCGCGGCTGTATTCGTTTTCCACTGTATGCTGACCGGCATTGAGTTGGCGGATCAACATCAAGGCCGATTGCATCACGTCCAGCGGCTCGAAACCGGCAATGACGATGGGCTTGGCGTAATGTTCGGCAAAGGTTTCGTAGGGTTTGCTGCCGATCACGCTGCTGACGTGCGACGGGCCGAGGAAGGCGTCGATTTGCACCGGCTCCGGCGCATCCAAAATGGCTTGCATCGCGGCAGGCGTCAGCACATGGTTACAAAACACCGAGAAATTCGTCAGCCCCTCGGCTTGCGCTTGCTTGACCGCAACCGCAGTCGGCGGCGTGGTGGTTTCAAAGCCAATCGCGAAAAACACCACTTGCCGATCCGGATTATCTCGGGCGATTTTCAAGGCGTCTTGGGTGGAATAAACCATGCGAATATCGCCGCCAGCCGCCTTGGCTTTGAGCAGACTTTGCCTGCCGCCACCGGGCACCCGCATCAGATCGGCATAAGTGCAGAGTATTACGCCGTGCTGTTCGACCAACTGAATCGCATTGTCGATGCGCCCGGTCGGCAACACGCACACCGGACAACCGGGGCCGTGAATGAACTCGACATTGCTCGGCATTAAATCCTGCACGCCATAACGAAAAATCGCATGGGTATGGCCGCCGCAAAACTCCATCAGCCGGTAATGGCGGTCCGGATTGACGGTTTGCGCAATGCTGTTAGCCAGTTGCTGGGCCAGATCGTGCTGACGGAATTCGTCGATGTATTTCATGAGGCGGTTAGACCGGCTTCCGCAAACAAGGCCAAAGTTTTCAGGGCCTCGTCCTCGTCGATTTTATTCAGCGCATAACCGACGTGGACCAGCACATAGTCGCCGACTTTCACATCATCGACCAAGGCCAGCGACACTTCCACTTTGACGTTGTCCACTGACGCCGTCGCCATCTGTGTTGAAAAATCAATTTCGGTAATTTGGGCAGGGAGGGCTAGGCACATAAGCTGATTGTTGATGTTGTAGATTAATTCGGCGCTTGCTTTCGCATCACTTTTTGCATGCGGGCTTCAGGTTGAGACCTTATTACCCAATTCTTTCCATCCAATAATCAGGTTTTCGATGTAAATGCGCTACTGCAATTACGATAACTTTGCCTTCATCAAGGCCGTACAAAACACCATACGGAAAACGTTTTATCAGGCAGCGTCTTATCTCATTGCCAATCAACGTATAGGATTTTGGATACGCGGTAATTCGCCTAATCGCAGCATCGAACTCGTGTAAAAACTGTAGACCTAGATTATTTTGCTGTATTTCATACCATTCAAAGGCCTGATCGAGCTCGGCTTGCGCGGCTTCGAGAAATTCAACCTTCATTTATATTTCTGCATAACCGCTTCATAACTGACTGTTTTTAGCTTGCCATCTTTATAGCCTTGCCAACGTTTTTGCGCCTCGTCGCGCCAGACAGCATCGATTTCCGGATTCGGCGCATCCAGATCGGCAAGCAACATCTCTGCTAAACGCAATTTCTCCAATGGCATTAAGTGGCTGATTTGTTGGTAAATTTCTTGACTAGTCGGCATATCCTTTCCTCGAAAATGAAGGTAAACGGTCAGAAAAAATCTTACCGCATAGTGATTTAAGCATACTCAATCCGCTGCAAAGCCATCTCCGCCCTCAGCCAGGTCAGCCAGTTGTCCATGCCTTCGCCAGTCTTGGCCGATAGCGACAAAACCTTGATGCGCGGGTTAACTTGTTTCGCGTACTGGATACATTGCGCGCTGTCGAAATCCAGATACGGCAGCAAATCGGTTTTGTTTAAGATCATCAAATCGGCGGCATGGAACATGTCCGGATATTTGATTGGTTTGTCCTCGCCTTCGGTGACCGACAGGATCACCACCTTGTGCGCTTCGCCCAAGTCAAACGCTGACGGGCACACCAAATTGCCGACGTTTTCAATGAACAGCAGACTATGCTCAGGCAAATTGAGACTTTCCAAGCCATGACCGACCCGATGCGCGTCCAGATGACAGCCCTTGCCGGTGTTGATTTGCAGCGCCGGCACGCCGGTGGCGCGAATGCGGTCGGCATCTCGCGCGGTTTGTTGGTCGCCTTCAATAACCGCGATGCTCAACTCGTCTTTCAAACGCAGAATGGTTTCAGTCAACAGCGTGGTCTTGCCGGAGCCGGGACTGGACACCAAGTTCAAAGCCAGCATGCCACGCTCGCTAAAATAGCGGCGATTTTCGTCGGCATAACGATTGTTTTTTGCCAGAATATCCTGCTCGATCCGCACCATCCGCGCCTGAGTCAGACCCGGCGCATGCGCGTGTTCCGCGCTATGGTCGTGATGATGGTGATGACCATGCTCGTGACTGTGGTGGTGATCATGAGCATGCTCGTGATCATGTGGATCGTCGTGCGAGTGGGTATGGCCCTCGCCGCAGCCGCATACGCCGCACATTACTCTACCTCCAGTTCTTTAATTCGCATTTGATCGCCATCGACGATCTGTAATTGATGACTGCCGCAGTGCGGACATTCGTCGTATAACTGTCTCACCAGCACCTCACAGCCGCACGGCATGCACCACGCCACCCCCGGCACTTCGATAATTTCCAAGCGGGCCTGGTCGACCAGGGAGCCTTGCATCACCACTTCAAAACTAAACTGCATCGCCTCCGGTTCTACGCCGGACAAGGCGCCAATCTCCAGCCAGACGGTTTTGACCTTGGCAAATTGCTGAGCCTTGGCCTGTTGTTCGATGATCTGTAACACGCTCTCGCAGAGCGACATTTCGTGCATGATGGTTACCAGTCAATATATGCCAGCCGTAGGGTACGCACGGCGTACCTTTCAAACTTTCGATGGTACGCGGCGGTGCGTACCTACCGTTTATTCAATATCAAACGATAGGCCACGCAAGGATCGACCGCATTGATCAGCCATTCCGCCTGCTGCCGCAAACCATCGACAGGGTCCGCTTGCAAAGACTTTAAACCTTGGGCCAACACACCATCGGGGTGAAAATTCCATTCGGTCGGAGCCACTATGCGGTAATCGTACACCCTGCCTTGACGCAACTCCAGGCGATGAATCAATAAGCCGCGCGCGGCTTGGACTTGCGCCAAGCCAACGTCATCTGCAGCGTACGCCGACATCATGCCAGCCATTGCTGTTATTCCCCGCGGGATTACTGCCATTTCCATTAACACGGCAACAAAGCGCAGCAACAAACCATTGCCGTAATGGCTATGCAAATCCGCGAGCAAGCGCGACGCTTGCTGACGACTGAAAGGTGTCGTCTCAAAACAGCGCCCCAGCCACTGCGGCGTCCGACAGAAGTCCAACGGATCTGTGTTTTGCATCTGCCTGTTCAGTTCGGCCGAATCCAATTCCGGCAAACCCACCACAGGGCTGTTCCCTAGCGCCGGCCAATCGCGTTGATATACAGCATTCAATAGTTGCGCTGCCACCCCTGTATTGCCATCCAACCAGTCGCGCAAATGCGCTTCGTCCGAAATCGCCAGAAACCCGTTGCGGCCGCCCGCAAAAATCGCTTGATCGATTAAGCTGGTCAATTCATCAAGCAAAGTCTGCAAAAACGCTCCGTCGATCTGCAACAGGCTATCCAGCTTAAACGCCTCGCCATCCCTGAATAAACACGATTTGAACTGCCTATCCAATTTTAATAGCGCCGCAAGCGCGAGCTTATCGGCAGGCTGACCCAGCAAAACCGGCCAATCCAATAATATCCGCCAAGCGTGTTCGCGCACGGTTTCCAGTTGCAGCAAGCATTCCCGAGCGGCATCAGCTTCCGGCTCAGCGGTCATCTGCAAGGCAGCGCGGCAGGCCATTAAAGCCGCGTAAGCCTGGGCATTGCCGCATAAAGAAAACAGTAGTGGCACCATGCTCAACACTTGCTCCGGCGTTTTGCCGACCAGCACCTGCGCCGCCTCCGGCCGGGTCGCGCCTATCTTCACCGCAGCGACTTGGCCGGCGCGATGCGTCAGTTCGATAGTAATCTCGCCCGCCGGCGTCACTTAAGGTCTTACCAAATTGCCGCGCAACAAATCGCGGCGGCTGATCGCTCGTGGCGCGGGAACGGCTAGCAAAGCTTGCAATGCACTTTCCGCAGCCGCCACGGCCGCCGCTTGGTCGGCAAATTGAAACATCGGCGAAAATAGCGAACATTGCGCGTAGCGCCCCAATTGCCGTTCATCAGCGACGACGAACTCGAAACTGCCGTACGGAAAAGCCTGGTCAAACTTGGTTCCTGGCGCTTGCGCCGACCATCGACTTTCCGCGCTTGGCAGCAGCAACAGGTTCATAAACCAGGGCGTAATCAACACCCCCACCCAATCGGCGTTGTAGCGGCTAAACCCAAGCGCTCCCACCGCTAATGCCGGATTCAGCACCGGCAAGTCCCGCATCCGTTGGGCCAGGATATCGTTAAACAAGGCTTCCAGCGTTTGCCGAATCTGCTCACCGTCCTGCCAGTGCATACTTAATCGTCCAGCACCAAAAAGCCCTGCTTCGGCGCACCGCATTGCGGACAGCTCCAATGCTCAGGCAAATCGGCAAAAGCAGTGTTAGGCGGTATTTGCCAAACGGCATCGCCCTCGGCCGGATCATAGACATGCCAGCAAATCTTGCATTCCAGCTTGGCTTCGGGCGGCAATCGAGAAGCATCGCCACCGTAAGCGCCGGCGAAGAAACCTTCGCTCACAAATACACCTGCAAAATTTCCTGCAAACGCTGGTGGCTGTCGGCAATGTCTTCCGCCGACGCGCACGCCACATTCGGCACCTCGCTGACTTCCAGGGTATTGAGGATGAGCGTATCCTGCGAATTAAAATATCGTACCCACCAAACGTTACGGGTCGCGGTAGCGTCGATCCGGCAGTTGCCGTAACCACGCGACAAAATCGTCACCGCCCCCTTGCCCAAACGTTGCTCCAGAAACGCCAAATCCTGCTCGGTTTGCGGCAGCAAACTCAAGTTGATGATATGCGCTTCGGCGCCGGGTTGATACTCGGCGATTTTGGCATTCAACTCGGCCAGCAAGGGTGGCGCATTCATCACGCCGTCCGGCAGCGCGCTCATGTCAGTATCGATATGCGTGGCGGCATCGGAAAATGCGGTTTGCAAGATGGCTTGTGGGATGATGCCGACTTCCAATGTATCGGTAACGATCTGCTTTTGCCCATCCAGGCGTTGCGAACGCCAGACACCGGCCAGCACCGATTCCTGAATTCGCAGGGTTTCCGCGCCCTTACACAGCATGCTGACTTCGCCTTCGCCGAGCAGTTCGTCGACGAATTGGCGATTGGTTTGGTCCAGGCTTATCACGTCTATGGTTTGGCTGGTTGCTGGATACTTTGCCAAATTCCGCTCAAGCTGCTGCAACGCGGTTTTGGCCTGCGCCAGATCGGCCGCATTCAAGTCCACCGAAATCGCCGGCATCCGGTATGTGGCCATTTCTTCCGGCATCGCCAGATAGTCGAGTTCGACGCCGTCTTCCTCGGCGGGTTGGCTGCCTTGGCCGAAAATAGGGAGAGTTATTGAGGTCATATTTTGGCGATCGCTTTGAGTTATCTGGTTAATTTATAGGAGTTTGTTTATTTGGTGTCGCTATCGCGGTTTATTTTGATGTCGGGTTTCGGCCCGACAGCCGAAATACTTTCTTTTGCGTGGCCAAAAGAAAGTATTCAAAGAAAAAGCCACCCGGAATTCCGCCTTTATCCTGCGCGTCTCGCTTTTGGCGAGGGCTTTCGGAAGGGCCATCCCTGGCCCTCCGAAAACGAGCGGCATCCTTGCCGCTCCCCTACGGGCTGATCCCGCCAAAAGCTGCGATGCTCGGGGCGGAATAACGGGAGTAACTCATACCCAAACTCAAAGAAAACCGAAAATTTAAGCACACGCTTTGAAAAATTATTCCCTATTGCCCACTCTATTTGAAGATCAAGTGCTATTTCAATTTTGAAGAGTATTCATCAGCTGGTACAAATGAAATGCTACATTTTGGAGTTGGTATCGGAGATGGGTCATCAACATCCCGCCAACCAGCACTCCATGTTCCATACATTTGCTTACTAATCGAATCCATCGTTATTTCGGCAACCAATTCTTTCGAGTCAAATTTGCAACTTAAAGATGAATTTTCCCAAGAAAATGAAGAAAGCATTATTAGGAATTCTCTATGAAACTTTACTAAGTTAGAGTCCTGCGCATTCTTCACAATTAGCGGAACAGGGTTGGGTTTTTGAGGGGAATCCGACAAATAAATTACAGCGTCTATATACTCAAGTTTGTCGATTACTTGTGTTATATATGCGCAGGCTAGATCGATATTTAATGATGGCGCCCACTCATTGACTATTACAACTATTCCTCTGGCATCTTTGAAACCAATAATTTTTTTACCATCACGGATTTGTGTGTTTGCGTGCTTAAGATGATCAAGAAATGCATGGTCTAATTTCGTTTTTAAGAATTTTGACCACGGAATATCGGGACTGTAGTTTTTAATTTTATGTACCGGGTTAGCTCCTATTGCTTTTACTTCCAAAAAACATTCAATTTGGTTGGATACTGCGTACTTTCCGCTAACAGCAAGGGGAGTAACGCGATATTTTAATGCTCCCATATCTGCATGATGATTTTGTCCAGACGGGTCTTGTATAGATAGTATTAATTCTTTTGTAGACGTATTGGGCTTTGGAATATCACTTTCTAATCCAAGCCAAAAGTAATCTGGCCAACGAAGACTTTCTTTCCACATTTGTGCTCCAGAATTTGCCAGATCGTGGAGTACTCTAAAATCCCCTCTGTCAGCACTAACAGCTTGAGGCCATTTTTTTAAAATGTAATTAATATTATTTTTAGTAAAGCGGCGTTTCATCAATTAAAAACTTTAGTCCTTTAGGATGAGCTGAACAGAGTGAAGCTCATCAATCGCGAACGATGCGCCTCCTTTCGTCGGCAGCATCCTACAACACAATTGCAAACCTAGCTTTCAAAATCATCTAATAACCTTTCATCTCGCGACAGGGTTGTTCCCGTTATTCCGCCCCGAGCATCGCAGCTTTTGGCGAGATCAGCCCGGTAGGGGAGCGGCAGGGATGCCGCTCGTTTTCGGAGGGGCTGGGAAGCCCCTTCCGAAAACCCTCGCCAAAAGCGAGAAGCGCAGGATTAAGGCGGAATTCCGGGTGGCCTTTCTTTTGGTGACTTTTCTTTGGCCAAACAAAGAAAAGTCACTCGGCTGTCGGGCCGAGACCCGACTTCAAAAAACCCGTCGCGGCAGCGACACATTGACTCGACAAGATTGGAAGCTAGAGCTTCCGAGAAAAGGTTCCCAAGAAGAACTAGAAAAACTCACTCATCAAACATCAAATTTAATCTTCCCATTCGCATATTGATGTATCAACGAACTAATCAACACTTGATACGGCAATCCCTGACTAACCGACTGCGCCTTCAACCGTTCGAGATCGCTTTCCAACAACCGAATGCTGACCGTTTTCTTTTTGCCTATTTGGTCGCGGGCGATTTGGCTATAGCGGCTTTTTTCGCCATCCAAGTTATCGACACTGACAGCCGCGCCGCCTTCGACATAATCGACAATCTCTTGTTCTTCAATCGATAGTTCAGTCGCCATGTTGAGCCTCTTTAAAATATTGCTTGTGATATTTACGGCTTGGAATGATATTTTTCAAAAATATCGTTTCGCTGTCTTCCACGAATGGCACGTAACAGATGTAATCCCTGATACGAACGATAAAAATTTTCTGATGCGGATATTTGTCAACATTATGATGTGGCAATACATCAAGCAATCTTTCTTCACTAATCGCCACCAAGACATCCTCGAAGCAGACGCCACGAGTGTTTTTGAGTAGTTGGTTCTTATGCTCGTCCCAGTCAAACCGCATGTTTAGCTCATCGAGTTATTTGCATAAAAACGAGCAATGTTAAAAAGAACGCCATTCGTCCAAAGGCAAGCCTTCTTGTTCAATCGCTTTATTGTAGGCAGAGGTAAATTCAGCAACTCTGCGCGCCGATTCCTCGCCCCATAACCGCTCGAACTCCGACTCGGAAACGTCCTCGAGGCTCAATAGCAGGCGTTGCGCCAAAGCCGCCCGGTCTTGAAGCGGTAAGGCCAAAATTTCGGCTTCCAGTTGTGCGAGATTCATGTCGGCGATACCCCCGTTAAGCAGAAAACTCGTTCACGCCGGTACAAGCGCGACGGAGATAGTATACGTCCAACCTCACTTCTGCCGCGATAACGACACCAAATTGTTAAAGAGCCGGTGAAGTTCCCTCTCACCCTAGCCCTCTCCCGCAAGGAGAGGGAATCAGACTGCTAAATTACTGAAAGCCTTCGAACGCCAACAGCACAAGCACCGTCAAAAATAAATTAAGCCTGCCCAACACCACAAACCTTCTCCAAATCAAACCCCGGCGGCTGCCCAGGCTCGTCAGCCAAAATCCTGGCAAATTCCTGACCGTATTCCGCCCAATCCTTAATCCCGGTAATCACACCCAAATAGTCGCCGCCGCGCAAAAATACCAAGGACGGCCAACTGCTAAAGTGAAACTTGGCCTGCAACTCGCGTTCGATGGTTTTATCGACTAGCGCACCATGCAACCGGCCGGCAAACACCTTTAACAGCTCCGGCAAGATCACCGCGACGTCGTGGCTTTCCGGAAACATGGCCGGGTCGTTGGCAAAGAAGAGCACCACGGAGTCGTGGCCGTAAATAAAGTTGTCGTAACTGTCGGCATCCAGCAGCGGCAGGCCATGGCGGGAGTGCAACTGTTCCAGCAAGGGCGTGCTCATGTGCGTAAAAACTCCGGCAGTTCGGGTTCGCGGTCGACCAAGTCAGCGAATAAATGGTCGAAGTTAGTTTCGCCTTGCATGGCTAGGCGCATGGCCTCTAGGGCATCGGCGATTTGCGCGGCGCGCTCTGCGGAAATAACTTCCCGCGCTGCGTCCAAAAACACCAACAGCCAAGTGCCGGCGACTTGTTCGCCGACCAACATCATGTCGATCAGTGTGGTTTGGCCGCGATATTCACACAGTGCAGCATCGCCTCGCGATTCGATGACTTGCATGGGGATGCCGATGCACATCAGTATTTGCCCCGGTAATCGACATCGACTTGCAGACTGGGCAAGTCAGACGCAGACGGTGGTTTCACCTCAAAGGCAGCGGATAATACGATGCGTTCATCCCCGAGCCGGCAGGCTTGTTCGGGTGTGGGACGTTCCTGTTCGTAGCGTTGGATATTCAAGATGGGATCGGCCAATACCTGTGGGGTAGCGACGCATTCGGCGAGCACACCAAAATCTTGTAAATAGGTCAAAGCCATATCGATGGCCGGTTGAATCTGCGCCTTGACGGCGGACCGCAGGCTACCGCCGTAGTCTTCCAATTCTTCCGGCTGCACGCCAATCAACAGTAAATGCTGGGGATATTGACCGAGCATTTGCGCCAGGGCCAAGACTTCTTGAAAGCCGGTTTGGTGCAGGCTCATTTTCTTGGCGCCCAGGAAATTCGGCACTTCATCGTTTTCGACCCGCTTGATGGTTGCAGGCGGCAGACCGTAATCCACCGCGTCGAACACCACCAAAACGTCCGCCGCCTGCACATGTTCGATCAGGTATACGCCTTGCGTACCACCATCCACCACTTGCACGTTATCCGGGAAACGGTAGTGTTTTTGCAGATGCTCAATCACCCGTACGCCAAAGCCTTCGTCGGCCCAGAGCAGGTTGCCGATGCCGAGCAGCAGGATGTTGGATGGAGTACTTGCCATGGCTCGCTCAGACAAGCGTAGGGTGGGCACAATCAAGTGCCCACCGTTCGATTCCGCGTGGGCACCAAAACCGTGCCCACCCTACGAATTTAATGCGCATCGTCCACCGGCTTGTCATCTTTAAAGGTCCGCCAGCCGGTCGCAATGGTGGACAGTATGCTCTGCCCGGATAATTTGTCCTCGCGCACCGCGACATAAATATGAATCAGCACGAAACAGACGATGAACCACATCACCAGATGGTGCCAGGTGTGCACGGTTTGACTGTCGCCGAACAGCGGCAACAGCCAACTGCTGAACAGTGTGTATTGCCAACTGCCCTGCCCCTCGCCTTCGCCGTACAAGGCAAAGCCGGTGAAAATCATGAACAACGAGCCCCACACCAACACAAAATGCATCGCCAAAATAGCCAGCGGGTTGTGACCGATATAGTGACGCGGCGACTTGGTCAAGAACGCATACCACAAGACTTCTTGCAAAACGCCGTCCCAAAAATGCGCTTGCAGCAAGGGCGGCAGAAAGATCTGCCGAGCATGTTCGTTGCCGGCAAACGCCCAGTAGATTCGTCCCAGAAAACCGATCACCAGCACATAGCCCGCCGCAAAATGCGCAAAGCGGATATAGCCCATCAGAAAATGCTCGCTGGCTTCGCCGACTGGGGACGGTAACGGCGAGGCAATCAGATAGCCGCTGACCGCCAGTACGGTAATCGCCAAGGCATTGACCGCGTGCCAAAGCCTGACCGGCAACTCGTACACATAAACCGGAGCCAGGGGCGCGCTCATAAGGGTCTCCGCCAGCGGCTCGCCCAGCAGACTGCCACCACGGCCAGCACCAGCAATATCAAGCTACCGCCCAAGGCATAAGGCATGGGCAGGCCTTGGATCAGAAACAGATGTTCCAATGCATGGGTAAAGCTATCGATACCCGGATGGCTGTGAGCATGGGCATTGCCGGCCAGCGCCAGCAGTAACAAAGTCCAAAACAAGTTTTTCATGGCTATTCCTTATCTGACTTGGACGCGGGTTAATTCAGTACCGTCGGGGCTGATCACATGCGTGGAGCAAGCCAAACACGGGTCGAAACTATGCAGTGTGCGCAAAATTTCCACCGGCTCGTCCGGCACCTCGACTTTGGTGTTCATCAGCGAAGCCTCGAAGGCGCCGATATTGCCTTGCTCGTCGCGTGGCGAACCGTTCCAGGTAGTTGGCACCACACATTGGTAGTTGGCGATTTTGGTATCTTCGATTTTCAGCCAGTGGCCCAAGGCACCGCGCGGCGCTTCGGTAAAGCCCACGCCTTTGACACTGCTGGGCCAGGTTTCCGGATCCCAGCGTTCGACATTAGCCGTGCTTAAATCGCCGGCTTTCAGATTGGTGATTAGTTTGTCCATGAAATAACGCATCTTGCCGGCGGCCCATTGCGCTTCCAGACCACGCGCTGCAGTTCTGCCCAAAGTCGAGAACAAGGCACTGACCGGCACATCCAGGGTTTTTAGAACAAAGTTGATCTGCTCGGTGATTTCTTTATTCCCTTGCGCGTAGCCGATGACATAACGGGCCAGCGGGCCAACTTCCATCGCGTGCCCGCGCCAACGCGGCGCTTTGATCCACGAGTATTTGGCACTTTCGTCCAGTTCCTGGATATTGGTGCGGTCGCCCTTGGTTTTCGCGCCGATTTTATAGTTCGGTTCGGTGATGCCATCATAAGGATGCAAACCCAGCGCTTCGTCCGGGTATTTGTACCAGGAGTGGGGCACGTATTCCTTGATTTGCTCTGGATCGGTCAAGTCCACTTCATGAACTTTAGTCAAATCGCCGTTAATGATCGCGCCGCGCGGCATCAGCAAGTTGGCGGCAGAATAGTCGTTGGCTTTGTCCGGAATGTCGCCGTAAGACAGCATACTGGCGCCGGCCAAACCACCGCCGTACATCCAGCCTTTGTAGAACTGCGCAATCGCCAGTAAATCCGGAATGTAGACCTGGTCGATAAAGGTTATCGTACGGTCAATAATCGACGAAATCAGGTTCAAGCGCTCCATGTTCACCGCACCGACCGCGCCGACGCCGTCCAGATTGATCGCGCACGGCACGCCGCCGACCAGCCAATTCGGATGCGGGTCCTTGCCGCCGAAGATGGTGCGGATTTTCATAATGTCCTTTTGAAAATCCAGCGCTTCCAGATAATGGGTCACCGCCAACAAATCGGCTTCCGGCGGCAGCAAATAGGCCGGATTGGTCCAGTAACCATTTTTGAACGGACCCAATTGGCCGGATTCGACAAACTTTTTCAGCCGATTTTGGGTGTCGCGGAAATAGCCCGGTGAAGACTTGGGATTGCTCGGCGAAATCTGTTGTTGCAAGGCCGAAGTTGCCACCGGATCAGCCTTCAAGGCGTTGACCGGATTCACCCAATCCAAGGCATGCAAATGATAGAAATGCACCAAGTGATCGTGCGCCTGCAAGCTGAGCTGCATGATGTTGCGGATCGAGTTGGCGTTTTCCGGAATCTTGATTTTCAGGGCATCTTCAACCGCCCGCACCGAGGTCAAGGCGTGAGTACCGGTACAGACGCCGCAGATGCGTTGCACGAAAGCCCAGGCGTCGCGCGGGTCGCGGCCTTTTAAAATCACTTCCAGCCCCCGCCACATGGTGCCGCTGGAGATGGCGTTACGGATGATGTTGTCGTCGTCGATATTGACTTCGCAGCGCATATGGCCTTCGATGCGGGTCACCGGATCGACCACCACGCGGCGGCCGGCATCGTTTAAATTAAAACCGTTGGGGGTGTTTCGGACTGTCATTATTGCTGCGCTCCTGGTTGTTTATCCCCGGCTTGTTTGGCATTGTTTAAAGCGGTCAAACCGGCATGCGCGGCAACGCCGGCACCCACAATCGCGGCGGCGGTGCCGCCGACCGCATCGGCGTTAGCTTCGATACCAAATTGGTTGATGCCGGTGAGGCGGTCGTAAAAGCTGCCTTTATCCCAGAAACCGTCCTCGGAACAGCCGATACAGCCGTGGCCGGATTGAATCGGAAACGAGGTGCCTTCGTTCCATTTCACTGTGGAGCAGGCGTTATACGTGGTTGGCCCTTTGCAACCCATTTTGTACAGGCAGTGGCCTTGGCGGGCGGCTTCGTCATCCCATTGCTCGACGAATTGGCCGGCGTCGAAATGCGGCCGTCTGTAGCATTTATCGTGGATGCGCTGGCTGTAGAACATTTGCGGCCGGCCTTGTTTATCCAGGGTCGGCAGTTTGTCGAACGTTAGTAGATAAGCCACCACGGCGGTCATCACTTCAGCAATCGGCGGGCAACCAGGCACCTTAATAATCGGCTTGTCGGCCAAGCCGGGGACTTTATGTACCGGCGTCGCTCGAGTGGGATTGGGCTTGGCGGCTTGCACGCAACCCCAGGAAGCGCAAGAGCCCCAGGAAATGATGGCCTTGCAGCTTTCTGCGGCGTATTTCAGCTGATCAACGAAGGGCTTGCCGCCGATGATGCAATACATGCCATCTTCGGCCAGCGGCGGATTGCCTTCCACGGCCAGGATGTAGTTGCCTTTGTATTTTTCGACGATCTCGGTGACGATGGCTTCGGCGTTATGGCCGGCGGCGGCCATGATGGTGTCGTCATAATCCAAGGACAGCATCGACAAGATCACGTCTTTCGCTAAGGGATGGCCGGAACGGATGAAGGATTCCGAGCAGCAGGTGCATTCCAGACCGTGCAGCCACAACACCGGGATGCGCGGCTTGGTTTCCATCGCATGGGCAATTTTCGGCGCAAATGCTGGAGACAAGCCCAGCGAGGCAGCTGTTAAACTGCAAAATTTCAGAAAACTGCGGCGGGTGATGCCTTGTCGGCGCATCACATCGTAAAAGGTTTCGATCATGGATACTCCAGTCGTCGTTATGGCTAATCGAAGTGACTGGCTTGACGACACCACGCGAGTCTGGGCGTTGATTGTTGTTATCCAGTAGCTTCAACAGCAAGTTTTCAAAGCCGCCCCCGCAGCTGTTCCGACCGAGCTACTCCCGGACGGTTGAAAACGTTTGATTGTTATTATTCGAGTTGCAGCACCAACAGCCTTCCGCTACCGGCATTGCCCCGCTTACCCGGTGCAACATCCATGCCGGCCATAGGACAACGTTAAAACCTTTGCATTCGTAAGACTTTTAGGGTTTAACTCGGCTTAGCCTCTGTCTGCTAACCAACAAACTCAACAAAACCACACAACGATTGCCGGAAATACGACATACAGATAACTTTGAGAATGAAGCCTTCGAAAACCTATGCCGCATTTGGTTGACAGGCCAGAGCGTAGGCCACTAAAGTGAATAACCGTCCTCAAGACTGGATTAACCCAAAATAGTTAAGCAGAGACGGCACCGAAGTCCGTTCCACCGCATCGCCAGGAGATCTCTTATGAACCGCGTCATCTTGCTCATGTTACTGACGATTTTTAATCCCAATGCCCTGGCCGATTGGGACCCGGAACTGGAAGCGCAAGAACAAGCACAGCGGGAGGCCACGCAGCGCGCCGAACAAGCCAGAGAACGCGAGGCGCAAAAAATGGTCGACGAGGCCAACGCCAAAGGCAATCGGGAAATGATGGACAGCAAGCGCAAAAACCTCGGCGCAGCGGCCAAGGGTAAATCGGATGCGGAAGTGAATCGTTTGTACGACGCCAAGATCAAACAAACCACAGACGAGGCCAATCGCTTGGCTCAGGAAGCTCGCAGTGCGCTTAGCCAAGGCCAAGGCGCGGCGGCGGTAAAACAAGTGACCGGCAAAAGCCTGCAGGAATTGGAAAATATGTCCGATGAAGAAGCCGACGCCCTGTCTCGGGAATTGGAAAAGAAATACGGGCAATGAGGAAAGTGCCTCGCGCCCGCCGTTCGGATAAATAACCCCCTAGCTTAGAGATTCATCCGCCCACATTCCCTGCAAAGGAACTGCCGGCCCTGGCTTATTCGCCGTCTATTTCTTGTTCCAGCAAGGTCCGCAGACCGGCCGGCATTTCCAGGGTTTCCGGATCCCAGCCTTCCAGCTCCAGCACATCTTTCAGGCATTCTTCCATGATCAAATGGGCTTTCTGGGTAGCATCGGCAATGCGCTGATGTACTCTGGTTTGCACCTCGCTGCCGCTGCGCTCGGAGCAATTGGCCTGATAGTCGAACAGCTTGCGCAAGCTATCGATTTGTCCGCCAACCTGCGACGGACAGGAACACATATACAAAATGCCCTGAACGTTGATGCGTTTGAGTTGCTGATTGCTAAATTGGGTTTCCAGTTTCATGATGCGAGCTCTCGATTTTCTCGTTTATTATAATTATCGGGTTGGCGCCAACCCTGGCTCTAAATCTTTTCCGCCAAATAGGCCGCTAAGCTTCGACCGGCGGCATAGGCTATCAAGGCCAAGGCCAGTTATCAACTTTAGGCAGATTCGTTACGCGCCAAGAGGCGAATTTTAACAATCAATCCAAGATCAAGCCGGCGCTAAGCCACCGCTGATCAATTGCCGGGTACGGGCATAGGTTTCCTGAATGATTAAGGCATCGGTACTGGCCCGATGCCGCAACAAGGCCATATCCTGCATCACTTGCCGTTTGGTTTGGCTCCAGATATCCATCTGCGCTTCTTTTAATATCATTTCCAGGGCGCTGAGATAAAAACCCGGCTGTACGCCGCAGCGGAAGAACAAGCGAGATAACCATGGCTTATCGACCACCCAGCCATCGCTATACACCGTTTTACCGGCTAAAAAATCATTCAATTCGCTGGCCACCAGGGCGACGGGTTTTCCACAATTGATTAAGATCTCCCGACTGAGGCCATGCACGCGCTCAGCCTGCGCATCCCAGTGAGTCCAATCGCTGGCCGGCTTGATCAGCGCGCAATATTTTTGCCCGTTTCCCAATACCACGCCTACTTCGATGGGATAACTATCGAAGCCAAACCCGGAGGCTTCAAAATCGATGACATTCGGTCTGATGGTTTGCAACTGAGCATCCCTTTGCAAATCGTAAAACGTGTAAGCCTAGCCTAAATCGACGAATAAGATCGACGTAAACGGGCCGATTTAATTTTATAAAACCAGCGCAAAGCCAGTAACAAAACCAGTATGCCGCCGAACAGCAAGGGCCGGCTCAGATCTTTTTTGACCAGCCAAGCAAAATGCACCACGCCGGCCGCGGCAATCGGGTAAACCAAACGGTGCAAGCGTTTCCAGTTTTCGCCGCCGAGCCGGCGCTGCATGGCGTTGGTAGAGGTTACCGCCAGCAGAATCAGTAGCACAAACGCCGCAAAGCCCACGGTAATGTATGGGCGCTTCAGGATGTCCTTGGCTATAGCCGACCAATCGAAAAACTGGTCCAACACCAAATACGTCGAAAAATGCAGGCAAGCATAAAAAAATGCAAACAAGCCCAGCATCCGCCTGAGCCGGACCAGCCAATTTGCGCCGCTTAGCTGCCGCAGCGGCGTGACGCCGAGACTGATCAGCAAAAACGTCAAGGTCCAATAACCGGTATTGTGGGTGATTTTTTCGATGGGATTAGCACCCAATTGATCTTGCCAGGCCGCCGTCAGCAATAACCCCAGGGGCAGTAAAGCCGCCAAAAACACCAGCGGTTTTAGACGCCGCAGGTGACTATCGTCAAGCGTTTTCCAATTCACAATCAAAAATTTTTAGCCAAATCCATCCCGGCATACAAACTGGCTACTTGCTCGGCATAGCCATTGAACGGCAAGGTCGGCCGTTTTAGAAACTCGCCCAAGCGGCGCTCCTTGGCTTGGCTCCAGCGCGGATGATCGACTTCCGGGTTGACGTTGGCATAAAAGCCGTATTCGTTTGGACCCGCCTGCATCCAACTGGTGGTCGGCTGCTGCTTGAGCAAACGAATCTTGACGATGGATTTGGCGCTTTTGAAACCGTATTTCCACGGCACGACAATACGTACCGGCGCGCCGTTTTGATTAGGTAACACTTCGCCGTACAAACCAAAAGTCAGCAAAGCCAAGGGATGCATGGCTTCATCGATGCGCAGGCCTTCCCGATACGGCCACTCCAATACCGCCCGCCGTTGACCGGGCATTTGCTCGGGGTCGTGCAGGCTGACGAATTCCACATAACGCGCCTCGTTGGTCGGTTCCACTTGTTTCAGCAGCTCCGCTAAAGGATAACCCAACCAGGGAATCACCATCGACCAGGCCTCCACGCAACGCAGGCGATAAATGCGCTCCTGCATCGGTGCCAATTTCAGCAAATCTTCGATGGCAAATTGTTTGGGTTTGCGGACTTCGCCTTCTACACTCACCGTCCAGGGCCGGGTTTTAAGGCGGCCGGCCATTTTTGCCGGACCTTCCTTGCTGGTATCGAATTCGTAGAAATTATTGTATTGGCTGACGTCTTCCAGAGGCGTCAATTTATCGGTCAGGCCGTAAGCCTCGGAAAGACTACTGGTAAGTTTTTCCCCGCCAACCGCAGCTCCCGCCAACAACGCGGCAGAGCCGCCGAGTGCCAATTGCATAAAATGCCGGCGCTGGTAAAACAACTCGCGTGGCGTGATTTCGGAAACGGGAATTGCGGGGATGCCGGGAAGTTTCATGGGGACGCCTCTTAAAAAGTTTAGAACCACTCGACCGTAAACCGGGCCGGCAGTTCCGCTTGCGGCAAAATCAGGCCATGGGCTTTGCTATGATCATCCGCGCTCTATTTATGTGGCTTTTTCTTGCTGTCCGACTTTTTAGCTGTCGCCTTTTTTGTGGCCGTCTTTTTTGCGGACTTACTGAGCTTGGCGGCTTTTTTATGCGCGGATTGCTGCGGTTTTTCCTCCGCTGTCAGTTTCGCGGCGTCAGTTTGCGCAGACTGCTCTGCCAGGTCTGCACTATCCGGCGGTAAATCCGGCATCGGCAATGTGGCAGCGTCGTTGCCGTCATCAACGGCTGACCGGTCGCAGTCGGGTAAATCTTGGTCTTCAGACGAGCAAATGACTCGATAGATAATTTTCCGGTCGTCGTTTTTACCGGTTTTAGGCTCTAACGGCTTAACAACCGGCGCGGTGTCGTCCGAGATTGTGCCCAATAATTCGGCCGCGGCTGTTTCACTGTATGCCCAAACGCTAAAAAGCAAACTGAGGTGTATTAGGCGACTGACATCGCTCCTACGCAAACTAGCCATGGGGCTGCAATTGCTTTAAATGACGCTTGGCTTCGTCCCATAAGCCATCCAGTTCCGCCAATTCGCATTCGCGCAGCTCTCGGCCGGAGGCTTCCACTTGCTTTTCGATGTAATTGAAGCGGCGGGTGAATTTTTTAGTGGCTTCGCGCAAGGCGATTTCCGGGTTGACTTTCAGGTGCCGAGCCAGATTGACAACCACCAGCAGCAAATCGCCGATTTCTTCCTGGACATGCGCTTGATCGCCGGATTGCCAGGCTTCGTGGACTTCCTGCAGCTCTTCGCGCACTTTGTCGAATACCGGCTCGGTTTCCGGCCAATCGAAACCGTGGCTAGCGGCACGATTTTGGATTTTCTCGCACTGCACCAGGGCCGGCAGGCTTTGCGCGACGCCGGCCAACACACTTTCGGTGTGCTGCGCAGGCTGTTTCAAACGGCGTTCTTGCGCTTTGGCCTCGTCCCAGGCTTGCTGGCGCTGCTCATCGGTATCGAATTTAACCTCGGCAAACACATGCGGATGCCGACTCACCAGCTTTTCGCTAATTGCCGCCGCGACTTGCTCGAAATCGAACAAACCGCGCTCATCGGCAATTTGCGAGTGAAACACGACTTGCAGCAACAGGTCACCCAATTCGCCACGTAAATCGTCGAAATCGTTACGTTCGATGGCGTCGGCCACCTCGTAAGCTTCTTCGATGGTGTAGGGAATCAGGCTATGGAAATCCTGCTTGACGTCCCAGGCGCAACCCCTCTCCGGGTCGCGCAAGCGGACCATCAACGCCAGCAATTCCTGGGTTTTAGTCAAACTCAAAACGTCGAACCAAAGGTATCCTGATAGCGTTTTTTGAACTCCGCCATCGTGAAGGTGTGGTTCTGGGTGCCATTGTGCTCAATTTTGATCGCGCCCAACAGTGAAGCAATCCGCCCGGTAACATCCCAATCGTAATCGTTGATCAGACCATACAGCAGACCAGCCCGATAAGCGTCTCCGCAGCCGGTGGGGTCCAGCAGTTGTTTGGGCTTGGCGGGCGGAATATCGATCACTTCGCCGCGCGTGTATACCTTGGAACCGTTACCGCCCAAGGTGATGATCAAGGCGTCGACTTTTTCGGCAATTTGCTCCAACGTCAGGCCTGTGCGCTGCTGCATCAACTCCGACTCATAGTCGTTAAAGGTGGCGTAATTAGCCAGTTCCAGGAACGCCAACAATTCTTCGCCATCGAACATCGGCATGCCTTGGCCGGGATCGAAAATAAACGGAATGCCTTGCTCGGCGAATTGCTGGGCGTGCTCTTGCATGCCTTGCTTACCGTCCGGGGAGACGATACCAATGGTAATGCCCGAGTCGGCCGGCACGGTGTTTAAATGCGAAAAACTCATGGCACCGGGATGGAAAGCTGTGATTTGGTTATCGTCTACATCGGTGGTGATATAGGCTTGACCGGTGTAATGATCGTCCAGCACCTTGATATAACGGCTGGAGATGCCGCATTGGCTCAGCCATTGGGCGTAGGGTTCGAAATCGTGGCCGACGGTCGCCATGATGGACGGCTCTTCCTGCAACAGTTTCAAGTTATACGCAATGTTGCCGGCGCAGCCGCCGTATTCGCGGCGCAAGGCCGGCACCAGGAAAGACACGTTAAGCATGTGAACTTTCTCTGGCAGGATGTGATGTTTAAATTTGTCGTGAAACACCATGATGGTGTCGTAGGCCATGGAGCCACAGATCAATGCACTCATTATTATCCTTGTTTGACGATTTTAGCCGCCCTAAGGTAACGGATGTTTGAAACAGGCACAAGACGAAAGCGACAAAATCAGCCGCTCTCCTTGCCTTTATCCCTTACCAAAGAATCAACGCCCAGGTCACGCCGGCCCAAATCAAGGACAACATGACTGCCGCCGAGCCTATGTCCTTGGCGCGTCCGGATAACTCGTGATGCTCGAAACCGACCCTGTCCACGACCGCTTCTACCGCGGAATTCAGCAACTCCACCAGCAACACCAAAACCACGCTGCCGATTAACAAGACTTTTTCGATAGCGGTTTGCCCCAACCAGATCGCCAACGGCGTTGTGACCACGAACAAGGCCACTTCCTGGCGAAACGCTTCCTCGTGCTGCCAGGTGGCCTTGAAACCGGCGACCGAAAAAAAGCAGGCGTTAATCAGCCGCTTAAGTCCCTTTGCATTTTGATTTGCCATTACTTATTCCTACTCCTCGATCAGGGTCCGATAACCATCGGCATCCATTAATTGTTCCAGTTCCGCCGGATTATCGGCTTTGATGCAAAACAGCCAGGTTTGATACGCGCCGTCATTCACCAACTCCGGCTCGTCTGTCACCGCTTCGTTGACTTCAACCACGCTGCCGCTGACCGGGCTGAACAAATCGGAAGCGGTTTTGACCGATTCCACCACCGCCAGTTGTTCGCCCGCTTTTACGACCCGGCCCACATCCGGCAAGCCGATAAAAACGATGTCGCCCAATTCGGACTGCGCGAAGTCGGTGATACCGACGCGCACCAGATTGCCGTCTTCCAGCTTGGCCCATTCATGGGTTTGCGCATATTTCAAATTTTCAGGTGTTTCACTCATTTGCATTTCCCTCAAGCCGTGACAGTAATCCGAAAGGATAACCGGCTATTTTTTTAACACAACAAAAAATTACAGACGTCAGCCCAAACTTTATAATCCCAACTCTATGGGGAGCACTTACAACAAGTTCGGCCATTAAGACGTCAAACTACATTTAACAAAATTCATGCGAATAGCACTTTTCCTAGCAGGCTGGCTTGGCTTTGTTAGCCTGACTCCAACCGCCGCCAAGGCGGACGATGACGACGCCCCCACACGCACCGCCCAACCGAAACCGGCCGGCAGCAATGTCGCCCCCGATGTGTTACAGCTAGACAGCGCCGCGCAAAAGCTAGCCGGCATTCAAACCCAAACACTGGTAGCGGTTAAACAAACACCCGAATTTGCCGCTTACGGCACGGTCGTCAACCTGGAACCGCTGCTAAGCATCCGCCAGCAATTCCTGGCCGCCAGCGCCCAGCAAGACAGCGCCCAAGCCCGTTACAGCGAGGCGGCGCAAAACCTGAACCGCACCCGCGACCTGCATCAACAGGACATCGTTTCCACCCGCCGCTTGCAGGAACAGCAAGCTATCTGGCAGGCGGACAAAGCCAATCTGGCTGCCAACAGCTATCAGCAGCAACTCATAGCAGCCAACAGCCGCCTAGTCTGGGGCGATACCTTGAGCCACTGGTTTACCCATGCTCAGGATAAAAACGCCATGCAACTGCTGGAACATCGCGCCCAGTTACTGCAAATCACCCTGCCCGCGAATAGCCGGCTCGATCCCGGCGTCAAGCTTATTCATATCCACGAACGCGACCAGCGCCAAGCAGCCTTGCCTGCCGAGCTGATTTCCGCCGCCCCGCAAGTCGATCCTGTGTCACAAGGCCCGCGTTATTTTTTCAAGTGTGCGGACTGCCAACTGCCGTTCGGCACCCACATCACCGCCTGGGTTCCGGAGGGCGGCCAAGTCAGTAGCGGCGTCAATATCCCGCAACCGGCCTTGGTCTGGCATCTGGGTCAGGCGTTTGTGTTTATCAAAACCGATGCGGAGCATTTCAATCGCCGGCCGCTCAAGCAATACAGCAGCACTAGCCAGGGTTATTTCGTGGCCGACGATTTGCGGCCCGGCGAGGAAATAGTGACCACTGGCGCGCAAACGCTGTTATCGCAGCAGTTGAAAGGACTGATACCCGACGAAGATAAAGATTAGCGCCGGCCTAGTGTTGTATCTGCAGCACCTGGACCGACTCCCAAACCCGCTCGGTAAACTCCGCGTCCATCGCAGGCATGCCATCCTGGAGCCACTGCACGATCACTTTAGCGATATTGGGATAGGTGACATGCACCGCATGCGGATTGTGCAGCCAGTCCTCGATCACCGCGTCATCCAAATCAAACATCGTATGGCCGTAGCCCAGTTGCTTTAATGCTTCGGCGTTGGAAATCTGCTCCATTTGCGCGTGCAATGGCTTGACCAGGATCTTCTTGCCCAATTGCAAGGACTCGCTGGCCAATTCGAAGCCCGCATTGCTGATGATGCCGGCGCAATCGTACAAATCCCTCTGGAAACCTGCTCTGGACAGTTGCTTGCAAACGATGTGCGGATATTTCGACACCGCCGGTTCCGGCGAGTACACATGAAACTCAAAATTTTCGAATGGGCACAGCAGCTTAACCACTACTTGCGGATCTTCGAAAGGCAAATACACCAATATTTTATTGGCCTGGGTGTTTTGCGGAAACGCCGGGGTTTCGATAATCGGCGGCAAAATCGGTTGGCCGAAATGGTGCCAGTGCAGACCTATGCCGATGTCCGCCGGGGCAAAATACTTCATCACCTGCTCGGCAATCGGATCGCCGCCGGCCCGGGGAATTTTGTGTCCAAAGGCGTATTGATGGCCGACACCCAAGACTTTTTTCTTTTGCCGCCTTGCCGCCCAGGCTGTGACCGGCTCGAAATCACTGATCACCAAATCGTAAGCGCTTAAGTCCAGGCTGCTGATGTCTCTGATAAAGCGGATAGGACTGGCCTCCAACGCGGTTTTTACGTAACTGACCTGGCCGTTATGGGTGTTAAAGGTCAAGCCGGTTTTGACTTGATAGCCGTTGAATACTTCCATATCGAAGTATTTGTCCGCCGGCCGGCCGGTAAATTGGAAGGTCACATCAAAACCCGCCGCATACAGTTCTTTCGCCATCACTCTGGCGCGGGTGATGTGCCCATTACCTGTACCTTGCACGCCATAAAAAATTTTCATCATAAAATGTAATTGAGACTAAAAATTGCCGCGCCAACCCCCAAGACCACGCCCATCAGCGTGTCGGTGGGAAAATGCACG
Organism: Methylomonas defluvii; assembly: GCF_033949435.1. Lineage (NCBI taxonomy): Bacteria > Pseudomonadati > Pseudomonadota > Gammaproteobacteria > Methylococcales > Methylococcaceae > Methylomonas > Methylomonas defluvii. The sequence continues at coordinate 17,447 of NZ_JAXARY010000011.1, read as the reverse complement.
CCCAAAACCACTCTGGAAAAACCGACCAGCGCGGCCCAAACATAAAGAACCGGCAGCAACGCAGGCGCGAAATAGCCCACTAAGGTTGCCACCATGAATGCGGCCGAAGTATGTCCGGAGGGAAAACTGAATTGGTCCGATGGCGTAATCACGCTCTGGAAATCCTCCAGCGCTTGTTGCGGACGGTTGCGTTTAAAGCCTTTTTTTAGCAGCGTATAGACCGGTCTTTCGATTAGAAACGCTAATATCATGGCGCGTAACAACGCATCGTTGCTGCCTTGATCCCAATACAGCCAAGCCGCGAGAAGCACATACAGCAAACCGTCGGCGGTGCGGGAAATCATGCAGCAAAAACGCACTAGGTAGGCATGAATGGCAACGCTGTTCAACCAGGTAAACATCGTCACGTCGTACTTATGAATGGAGTAAATCAGCTTCATGGTCTGGCCCTCGTTGTTTGCCGCGCGCGTCGACCGCGATCTTCACGCAGCAGTTGAAAATCTTCGATTTTCCGTTTCACGTTGATCCCTGATGACGAGGCCAGCTTAGAGATGCTTTGTGACAACAATATGAAGCTTTGTTTAAGCTTATGTGACAGGCGCATTTCGGCGATTGTTTGTTACAATTGCCGGCTGCGACGCGCTCGGCTGTTTGGCGCGTTCGAGACCGGCGATCTATAACAACACGGCAAAACCTTTTCGGTTTTAATCAGGGCACTATGCAACGTTTTTGCACTATAGGTTTTGTACTCGGCCTGATCTTGATGGTCTTCGGCGTGACCTACGCGCTACCCATAGCCACTTCGCTGTATTTCGAGGATGGCATGGTCGATCACTTTGTAAACGGCATGTCGCTGAATATAGGGATTGGCAGTCTGCTTTCCGGCGTGACCATGCGCTTTCGCGGCGATGTGAAAACCCGAGACGGCTACTTGCTGGTAGCTTCGTTCTGGGTATTGATGTCTTCCGCGGCCACATTGCCGCTGATTTGGGGCATACCCGGCCTGTCGTTCACGGACGCTTTTTTTGAATGCGTTTCCGGCTTTACCACCACCGGCGCCACGGTATTGGTCGGTCTGGACAATTTGGCCCCGTCACTGAACCTCTGGCGACACGAGCTAAACTGGATAGGTGGATTGGGCATCATCGTCCTGGCCGTGGCGATTCTGCCATTGCTAGGCGTCGGTGGTATGCAATTGTACAAGGCCGAGATTGCCGGCCCGGTAAAGGACAGCAAAATCACCCCGCGCATCACCGAAACCGCCCGCTTGCTCTGGCTAGTCTACGCCGGCGCCACCTTAGCCTGTATCCTGGCATTGAATTTGGCCGGCATGGGTTGGTTCGACGCCATTTGCCACTCATTTTCCACTCTCGGCCTGGGTGGGTTTTCGACACACGACGCCAGCATCAGCTTTTACGATTCCGCAGCTATCGAACTGGTGCTGACTATTTTCATGCTGATCGCCGCGATGAATTTCGCGACACATTACACGGTACTGCATAATCGCAGCCTTAAGCCGTATTTGTCCGACCCGGAAGCGATACCAATGCTGGGTGTCATAGCCTGTAGTACCTTACTTTGCAGCAGCTATCTTTGGCATTTCGATATTTACCCGGATTTTTTCATTTCTCTGCGTCATGTTACTTTCAACCTGGTTTCTATTGCCACCGACTGCGGCTTCGCCAGCATCGATTACGACACATGGCCACCCTTTGTCCCTTGGTGGATGCTGTATTTAAGCTGCATCACAGCCTGCACCGGCTCAACCGGCGGTGGCATCAAAATGTTCAGAACCCTACTGCTGTGGAAACAAGCAGGACGGGAAATGTTCAGCCTGCTGCATCCCCGCGCAGTCAATCCCATTCGGATTGGCGACACGCCGATTGCCAACAAAATCATCTTTGCCGTTCTGGCGTTTATTTTTCTGTATTTCATCTCTATCGTGGTGATGACTTTCACCCTGATCTTTACCGGACTGGACCCGATTTCCGCCCTTAGCGCCGTAATCGCCTGTATTAATAACGCTGGCCCTGGTTTAAACCAGCTAGGCCCATCACATAGTTACGCCAGCCTCAGTGATTTCCAAACCTGGATTTGCGCAATAACCATGTTACTCGGCCGTCTGGAAGTCTTTACGCTAATCGTGCTTTTTACACCCACTTTCTGGAGAAAATAGTACAATTCGTCGCCTTATCGTCCGCAAGCCCTCTATAAAAACAACATAGACTTAGCGTGACCGGATCGCAACACTCACCACTTATCAGGAACATTGGCATGACTTCCGCTACACATATTGATTTTCTTAGTAAAAGAAAGCTGGCCTTTTACTTTTCCGGCACGCTGCTGTTAATTTCCATTGTTTCATTTTTCGTCAAGGGTCTGGATCTGGGCATAGACTTTACCGGCGGCAGCGTCTACGAATTGCATTACAACCAAGCCGCCGATCTGGACAAAATGCGCAGCACTCTGGAACAACAAGGCTTCGCCGATGCCAATCTGCAACATTTCGGCAGCGCGGCTGACGTGTTAATCCGCTTGAAGCCGGTAGAAAACATCAGCCAAAAAGAGCTTAGCGAAAAAGTGCTAAATGTCGCTAACAGCAGCCAAAGCCAACCCGGCGAACTGCGCCGCGTGGAATTCGTCGGCCCGCAAGTGGGCGATGACTTGGTCAACGATGGCGGCCTGGCCCTGTTCTTCGCTTTTGTCGGCATCATGTTTTACGTCAGCATTCGCTTTGAGTGGAAATTATCCTTGAGCGCGATCGCTGCCTTATTCCACGACAGTATCATCACGATGGGTTTTTTCTCGGTATTTGGCTGGGAATTCGACATGACCGTGTTGTCGGCGATTTTGGCGTTGATCGGTTATTCCATCAACGACACCATCGTGGTCTACGACCGGATTCGTGAAACCGTCCGCACCAGTCGCATCAAGGAATCGATTAACGACATCGTCAATACCGCGCTGAACGACACGCTGAGCCGGACCATTCTGACCTCGTTAACCGTCTTCTTAACACTGTTGGCCCTAGCTTTCCTCGGCGGCAAAACCATCCACGGCTTTGCGATTGCTATGCTGATCGGCGTCGTTAAAGGCACCTACTCGTCGATTTACATCGCCAGCTCGCTCGCTTTGAGCCTGGGCTTGAGCCGCGACGACCTGATGCCGCCCGCCAAAGACAGCGTCGTCGACGACATGCCTTAACCCGAATTTTCATTTATCACTTCAAGCGAACGCTCACGGAATAACTTGATGACACAAAAGCTTAATACTCGCGACCTTACCCAACTCACCCTCGGCATCCCCGGCTTTGCCTATAAAGACTTGTACGATGCCAAACGCCTGTCTGATTTGTTGACGGTATTCGATCAGTCGGTACAGCAACACGATGCCGCCTTGTTTGCGGAAATTACTGCTTACCGCGCCTGCGGCGGCGAAGGCATGAAGCCCGAGGAAGTTTCCGAATTGTTGGTAAGAATGGCACCGCTAGTCGGTACCTTCGTCGCGCGTTTATTCAATGTCAGCGATGTGCGCGCCCAACAAATCGACCATATTCGCGGCGAATTCGACGCAATATTTGTTTATCGCACCGAAATCGTCGGCAATTTGAACAAGCTTTTCAAAGGTCAAACCATCGAAGGCTGGGATATTGCCGCACTGCGCAGCCAACTGAATGGCTTATTGACAACTGCTGACAAACAGGATTTATTCCAGGCCGATCCGGAATTGGCGGTTAGCCAACTCGGCGCCGATTTATGGCGCTTATCGCAACAGACCGAAATTGCCGATGCCGAAGTTGCCGCATTCAAAGACCAATTGACCGGCTGCGACAGCCCAGCTGCCCTGGTAGCCGGCCTGCTGGACATCGTCCGCCGTTGGAGTTTTGCCGCCCAGCACGATCCGGAATTAAAAACCTATGTCGCCAAATGGGTGAGCTTCAAGGTGCCGGAAAAAACCAATCTGGAAAATCTGGTTGACCACGAAACCGTTGCACAAAACGGCTATGACGTCTGGGCCTGCGACGATCACCATCATCGCCGCCGCGACGGCTTTGCCTTGACCGACAAGCGCTTCAAACAGCGCCAGGTGCTGTATGAAGTCGATCATTGCATTTACTGCCACGACCGGGACAACGACTCCTGCTCGAAAGGCATCAAGAACAAAAAAGACGGTACGTTCAAAACCAATCATTTGAGCGCACTGATGACCGGCTGCCCGCTGGAAGAAAAAATCTCCGAGATGCACGTGGTCAAACGCCAAGGCGACAATATCGGCGCGCTGGCGATGATCATCATCGACAATCCGATGTGCCCCGGCACCGGCCACCGGATATGCAACGATTGCATGCGTGGTTGTATTTACCAAAAAACCGAGTCGGTGAATATTCCGCAAATCGAAACCAATGTGCTGACAGACGTATTGTTCATGCCTTGGGGCTTTGAAATTTACAGCCTGTTGACCCGCTGGAACCCCCTGAACATCAAGCGCTCCACCGCCCTACCGTATAACGGCAAAAATGTACTGGTGGCGGGTATGGGGCCTGCCGGTTATACCTTGTCGCACTATTTGCTGAACGAAGGCTTTGGCGTGGTGGGTATCGATGCCTTGAAAATCGAGCCGCTGCCTCCACATCTGACCGGCGATCGCGACAACATGCCTATGCCTATCATGGACTTCCAAGACCTTTACGAAGATCTGGATAAACGTGTGTTGCTCGGCTTCGGCGGCGTGGCCGAATACGGTATCACCGTGCGTTGGGACAAAAACTTTTTGAAAGTCATTTACCTGACTTTGCTACGCCGCAACGCTTTCAAATGCTACGGTGGCGTGCGTTTCGGCGGCACCATCACCATCGACGAAGCCTGGGAAATGGGTTTCGACCACATCGCCATTGCCAGCGGCGCCGGCAAGCCGACGGTGATCGATCTGAAAAACAACATGACCCGCGGCATCCGCAAGGCCTCAGACTTTTTGATGGGCCTGCAATTGACCGGCGCGGCCAAAGAATCCTCGCTGGCTAATTTGCAGGTACGCCTACCCGCCGGCGTCATCGGCGGCGGCTTGACCGCCATCGATACCACCACCGAATTACTGGCTTACTATCCTGGTCAAGTCAGCAAAATTCTGCATCGCTACGAAAAACTGGTGGCCAAATACGGGGAAGCGGCGGTGCGCAGCCGTTACGATGGTGAAGAACTGGAAATTCTGGAAGAGTTCCTGGCGCATGGCCGCGTCATCGAACAGGAGCGTGAACGCGCCGCCGCCGCTGGTGAAACACCTAACTTCCTGCCTTTCCTGAAACAATGGGGCGGCGTGACGCTGTTCTACCGCAAAGGCATCAAAGACTCGCCTGCATATCGGCAAAACCACGAAGAGATCCATGAAGCGCTTTCGGAAGGCATTTACCTGGCCGAAGGCATGAGCCCATTGGAAGCGATCGAAGACCAATACGGCCATTTACAAGCCGTACGCTTTGAGAGACTGACCGAGCAAGACGGTAAATGGCGCAAAACCGATGAAGTGGAAGTGAAGCTGCGCGGCTTGTTCATCGCGGCAGGCACCGCGCCCAACACGATCTACCAGTCCGAACATCCGCGCACTTTCGCGATGGAAGGCAAATTCTACAAACGCCACGAACCCGACTGGTTGGACGGCAAGGCGCAACTGGCGCCGATGGCCGACGAAGCGCAAGTCAAAGTGGGCAAACCGGCACCGTTTACGTCTTATGTCAGCAACGGCCGCTACATCACCTTCTATGGCGACAACCATCCGGTTTATGCCGGCAACGTGGTAAAAGCCATGGCCAGCGCGAAAGACGGTTATCCATATATCGTTAAACTGTTCGCCAACGAAATTGCTGGATTGGATGCCTCCCAGCAACCACAACGCGATGCCCAATTACGCAACCTGCAGGACAGACTGGATGCAACCTTCCTGGCGCATGTCGTCGAAGTAAATCGTCTGACACCCACCATCATCGAAGTGGTCATCAAAGCGCCCGCGGCCGCCAAACATTTTGAGCCCGGCCAGTTTTACCGGGTGCAAAATTACGAATCACTGGCCCCTGTAGTCGAAGGCACCACACTGGCTGCCGAAGGCTTGGCTCTGACCGGTGCCTGGGTAGACAAGGAAAAAGGTCTGGTATCTTTAATTGCCCTGGAAATGGGCAGCTCCAGCCGCTTGTGCGCCACCTGGAAAGTCGGCGATCCGCTGGTATTGATGGGTGTAACAGGCGCCCCGACCGAAATTCCAACCGGTAAAACCGTTTTGCTGCTGGGCGGCGGTTTGGGTAACGCGGTATTGTTCTCAATCGGTAAAGCCATGCGCAATGCCGGCAACAAGGTGCTGTATTTCGCCGGTTACCGTAACAGTGAAGACTTGTTCAAAGTCCCGGAAATTGAAGAAGCGTCCGACGTGATTGTTTGGGCTGTAGACGACAGACCCGGCAACGAAGCGATTCCGGTCACTCGGCCACAGGATAAAACCTTTGTCGGCAATATCGTCGAAGCGATGGTGTCCTATGCCACCGGAAAATTAGGTGACACCAGCATTCGTCTGCAGGACGTGGATCACCTGATCGTTATCGGCTCGGATCGAATGATGGCAGCGGTAAAAGCCGCACGCTTTGCCGCTTTAAAACCGTACTTGAAGGAAGGCCACGAGGCGGTCGGCTCAATCAACTCGCCGATGCAATGCATGATGAAAGGCGTCTGCGCCCAATGCTTATGCAAACACGTGGATCCGGAAAGCGGCGAAGAGAGCTTTATGTATTCTTGTTACAACCAGGATCAGGCACTGGATTATGTGGATTTCCCGAATCTGGCAGCCCGTCTGCGGCAAAACACGGTACAGGAAAAACTGTCCTCACTCTGGCTGACGTATTTACTCGAAGCCCAATGATAACAAGATAGGCAGACTTTAAGCCTATCCCCGGTAGACTACAGACCCGATCCATATCGTCGCTCCCGCAAAGGCCGGAGACAAAAGGCTTTAACGAATTCCCGCCTGCGCGGGAGTGACGAATATATTGGATTTAATGGCAGGGTTAAGCATATAAAACCGAAGCATTCCTTGCGGAATATCCGGGCTTTAGCGATGCTAAACTACACTCGCTGTAAAGTTACAAACTTTGTACTATCGTGATAGCCAAACCCGTAGTTAAGCGGGCACGGCAAAAGCAGTCACGGTCGAGGAACTCACTTCCTACCGTGACTGTCCAGCACCCAGTTATTGAAAGGAGTTCACCCGTGTTTTCGCGCATCCTTCTACTCATTTTACTCACCTGCTCACCACTAACAGCTTGGGCAGAAGCAGAACAAGCAGCACAAGCCCTTAATCTGACTAAGCATTGGGTGGGTTATTTGGCTATCGGCATATTTGCCGTTGCCTATCTGCTGGCAATGACCGAAGAGGTCACCGAATTAAACAAATCCAAACCCATGGTGTTAGCTGCGAGCTTGATCTGGGCCTTTATCGCCGGCATTTACGTGAATAACGGTATGAGCGAGCAGGCCGGACACGCATTCCGCGCTTGTCTGGAAGGCTATGCGGAACTGTTTTTGTTCATCATGGTGTCGATGGCTTATCTCAACGCGATGGAAGATCGCGGCGTTTTCGATAATCTGCGGGTTTGGTTGCTCAGTAAAGGTTTCAGCTACAGAAAGCTGTTTTGGATTACCGGCATCATGTCGTTTTTCATGTCCTCAGTTTGCAACAACCTGACAACCGCACTGCTGATGGGTGCAGTGATTGCAGCCATGGGCAAAGACAATCGCAAGTTCGTTACCTTGGCTTGCATCAACGTCGTGGTAGCCACGAATGCCGGCGGTTCGTTCAGCCCATTCGGCGACATCACCACACTATTGGTTTGGCAAAGCGGGGTTGTACCGTTCAAAGATTTCTACTCGCTTTTCATCCCGGCCATAGTCAATTTCGCACTGCCGGCGATAATCATGCATTTCTGGATACCCAAACAGCAACCTGCCGCAGTCGGTAAAGCCCCAAAAATGAAACGCGGCGCAATGACCATGATCGTGCTGTTTTTACTGACGATTATTACTGCGGTCTGCTTCGAAAACATGTTGAAACTGCCGCCCGCGGCCGGCATGCTGGCGGGCCTGACTTATCTAAAATTCCTGGGCTTTTATTTGCAAAAAACCGCTGATAAAGACAACGGCAAAATTAGCGATTTCGCCCACGTGTATAAATTATTTAACGTTGCGGTTCCCGACGCGAGACCAAGCCAAAAATTCGATGTATTTAAAAGCGTCGCCACACTGGAATGGGACACCCTGCTGTTTTTTTACGGCGTCATGATCAGCGTCGGCGGCCTGAGTTTCATTGGTTATCTGACCATGGCCTCGGATGTGTTATACGTCGGCATGGACCCCACCATCGCCAACATTGTGGTCGGCATCCTGTCGGCTTTCATTGATAACGGTACCATCATGTTTGCGGTACTCACCATGCATCCCGACATCTCGCAAGGCCAATGGCTGTTAGTCACATTAACCGCAGGCGTGGGCGGCAGCTTATTGGCAATCGGCTCGGCAGCAGGCGTAGGCTTGATGGGACAAATGAAAGGCGTTTACTCCTTTAGCGCACACTTGAAATGGATGCCGGTCATTTTGATCGGTTTTTTCGGTAGCATTGCTACTCATTTCCTGATTAACGGTAGCTATTTTTAACGCGACAAGCTCTATTGGGCAGTCTTTTTCATGGCCTGCCCAATAGGCCAATTGCAAAATTCAGTATTTTTTTGCTTTTTTGCGGCAATCAATTTTGCATTTGCAAGCGGCCAAAAGCGGATTTCAGCCAAGCCGACTCTCCATAAAAGCTTAAAAAAAATCACTTTATTTCAATATCTTAGCCAGCCAATAGCCACCCGCAACCTACGTTAGCCTGACATTTGCACCGTCCAAAGACAGCCGACAACCTATTGTCACAATCATTTAACAAGCAAAATCTAGCTAGTTTTTGTGGATACCCGCCGATTGCGATGTATAATGGAGGCGATTTAGCTCGGTATCGTTGTCGCTTTTCAAGTCTGCAATCGGATCAACAAACATTGTTTTCCACTACCTGCTTTATTCACCAACCCTAGTTACAAACCAGCGAATAGCACTTTATTAGCAAGAGAGATTTATGTCAGTTCAAGTAGAAGGCAAAGTAAAATGGTTCAATGACGAAAAAGGCTTCGGCTTCATTGAGCAAGAAGGCGGCAAAGATGTATTCGTACACTTCAGCGCCATCAACGGCAACGGCCGCAAAACCTTGAAAGAAGGCCAAAAAGTCACGATGGAAGTGACCAATGGTCAAAAAGGCCCACAAGCGGAAAACGTAACACCGCTGTAAATTGAACTGAAAAAGCCGCCTAACCAGCGGCTTTTTCGTTAGATCAGTTTACCCCACAAGTCATACTCGTCGGCTTCCTCGATTTCGACATCGACGAAATCGCCGACTTGTAAATGACTTGCGCCATCAATAAACACCTGGCCGTCAATTTCGGGTGCATCGCTTTTGCTGCGCGCCACCGCACCCTCCTCGACCACCTCATCGACCAACACCGTTTCGATCCGGCCAACCCGACGCTGCAAGCGTTCTGCGCTGATAGCCGCTTGATGTTCCATAAAGCGCGCCAAGCGTTCCTGTTTAAGCGCTTCCGGCACCGCATCGGGCAAATCGTTAGCCACCGCTCCCTTCACCGGCGAATAGGCAAAACAGCCCACCCTATCCATTTGCGCTTCGCTTAAGAATTGCAGCAACTCGTCAAAGTCTTGCTCGGTTTCGCCGGGAAAACCGACGATAAACGTACTGCGGATGGTCAAATCAGGACAAATCTTCCGCCAGGCTTTGATGCGTTCCAGATTATTTTCCGCCGCAGCCGGACGTTTCATCAGCTTTAAAATTCGGCTGTTGGCGTGCTGAAACGGAATATCCAAATACGGCAGAATCTTGCCTTCAGCCATCAGCGGCACGACGTCATCAACATGCGGATAGGGGTAGACATAATGCATCCGTGCCCAGATACCCAACTCACCCAAGGCTTCGGCCAAATCGTAAAACCGGGTTTGCATTTCCCGGCCGCGCCAGCGCCGACTTTGATATTTCAAATCCAAACCGTAAGCGCTGGTATCTTGCGAAACGATCAGCAGTTCCTTAACGCCGGCATCGACCAACTTCTCGGCCTCTTGCATCACATCATCGATAGGTCGGCTCACCAAATCCCCGCGCATGGATGGGATGATGCAAAACGTACACCTATGATTACAGCCTTCCGAAATTTTCAGATAAGCATAATGCTTAGGCGTCAGCTTGATGCCTTGCGGCGGGACTATGTCGGTAAATGGGTTGTGTGCGGGCGGCAGATACTCGTGCACCGCAGACACCACTTCATCAGTGGCGTGCGCACCGGTGATTTTTAAAACCTGCGGATGCCGAGCCAAAATCTCGTCTTGCCGCGCTCCCAGACACCCAGTGACGATGACCTTGCCGTTTTCCGCCAAAGCCTCGCCGATGCTGTCCAACGACTCCTCCACCGCCGCATCGATAAAGCCACAGGTATTGACGATCACCAGATCGGAATCCTTATAGTTCGGCGAGACCTGATAGCCTTCGCTACGTAGCTTGGTCAAAATTTGCTCGCTATCGACCAGGGCTTTCGGGCAACCTAAACTGATAAATCCTACACGGGGGTTACTCATGAAACTCTCTTGAAAACATTTTTATAAACAGGTGGGTGGCTTGGGCAAGCCGGCGATTTTGCAGGCGTATTTCAGCGGCCCTTGCGGAAACAGTTTTTGCAGATAGCGGCTATTGCCCTTGTCTTCACCAAATTGTTTGCGGATAGCTGCCACAAACATCCGGGCATTGGGCAGGTGTTGGAATTTTTGATAGTAATCACGAATGTACAGCAGGATTTCCCAATGCGCATCGCTAATCTCAATGGCTTCAAGCCGCGCCAACTCGTCGGCCACCTCGCGATTCCATTGTCCGGCATCGCGCAAAAAGCCATCGTCGCTGGTTGGCAACGCAACCCCACCGACAATCAATTCCACGAATGAATTACCGGATTCCGCACAGTCAGTTCGACCAAGCCCGCATAATCAACCACTTCCAAACCTGACAACAAAAATTGCGGCTGGACGCCGTGAACTGATAACATCTCTTGCAAGGCATAAACCCGACACGACCGACTCAACAATTGCCGCAACAACGCATTACCGCCATGCCCGATCCGCGCGGCACACACCGCACCTTCCATCAAGACAACATCGTCACCGCTGCCAATGCGCTCGATAAGCGCCGCTTGCAACGGCAATTGCGATAACAAATGCAGCATTATTCCACATGCGTCAGCTTCAAACCGACGATGCCGACGATGATTAACAGGATAGACGCTAAGCGGAACCAGTCTGCCGATTCCTTAAACAGAAAAATCCCGACTATCGCGACACCTACCGCCCCCATACCGGTCCACACCGCATAAGCCGTACCCAGCGGTAAAGTTCTGATCGCCAGCATTAACAGGTAAAAACTGGCCGCCCCCGATACGCCGGTCACTACGCTCGGCCATAGCTTGGTAAACCCGTCATTGTATTTAAGACTTATCGCAAACACGATTTCCGAGCAACCCGCGGCGAACAATAGCAACCAACCCATCAAAACTCCTTTCCTATGCACTATAATCTGCGGTATTTTACAGCAGTGCTCTCACCTATCCGCAATATTTAGTAATTTAATGGAAAAAGAATCCGACTATCTTGTTAGAAGCGCGAGGCTGATTTTTGGTCACTTGAGCGATCTAGTCAAAAAGAAATGCATTATCTCTGCGCATTTTGGCGAACATAACCAATCATTTTTGACCACCATTATCGATCTCGATCAAAAAGCCAATCTGATTACACTGGATGTTGCGCCTACGGAATTACTGAATAAGCAGCTGCTAGGCTCAGCCAAAGTGCTGTTCCGCACCGAATACGAAGGCATTAAAGTTTCATTCCGCGGCAAAGCAATCAAAAAGTCGCAAAGTGACGGCCACCCGGTGTTTGCGATGCCTATCCCGGACGCCATTTTTTGGATGCAACGCCGCCAGTATTATCGCGTTAAAGTGCCTCTTTCTCATAAAAACAGCACCTGCGAACTCAACCTTGCCACAAAAAATGAAGCGGGCGAAGTCGATACGCAAGCCAAAGTGTTCAGCGTGGCAGACATCAGTATTTCCGGATTTTCGTTTTTAAATCCCGACACAAAAATTGCCGACCTTTTAGTGCCGGATACCGTCATAGACGAATGCGCCTTGTATTTGCACGATGGCAGCAGGGCCCACGTGGGTTTTGTCATTAAAAGCGTGAACAATGTTCGAGCCAGCGCCACAACCTATCAACATCGCATAGGCTGCAAATTCACCCATATCCCGCAGGTGTTCGAAAACAACCTCCAACGCTACATGCAGGAAATCGAATTACAGCAAAAGAATCTAAGCATTTAAATCCCAAACAGCTGAGCATAGGTTTTAGGCAGCGAAATTGCGGCAAAAGCACCCCCAAGGCCGGCCATTGACAAAGCGCGGATGCTTATTTCAAGCCTGACCTTACTGGTTATAATTGCGCGCTTCAAAAATCTGATTTAACGCCATGTCCTTACCAACAATCTCCGCAACTGCATTGCCGCAACAAGGCACCACAATATACTGGAGTGGTCTGAGCGGCTGCGGCGACTCGCTGACGCTGGCGCAAACGATTGCTCAGGAAAAGCGCCTGCTAGTCATCGTCACGCCGGACACGCAAACAGCGTTGCGTCTGGAACACGAGCTGGCATTTTTCTTAGACAACAGCCTGCCGATTCTGCATTTTCCGGATTGGGAAACCCTGCCTTACGACGTATTCTCGCCATTGCCAGAGATTATCTCGGAGCGCCTGCGCACTCTGGCGCTGCTACCCGACACCAAACGCGGCGCACTGATTTTGTCAGTTGCTACCTTGATGCATCGCCTGGCCCCACGCGAGCATATCCTGGCGCACAGTTTTGCCATCGAAGTCGGCGGCACTTTGAGCCTGGAAGTCACCCGCGCCAAACTGGAAGCGGTCGGCTACCAATGCGTGTCGCAAGTCTATCAACACGGTGAATTTGCGGTGCGCGGCTCGATTTTGGATTTGTTTCCGATGGGTTCCAAGCAGCCTTACCGCATCGAACTGTTCGACGACGACGTCGAATCAATCCGCAGCTTCGATCCCGACACGCAAATGTCACAAGACAAAATGCAGAAAGTCGAGCTATTTCCGGCCCGCGAATTTCCGTTTACCGACGAAGCCATCAAACGCTTCCGCCAGGCCTTCCGCGAACAGTTCCCAGACGCTTCGGCCAAGAACAATCTGTATCTGGATGTTTCCAAACAAATCGCCCCGGCTGGCATCGAATATTACTTGCCGCTGTTCGTCGAACGCACCGAATCGCTGTTCGCCTATTTGCCCAAAACAGCGCTGTTTGTGCTGCCGGCCCAGTTTGCGGAAAACGCCCAACGTTTTTACAGCGAAGCGGACGAACGCTATCAGCAACGCAAATACGACACTGACCGACCACTATTACCTCCGACTCGCCTGTTTCTGTCGGCCGAGGAAATCCAACAACACACCGACTGTTTCAGCCGCGTAGTACTGGACAATCGAACGGAAAACACCCACACCTTCGACTGCAAACAGCTACCCGATGTAGCGATAGACAGTCGTTTAAAAGAGCCTGCGCAACGCTTGCGCCAGTTCATCGAAGGCTTCGACGGCAAGATCCTATTCGTCGCTGAGACCACCGGCCACCGCGAAGGCCTAATCGACAAATTAAAAAGCGTCAAACTGGCTGCCAAGCAAGTACAAAGCTGGCCGGAGTTTCTAAAAACCGATCATTCGCCGTGTATTGTCGTGGCGCCGATGGACCATGGCCTTTGGCTGGATAAGGCAACGACCGCCATGGATGGTGGAAGTGCGGCAAATTGTCTGGAACAATTGCCGCCGCTGGCGATCATCACCGAAAGCCAGCTCAGCGGCGAAAAAGTCCAGCAGCGCCGGCGCCGGGCCAAATCGGCGGCCCGGGCGCTGGAAAATATTTTCAATAACCTCGACGAATTGACTATCGGTTCGCCGGTGGTGCACCAGGAACACGGCGTCGGCCGCTATCTGGGCTTGCAGATTCTCAACGTCGGTGGCATCGATGCCGAATTTTTGATGCTGGAATACGCCAATAATGACAAGATTTATGTGCCGGTATCGTCCTTGCACATGATAGGCCGTTACAGCGGGGTCAGCGCCGAAAACGCACCACTGCACCGCCTAGGCACCGACCAATGGAGCAAGGCCAAGAAAAAGGCTATGGAGCGTGCCCGCGACGTGGCCGCCGAGTTGCTGGACATCCACGCCAAACGCGCCGCCCGCGAAGGCTTTGCCTTTAACATCGACAACAGCGATTACAACGCCTTCGCTGCCGCCTTCCCGTTCGAGGAAACGCCGGATCAGCTCAGCGCCATCGAAGCCATCCTGCAAGACATGGCCGCCAGCCAACCGATGGACCGCGTGGTTTGCGGCGACGTCGGTTTCGGCAAAACCGAAGTGGCGATGCGCGCCGCTTTCGTTGCCGTGCAAAGCGGCAAACAGGTGGCGGTGCTGGTGCCGACCACCCTGCTCGCCCAGCAGCACTATCAAAACTTCCGCGACCGTTTCGCCGATTGGCCGGTACGCATCGAAGTCACTTCCCGCTTCGTCACACCCAAACAACAAAAAGCCATCGCCGACGATTTGGCCGACGGCAAGGTCGATATCGTCATCGGCACCCATAAATTGCTGTCCAAGGAGATGAAATACAAGGCCTTGGGCCTAGTGATCATCGACGAAGAACACCGCTTTGGCGTGACGCAAAAGGAACATTTCAAAAAGCTGCGCCACGAATTGGATTTGTTGACGCTGACCGCGACACCGATTCCGCGTACATTGAACATGGCAATGGCCGGCCTGCGCGATATTTCCATCATCGCCACGCCGCCGCCGAACCGCCACGCCATCAAGACTTTCGTTACCGAATGGATAGATTCGCAAGTCCAGGAAGCCTGCCAGCGCGAGATCAAGCGCGGCGGCCAGGTGTTTTTCCTGCACAACGACGTGAAGACCATGGAAAAAATGATGCGCGAACTGGGCGAACTGGTGCCGGAAGCGCGCATCCAGATCGCCCACGGCCAGATGGCCGAACGCGAGCTGGAGCAGATCATGCTGGATTTTTACCACCAGCGCTTCAACGTGTTGATCGCCAGCACCATCATCGAAAGCGGCATCGACATCCCCAGCGCCAACACCATCGTCATCAATCGCGCTGACAAGCTGGGTCTGGCCCAGTTGCACCAGTTACGCGGCCGGGTCGGCCGTTCGCATCACCGCGCCTATGCTTATTGCATCGTGCCACCCAAGTCGTTGATGACCAAGGACGCCATCAAACGCCTGGAGGCCTTTGAGACCTCCGGCGAACTAGGAGCCGGTTTCATGCTGTCTTCGCACGACATGGAAATCCGCGGCGCCGGCGAACTGCTGGGCGACGAGCAAAGCGGGCAGATTCAAGAAATCGGCTTTACCTTGTACACCGAGTTGCTGGAACGGGCGGTCAAAGCCTTGAAATCCGGCAAACAACCGGAACTGGACGCACCGCTGGATACCGGCCCGGAAGTGGATTTGCAAGTCGCCGCGCTGATCCCGGAAGACTACTTGCCGGACATTCACGCCCGCCTGGTGTTGTACAAACGCATCGCCAGCGCCGAAACCGAAGACGATTTGCGCAAATTAAAAATCGAAATGATCGACCGTTTCGGTTTATTGCCGGACCAAGTCAAAGCCTTGTTCGCCATCACCGAACTGAAACAACAAGCCGCGCATCTGGGCATCCGCAAAATCGAAGCCCACACCACCGGCGGCCGCATCGTCTTTACCGCCAATCCGCAGATCGATACCGGCGAGTTGATTTTGATGATTCAAAGCCAGTCGCAGGTTTATAAATTCGATGGCGCGGATAAGCTACGCTTTACCCAAGCCTTTAAGGACATGGAGGATAAGGTGGTGTTTTTGGAGAAGTTGTTGGCTCGACTTGGCACGAAAGCTTAGCGCTTACAAACGCTTGCATTATTTGCTAGCATAATAGCATGAACGCAAAGCATACCAAGACCTTGCAAGCCATCTTTGCCAAACCCACGTCGGCCACACTGGAATGGCAACGCATCGAATCGCTTTTTGCCGCCATAGGCTGCGAAGTAATAGAGGGGCGCGGATCGCGGCCGCATCGCGACGTTCCATCGCCCTCACCCAAGCAAGGAAGCCAAACCTTACCAAGTCGAGCAGGCTCGCGATTTTTTATCTTCTATTGGAGTCAGACCATGAACACCATGACTTACAAAGGCTACACCGCCCGCATCGATTTCGACGACAGAAACAACTTGTTGGTTGGGCGCTTGCTGGGCATTCAAGATGTGATCGGCTTTCATGCCGATACGGTGACCGAATTGCGCAGCGCGTTCGAGGAAGCAGTTGACGACTATCTGGAAACTTGCGCCAGCATCGGCAAATCGCCGGAAAAACCGGCTAGCGGCAAACTGATGCTGCGCATACCACCCGAAATCCATGCGGCTGCACTATTAACCGCTAAAGCGAAAGGCAAAAGCCTGAATCAGTGGGCAACGGAAGTGTTGAACGAAGCATCCCATGCTTGACAGCATTCAAAAACTATTGCAGCAATTGGAAAGCAAAGCACGAAAATGCGATTAGATCTTTCTAAGCTGTTTGAAATTTACGGTTTGAATCCAGAGAACATCAAACTGGTCAGGCATGGCGTAGAAAAAACCACCGAAAAGAAGAATTCTCGGATGAGTATCTTGGAAACTTTTCAAATCGATCCCCAAGAATTTTGTGACTACCAAAGCTTTCAACCACCGAAAAAATTTTCCGATGCCAAGCATATTGCCGCCTTTGCACGAACGCGTAGTACTACGGCGTTATTTTTAGGTTTATGGGATATTGAGGGTCATCTGCCGTTCAACCAATTCGACGAACAGCTATTAAGCCGATTCAGAAAACTGCAAGACGAATTCGGCTGGACAGACAATATGGTTTGGTACGACTTGAAAAAAAACCACGAAATGAACGAGCTTTCACAACGTTTGGTGATCGATTGGGGCAAAGGGGCTTTAGCTTGGGTACAAAATGGCTCGACCCCAAAAAGCATTATCGAAATCAAAGCACCACATTCAATTCGCGAGTTTCTTTCCTACGACCAAGTTTGCTTAAGTTTTAACGATTTAAAAACACTTAGGATTTCGCCAAAAATAACTTCCCTGTATTGATACTGTCCCTAACTGGATTTGTAATGGAGAATACAACGACTTGAACCGTGGAAGATGAAAAAGTGACTGGCTACGAACCCGCGAT
>NZ_JAXARY010000010.1:0-183672 GCF_033949435.1 Methylomonas defluvii | reverse complement strand
TGAGCGTTCCATGCAGATGCCGACCAGTACCTCAGGGCCGACGCCTTGCTCAATCAGATAATGTGCTAACTGATTGGCGCGGGCATTCAGTTCGGTGTAGGTCAGGTTTTGCTCTTCAAAGCTTAACGCAACGGCGTCTGGTGTCTTTTCTGCTTGAGCTTCGAATAATTGATGGAGGTAAAAGTCTTGGGGATATACTGCTTCTGTCGTGTTCCAGTTGTGCAAAATTTGCTGTGTTTCGTTTTCGGTCAGAGTCGGTAATTGGCCTAACTTGAGTTGTGGTTGTTCGGCAAACGTTTCCAAGAGCTGATTTAGGTGTTCTAACATCGCCCCGACGGTGTTGGCCGGAAAGCGACCGTCGTCATAGTGAATTTCCATGTGCAAGCAGTCGCCTGGGAAGACCTTCAATGTCAAGGGATAGTTAGTCGGCTCTCGTTCAACCACGCGGTCTATTTTTATCGGGCCGCCGATATTCATCAGGGCTTGGTCTATCGGGTAATTTTCGAACACCAAGAGACTGTCGAATAGAGCCTGGCCGCGGCCAATGTCGGACCAAGTTTGCACTTGCGCCAACGACGCATATTCGTAATGGCGCAAAGTCTGATTTTGTTCAAACAGAGCTTGCAGACACTCGCCGACGGTTTGATGTGGGTCGATACGCAGCCGAAGCGGTAGGGTGTTGATGAACAAACCAACCTGATTTTCGATACCGAGCAGTTCCGCTGGACGGCCGGAGACTGTAATGCCGAATACAACGTCACTGTTGCCACTATAGTGGCTGAGCAGCAACCCCCACGCAGCTTGCGCTAAAGTATTGATGGTTAGATGCCGTTGTTTGGCGAGACGTTGCAGGCTTTGGTTAACTCCGTCTGTCAAATTCAGACGGGCTTTACGGATTTCACCTAGCCAGCCCTTGCTGCCCGGTGCGCGATCAACTCCAAGTATGGTAGCGGCTTCAAAGCCAGCCAATTGTTGCCGCCAGTAGGCTTCGGCAGCCTGTTTATCCTGTGCTTGTAACCAGGCAATATACTGATGGTAAGATTGAATTGGCGCTAGCTGGGGCGGTTCGCCTCTCAGTAAAGCGTGGTAAATGTTGAATACTTCCTTGACTAACAACGGCATGCTCCAGCCGTCGATTAGAATGTGGTGGTAACTCCATAGCAGGTAATGCTCGTCCGCTCCGCAGTTGACTAGATTTAAACGCATTAGCGGTGCTTGACCAAAGTCGAAATTTTGTGCGTGTTCGGTAGCCTGCAAAGCTTGCCAGCGTACATGCCGTTCACTCTCAGATTCGTGCCGCCAGTCGTGTTCTGTGATCGGTAGGCTCGCTTGTTGTTCAACGATTTGTAACAGTTGTTCCGTATCTTGTATCAAGAAACGACTGCGCAACACTGCATGACGTTCCAACAGTTGTTGCCAAGCTTGTTTAAAGATCGAAGTATCAAGCGGGCCGGTCAGTCTACAGGCAAGTTGGATGCGATAAACATTAGAGTCCGGCTCATACAGACTATGGAATATCAAGCCATGTTGTAGCGGTGCCAGCGGATAGATATCGTCGATTTGCCGCAGCGGTAAATTCAAAATATCGAGCTGAGATTGGCTTAAAGCAGCTAAAGGGAAGTCGGATGGAGTGTAGCCACCGACTTCGGTTTGGCTACAGTGGCTGATCAAGGCTTGCAAGTGTTGCAGGTAGCGATTAGCCAGCGTTTCCAGGGTGCTACAGCGGTAACGTTCCCGGCTGTAGCGCCAACTTAAATGCAGCCTACCGCCTTGGATACTGGCAACCACATCGAGTTCGTGCGCACGCTTCCCTGTCGGATCATGACTAAGACCAGCGGCGTCGGTACTGGGATTAAACAGCGCGCCTTCGCTGAGTACGGTGTCTAGTTGCCCTAGATAGTTAAAGATGATTTGTGCTGGTGGTTGAGCGATCAAATGTTGTTTAAGTTCGCCATCAGTCGAAAGGTAACGTAACAGACCATAACTAATGCCATGATCCGGAACCGCACGGATTTGTTCTTTGACAGTTTTCAAGGCTCGTGCCAAATCATCGCCCTTGGGCAATTCCAACAGCAATGGGTAGACACTGGTAAACCAACCGACGGTACGGGAGATATCCAGGTCGTCAGTCAGATGTTCCCGGCCGTGACTTTCGCGGTCTATCAGCAATATGGTCGTTGCTGTTTGGGCCGAGGATGAAGCTGCCGACAATTCCTCGTCTACCAGCCAATCACGCAAAGTCAGGGCCAACGCAGTTAATAGGACATCATCAATTAGCGTGCGGTAGGCAATCGGTACTTCTTGCAGTAAAGTCAAAGTCTGTTCTACACTCAGCGAGACGGCTACTTCGTTTTCCAGTCCTAAGTCGTTGGCACCGTGTGGATAATCGGCTGGTAATGTTGCTGCTTGGGATCTCTGAGGGGCTAACCAGTAGGTGATGCTTGAATTTAGCCCGCCATTCTGCGTCAGTTGGTTCAAGCGCTTGGTCCAATATTGGAATGATGAGGTCTTGGCGGGTAGATTTAGGTATTGATTTTCCAGGCCTTGTTGGCAAGCCAGGTTCAAATCTTCCAGCAGGATGCGCCAGGAGACGCCGTCAACCACCAAATGATGGATGGCGATTACAACGTGACTTTCGTTATCGCCGAAGTCGAACCATACGGCGCGTAACAAGGGGCCATGCGTCAGATGGAGCGAGGCTTGGCAGTCGCTGGCTTGTTGTTGCAGAACCGCGTCGCGCTCGGCAACAGGAACGTGGGATAAATCGACCTGTTTGAATACATTCTGCTCTTCTTCCGTAAGATTGGTTTGCCGCCATTCGCCATTTTCGTTAGTGAAGCGCATCCGCAGAGCATCGTGCTGGACTAACAATTTGTGCAGCGCAGCCTCGAACAGAGCGGATGTCAGCTCGGGCTTGACTCTCAACATCAGGGCTTGGTTCCAATGGTGTGGGTTGCTCAAGCCGCGTTCGAAGAACCAATGCTGGATCGGCGTCAACTCGACATCGCCTGTAACGAGGCCTTGTTCAGCTACGGCGTGACTTGCGGTCTCGGCAATTGCCGCCAGTTCGAACACTGTTGGCCGCTCGAACAACTGCTTGGGAGTGATGACGATACCGGCTTGGCGTGCCCGGCTGACAACCTGGATGCTCAGGATTGAGTCGCCGCCCAGCGCAAAGAAATTATCGTGACGACCGATGCGTTCAATTGCTAACAGTTGTTGCCAAATTTGCGTCAACGCCATTTCAATTGGATTTTGTGGCGCTTCATACAATAGTGCGGATTGGCCACCCCAGTTTGGCACCGGCAAGCGTAGCCTGTCCAACTTGCCGTTGGCGCTCAGCGGCATTTCGTCGAGAATGACGAAGGCGCTTGGAACCATGTAGTCGGGTAAAGCCTGTTTCAGATGGACTTTCAGCAGGTTGACCACCTCGTCGTGTTGATCGACGGCAGGTTCACTGAGCACCAGATAAGCCACCAGTTTCTTGTCGCCCGGTTGGTCTTCCCGTGCTAGGACCACGGCTTCCTTGACCTTGCCATGCGCCAGCAGTTGCGCTTCGATTTCGCCTAGTTCAATCCTGAAACCTCTGATCTTGACTTGATGGTCGATGCGGCCCAAAAACTCGAGTGCCCCATCGGATCGGTAGCGGGCCAGGTCACCGGTTTTGTACAAACGGCCACCATCGGCCTGAAAGGGATCGGGGATAAAACGTTCTGCGGTTAACTCGGCGAGTTTCAGGTAACCGCGTACGATACCGGCCCCACCGATGTAGAGTTCACCGGCCACGCCGATTGGCAACGGATTAAGGTGTCGATCCAGAACGTAGAGGCGGACGTTAGCGATCGGTCGACCTATCGATAATGGTTTGTCCAAATCATCCAAACCGGCTTGGTAAACGCTACTCCAGACGGTGCCTTCGGTTGGACCGTATTCGTTGTAGAGTTTGACAGCAGGTAGGCTGACAAAGTGTTGTTTGACTAACTCGATGCCACAGGCTTCGCCAGCGACAATAGCCACTTTCAGACTACACAGAGACTCGGTAGCCTGTTCCAGTAATACGGCATACAACGATGGCAGCGCCAATAGGTGGGAGACTTGTTGGTGTTGGATCAGCACCGCCAACGCGGCAGGGTCTTTGCCGGCATTTTCGCCGGGCAAGCATAAGCAACCACCTTGCCCCAGGGTCCAAAAAATGCCCGCTACCGAGCTGTCGAAGGCGAACGACGACAAGAGCAGATAGGCTTTGACCTGATCGGGATACTGCATGAATCGCGCGAAGGTCGAATGTACGGCATTGCGATGTGTAACGGCCACGCCTTTGGGCTGACCGGTAGAGCCGGAGGTGTAAATGATATAAGCCAGATTGAGCGGGAGATTGCGAACCCCTGGGTTGCTATCCAAACATAAGTTGATGGATGGCCAGTCCTGATCGAGATACACCGTTGGTCGCTGTGCGGACACGACCAACCCCGCCCAATTTTGCCGGGTCAGTAACAAGCGGATGTCAGCATCGTCCAGCATGTATCGAAGCCGCTCCTCGGGATAGGTCGGATCGAGCGGCACATAAGCGCCCCCAGCCTTGAGGATGCCGAGCAACCCAATCACCATGTCCAGTGAGCGTTCCATGCAGATGCCGACCAGTACCTCAGGGCCGACGCCTTGCTCAATCAGATAATGCGCCAACTGATTGGCGCGGGCATTCAGTTCGGCGTAGGTCAGGGTTTGCTCTTCGAAGTTCAAGGCCACGGTGTCTGGTGTCTTCTTGGCCTGAACTTCGAATAATTGGTGGAGGCAAAGGTCTTGCGGATAGGCTGCTTCGGTTGCGTTCCAGTCTTTCTGTTGCAGGCGTTCCGGCGCAGTCAATAACGGTAGCTGGCTCAATCTAGCGCCTGGTTCCGCTAACATGCCGAGCAATAGACATTGGAAATGGCCCAATAGCCGGAAAATCCCCTCGCGCTCCCATGCGCTACGGCAATAACGGAATGTTACCGTCAAGCCGTTTCGCGTTTCTGCCGCCAACACGGCCAACTCGAATTCCTCCGCAGTATCGGGCAATGCGCTTGATCGGGCTTCTAAGCCGGCCCATCGCAAACTTATCCCGGCTTGACCCAAAGCCAACGCCGCGACGTCGGAATCAGAGCTGTCATGTAATACGAAGAAAGTTCGATAAAGTTCAATATTGCTTTGGCGGTGTTCGGATCGCAATTTTTCTAAGACTAGCGATTGCGGGTAATTTTGATGCTCTAGTGCTCCGAGCACCACAGCATTGACATCTGCCAGATAATCACAAAACGTTAATTCGCCGCTCGGTTTGCTACGTAACGCAACGGGATTTACACAATAGCCAACCAGGTCCGCAAAGCGGCTAGACGGCCGGCCAAGCGTCGGTGTACCGACAATCAAATCATGTTGAGCGGTGTACCGGTATAACAAGGCTTTAAACACCGTCAACACCAGCGTATATAAAGTAACGTTGTGCGTTGACGCCAATGCTTTTAGGCGAACAAGATTGGCTGTTTCTATTGTTAGCCCCACCGCACCTCCGCGCCTTAATTGCCTGCAAGGTGCCGTGAAATTTCCCGGCAATATTAACTGCGGCAGCTCGCCAGCTAATTGCTCTTGCCAATACAGCTTATCCCGACTTGCCGCCTCGCTTCGCAGATAGGACTGTTGCCATACGATGTATTCGGAATAATTCGTTTTGACCTCTGGCAATTGTGCCTCAACACCTCTCGCATATCCTGTATAAAGCGTTTGTAGTTCCCGCTGTAATACCAACAACGATCGAAAATCGATGATCAGATGATGCGCACAAAAAGCCAGCAAATGATCGTTAGCACCACAGCTGAAAACTCCACATCTCAGCAATGGTCCGTGTCGCAAATCAAACGGTTTGTTAACGAAATTTCGCAAAGTTTCCGTACGCTGGACAGGATCGCTACAGTCGGCCTGTTCGAGCTCATGCATTGATTGATCAAGAGGTGCGCAAATAGATTCATTGTTGGTGTCCAGCTCAAAACCACAGCGTAATTGATCATGCCGCCTGTGTAATTCGGACAGGGCGCGTCCTAATGCGTTGCAATTCAACTCCCCCTGTATCTGTAATGCAATTGACATGTGATACAGCGCTTCGGCACTTTCCATTCTTGCTCGTGTCCATAACGCCCGCTGGTTATATGACATGGAGGTATTTGAACTCTGACCATCTTTATTGATAAGAGACGAGGTCTCTTGGTCGATAGTCTTGACCAAACTCAGTGCGGTGACAGCACTGTCAAACAGGGTGGCGCTACCGAGCATACTGGTGATCGGTATATCGACCGTCAATAATTCGTCGATGAAATATTTCATTTCCACTGCTTTCAGCGAATCGAGGCCCAGGCTGCTCAGGGTATGGGTCGGCTCGACAGTGCCGGCGGCCACTCCGGATAATTCGGCCGCTTTGAGCGCAAGGTGTTCCGTCAACAGATCGGCGGCATGGGAGCGATCCATCAACAATAAGGCCTGACGCAATAGGTGCCGTTCGTTAACACTTTGATTCGCCTTCGCCGACGGCAGAGACGTAGCGTCGGAGATTCTCTGTGCGTCGACGGCGATGCACTCAAAACCTTGTTGCAAAAAAAGCGCCTTGCAAGCATTTCGCCGAAGTTTTCCGCTGCTGGTTTTTAATATAGCGCCGGGTTTGAGAAATAAGATCCGGTCGGATTGGATACCGCATTCTTCGGTTAATCGGGCACGGATTGCAGAGAATTCGTTACGAAAATCGCCTTGTCTGATGCGATTACGCTTTAATTCCGCCAACACAATCAACTTTTCGCCATCACCTTCATCAACCGAAAACGCGACTGTTGATGCAGGACTCAAAGCATCGGTTGCCGCTTCGACAGCATACTCAAGATCGTGTGGATAATAATTGCGACCGCGAATAATGATCAGGTCTTTCAGACGCCCAGAAACGAACAATTCACCATCATCAATAAAACCCAAATCACCAGTACGCAACCAGGGGTGACCTTGGGCATCATGGACAAAAGCTCTGTCGCTCATTTCGGGATTTTGCCAATAGCCCTGAGCAATACTGGGGCCGCTTAGCCAAATTTCTCCGATTCGACCATTCGGACAACAAGTAGCGTTATCTGGATCGACAATACGCAAGCCTTGTCCGCCATCAATATCGATAGCGCCGCATCCCACAAGGCTTCTGGCATTCAATTGATTGTCATCTGTCGAATGGACTACGCGTTGCTCCAGGGCCGTTTTATCGAATGCAGCAATCCTTGGAAGGGATTGTTTAGCGCCCCCAGTTGCCAATAATGTTGCTTCAGCCAAGCCATAACAGGGATAGAACGCACGCCGCTGGAATCCACATGCCGAAAATGTTTCGCTGAATCGTTGCAAGGTCAGAGGGTTGATAGGTTCGGCACCATTAAATGCCAGTTGCCAACTGCCTAGATCGATTCCGGCCAACTCTTCGGGACTGATTTTTTGGACGCACAAATCGTAAGCAAAGTTAGGACCGCCGCTGGTATGCGCACGGTAATCGCTAATGGCTTGCAGCCAGCGTAGCGGTTTCTCCAAAAACGCCATCGGCGCCATCAAAATCGCACTAGCTCCGCAATACAAGGGCTGCATGACATTACCAATTAGACCCATGTCGTGATAAAGCGGTAACCAACCTACCACGGTCGATCGTTCGTCATGGCCAAATCGGCGTTTGATTAACTGTTGATTTGCCATCAAGTTGCCGTGGCTAATCATCACCCCCTTTGCGTCGCCGGTTGAGCCCGAGGTGTATTGTAAAAAGGCCAGATCTATGGATTTTAAGATAGGGGCTTGCCATGAACTAGCGTCATCACTATTTTCCGCGACATCTGTTTGCAGGCAATGTTTATCTAACAAATCACCCGTGGCGCTGGAGAAGTGACGAATGTTGTTGGCAACTTGCTGGGTGGTAAGAATTATTTTGGCTTTGCTGTCATCAAGAATGGCTTGTAACCTAGGCATATGTCGATTATTGCTTGGCGGATAGGCCGGAACAGCAATCACCCCGGCATAAAGACAGGCAAAAAAGGCTACGATGTAATCTAAGCCGGGCGGATAGAGTAATAATGCTCGTTCACCTTGCATGCTCACCTGCTGCAACGATGCTGCTAATTGCCTGGCTTTTGCGTTCAGTTCGTCATAGGTCAGCGAATGCTGGCCTGATGCCCCATAATCCAAAACTGTATATGCAATCCGGTGGGGGTGACATGCTGCGCGTCGCTGCAACACATCCGTCAGGGAAGTCGCTCCTTCGAGTGATGGAGCATCATCGGCGGAACCATCTAAATCATGTCGTTCGCTTAACACATAACCCTCCATATCTATCCAACCCGATGCGGTATCAAATTTTTTAAATTTCCATCTCTAATTTTCAAGTGCAGGTAATTCATATCTGCGTACTGCTTGCTCATGGCAGATAGAGCCTGAACATGTGGCCGATAGCGTTTTGACTCGAATAACAAAGCAAACCCAAACGACCAAGACCGCTTATGTATAGAGAAGACGACTAATCGAAATAATTTCCCCACCGAGCTGTTGGCTAAGCAACAGATCAAAAACACTTAAATTTGGCCAGGGTGGCTTGATGTCTAAAATCGCTGAAAGTGAGGAAAAAGAGGGGTGTCATCGTCATCACTAATGACCAAAGGACACTCGATGCTGTCCAATGAATTGGTTTCTATTTCAAAGTTGCTGAGACCATTGATTATTCTGGCTAGAATTGACAGGAGAATATTGTTCGTTGTGGCGAAACGTTGCAGACTGTTGTGCCTAAAAATGTAACGGTCGCAATTTAGCCAATAAACTTAAAATGAATATAGATATTTTTAATGGCGATGCGGACGGTATTTGTGCACTAATTCAGCTTCGGCTTGCATATCCAGCCGAGGCTCAATTAGTTACAGGCGTTAAACGCGATATTGTATTGTTAAGCCGAGTTTCAGTGCAGCCTGACGGTCTTAGATATCTCTTTGAATACGAACCGTGCCGCACTGCTAAATTTACTGAAAAGTCAGATAACGATTTTTTATGCCGACCATCATTTTTGCGGTGACATCCCTCTGCATTCTTGCTTGACTACCTTAATTGATACCGACGCCAGCATTTGCACCAGCTTGCTGATAAATAACTATGTGCATCAACGCTTTTCAGCTTGGGCAGTAGTAGGCGCATTTGGTGATAATTTGGTCGAGAGCGCTCGTACGGCAGCAAAGCCTCTATGCCTAACAAATGACCAATTGCAGAAATTACAACAACTAGGCATATGCATTAATTACAATGCATATGGTTCGAAATTGGACGATTTGCATTTTGCACCGGATGTTCTGTATCGAATCCTGGCAAGATATCCATCACCCTTGGATTTTATTGTGGAGCAAGACGAGTTATATCTACAGTTGCTAACAGCATATGCTGATGACATCCATTATGCTGAAACACTAAAGCCGGAGTTCAATAGCCCCCATGCTGCCGTCTTTATGCTGCCAAATGAAAAATGGGCTCACCGGGTAACGGGTGTATGGGCAAATGAACTGGCTAATCGCAATCCAGATATGGCCCATGCTCTAATAATGGATAATCAGCAGGGAGGCTACCAGGTTAGTGTCAGGGCTCCGCTAAATAATAAAACTGGTGCTGTCGAGTTATGCGATAAATTTAGTACAGGCGGAGGGCGCAAGGCCGCTGCCGGTATCAATCACCTTGAGAAGGGTCAACTTTCTGAATTCATTCAGGCATTTTCTCTGCACTATCATTAGCTGGTTTGCTTGATAGATCTTTTGGCGTTAAATCATGCCTAAGAAGACATTGGATAGATACAATCCAGATCCCCCCAAAAATAAAATGCCCTATTCCAAGGAATAAGGCATTTTTGATTGATAATTTATTAATTAATCGATTTCTACAACTGCCAACACCTGCCCGTTATCGCTTAATGCCAACTGAAATTTTCTGGAAAACAGCGACGGACAGCTACTGAAGGTCGGTAGAAGTCGTTGCAGAGCATCCGCTGGTTTGTCAGCCGTATTGGCCACCACGAAGTTATGAAAATCCCATTCATCGGCTTCCTTGGCGGATTCCATGAACGTATCCCATTCGTCGTAGTAGGACGATGCCTGGCAAACCACCAACCCGGATGACTCCCGACTGGGTACGATGAAGCCGTCCTGATCCTCGTCATAGACGGCATCGTGATCGATGTCGACAGACTCGCCATTCAGGGTTAACCGGTATTTTTCACAAAATACCGCCTGACCACTCACCCATTGCCCTGCAAAAAACGCGCGGTGCGTTTCGTTGACGATGTCTAGGGTGATGGCCGGTCCGTTCAAATCGACCAAGTACGAAAATAGCCAATGCCTGGCATCCAACCCCGGCCGAAATACCCGATAATCGCGGTGCCAAGCAAACATCCAGCGTAGCGCACCGACCTCATCGAGATCATCCAGGTCTGCGACTTTGACAAGGCCGTTTTCCACATCGCTTTGGCTGACCGGTTGCGAAACCGCTGCTAAATTCACGGTGCTATAGCCTTCCTTGATCGGATAATCCTGGATGATCGCCAATACCTGTTTGGGCAATAATGACACATCATTCAGTAAATCCAGGCAGCGGAACGTTTTCAGGGTGTCGTAGCCCTGCACAAAGTCTTCCTCCGACCGTTCGCTCTTGATCACTTCCAGTCGTTGCCTGGCTTCCCGCTGCAGAACCTGTTTGCCCACAGCAATCACCTGCGCTTCATCGATCAATTTATCCCGATCTGGCAACCGCGCGAAAAACCGGCATGAATCCAAGTGGATGACATGACCGGGATCTCGTTCGTGATGACTGTGATAGACCGGTAAGCCTTGCAAATACAGATGAAAATACTCCGATTGCCGTAACCAGTCTTCGCCCTGGGACAAGCCATACAAGTACAGATCACCTAGTTCGGTCTCGATGAACGGTAACGTTGAGTTGACCGCTCGCGGCCGATCCAGGCTGACACCGTTAAAACGCACCTCAATCGAAAATCCCCGCGCCAAGCGACACAACTGGGATTCGATCTGATCCGCTTCCGGTTTGAACTGGGTCAACGTCAAACGCGTGATGCCTTGCCAGTCAGCTGGCTCGATCGCAATCGGTTGGAAGGCCAAAAGCTCAGCCGTATCCACCGAAAAACGACCGCCTTTGCTGTCGACGCTGATGGCATCGCAGGCAAAAATGGCTGACAAAAAGTCGGGTAAGGAAACAGCATTGCTGCTGCTTCCTCCCCTAAGAACCGGACATGACAGTTTCCCTTCATCCGGCTCAAGCCTCTGCAAAGCCTCCTTACGGAAACCGGTGACACATCTTACTTATCGGTGTTAGGCTTGGTTTTATACAGACAATTGGGATGAATTAAGGTCAGATTGGATAGATTGTCCTTGCCACCTTTGGATTTTGAGAGGATATGATGGATTCGCCATCTCGTTTCCTTCGTAATCCGCAGGCTACAAATCGAACATTTTCCCGCCTGTTCCAGCCACAATATCAACAGTTGCCTTTTTCCTTTCTGGCTACCTTTCATCTTTAGACCAAGTCGGCCTTCAAAATAGGGTTCCCAATTCGGATCATAGGGATTGGCGTCCATCTTGATTTTATCGTGTCGCCGAATAACGGTATCAGTGGCCTTAACCAATGTCATTCGCCTCGGTTTCCCGTCTGATGCCAAGAAGGTTGCATTAAATCCCCAGCCGCGACTGCCGTTTGAACTGAAATATTTTCGCCTTATCCATAAACCACTCTTTTTCGGATGTCTGCGCAATGCCCACCGCCATAACAATTTCCAAATCTCATTGTCTACCTTAGAAAAGATAACCTTAGCGACCGCAGCTTTGTGATAATTCGCCCATCCTCTGATTTTTGGATTAAGGAGTCTTATCAGGTTTGTCTGCTTTGCTTGATTGTTAGCCTTTACCGTTGCTCGGATTTCATCCAGAAAAGCCTTCACACTCTTCTTAGCCGGCTTGATGAGTAATTTCCCTTTGTACTTGCGTACATTCCATCCGAGAAAATCAAAGCCTTCGTCGATATGCGTGATCTTGGTTTTCTCCGCCGAGAGCAGCAAGCCGCGCTCATGCAGGAAGTTTTCAACCATGGGTCTGATTTCACTTTCCAGTAATTCTTTCGATCTACTGGTGATGATAAAATCATCTGCATACCGAACCAAGTTGACCTGATGCCTTGCTGCCATACCATGACTAAACCGCCCGGTTCTATTCGATAAGGCGAATCTGTTCATTAACAAGGTTTCTAGCCCATCCAGAGTCATGTTGGACAACGTCGGCGAAATAATACCGCCTTGCGGGGTACCCGCTTCCGTTGGGAAGAGCTTATTTTGGTAGACGTATCCGGCCTTCAACCACTTTTGGAGTATCGATTTATCCATGGGGATATTTTCAAGCATCCATTGGTGACTGATATTGTCAAAACAGCCTTTAATGTCACCCTCTAAAATCCATTGCGGAGCATACGCACGACTCAATACCGTGAAGCATTGCTCTCTTGCATCTGCCGTGGATCTTTCGGGCCTGAAGCCATAAGAGTTCGGATCAGCTGTGGTTTCCGATACGGGTTCTAGTGCAAGCCGATATAGCGCTTGCATTGCCCGGTCTTTCATCGTCGGGATACCCAGTGGCCTTTCTTTCCCGTTACTCTTTGGAATATAGACCCGTCTCAGTGGAAGCGGTTGGTAACCACGTCTTCTGAGAGATGACATCGCCTGAGATTTGGCCTTCGGAGTTGACCAGGTTTTTCCATCCACACCCGAAGTTTTCTTACCTTTGTTTTCAGTCACCCGCTTGACGGCAATGGCCTTGCCGCTGAACGAGTGGGTCAGCAACCATTGCAAAGCTTTCACCTTGCCCCAGCGGCCTTCCTGTATTGCCTTCACGATACGCGCTTGCAGCCTTCTGACTTGTTGATGGCATTGGCCCCAATTGATACTGTGCCAGTCCACTTCAAAGCCGGAGGCTGCACACGCTGATGTAACGACGTTCATTTGCTTTTCCTCCTTTATAGTAAGGTTCTACAAACTCTCTCGTGACGAGAGACCAAGCGGAAGTCTGCACCGTTACCAGTCGGGATGATGTTTCAATCCCTATCTACCCCATTACAGGGCAGCATTCGCTTTTTCCGCCATCCTATGCCCGCCCTTCATCGGCCTTCCTTGCGGTCGGCTTGCCATCGCTGGCAAAGGATCGGGTTTACCGTGTTCCGCATAAATAACAACAGTGGGTTAGGTTCTGTCTTTTCTCCGGTGGCTTTAATGCCCCTGTGATCCGACTCGGAAGCAGATCAGCCAGCCACTTACCATTTTGGTTTAAAGCCTGTCAGCACATTTGGCTTATGTTCGTCACGGAGTTTATCAACAGTTCACATATGTTAACCGTACCACCAAGCCTAGCCCCCTTCCGCGTTGTGCTCGCAGATACACTTCCCCCTCGCGGGCTCGGTTTACCTCATATTGAGGATGGGTTACATTGTTCCGCCAGCTTCACACCGTCCTGTTACCAAGACCGCATGTGGCGGTAGGCTACTGCCAAGGGAATGGCAGGTTTCATTGCCGCCGAAGCAGCCAAAACAGTTACTTATGCGACTTCACGTCGCACTCCCAGTCCAAACGGATGTTCCCGTTCGATGACCTCAACATCCCAGCCGGACTCTGCTACGGTGAGTAACGTTTTCAAACAGGCAATGCCGCAGCCATCGTCACACACCGTCAAGGTTCGAGCGTCTTCCGAATACTCGAAGCTGACGAACCTGGCGCCGGCACGGCGGGCATTTTGCATCAGCTCTCCCAATACCGTGGTGGACTGGGTAAAGCTGAAGCGCAAGTTGTTGATCAATTTTTCGGGGTTTACCGATAATTGTGTGGTTTTCATGTGAGTTCCTCGAATAAAAAAGCCCCGAGGAAACGACACAGTCCAACCCCGACGGGGAGAACGGATCATCTCCCCGAGGCGGGTGATACTGGCTAGGCCAGTGGTTAAATAATGCTGTTTTAGGCTTGAGCTTTTGGTTTGGCTACCAGCTTGTTTAAAAATGCGTTGACGATGTCTAACGCCCTTAATTGGCATTGCGCTTCTTCCAATAATGCCGGATCGCTTGCAATTAAAGGGTCACTCGTTTCCAGACAATTGCCTTCTGCCAAATTAACCACGATATCAAGGGCCTTGATCAATTTAACCGTGTTAGCTGTACCAAAGATTTGTTCAAAATCGCATTGCATATCAATCTCCAAAAAATGAATGTCGGCTGGATCGTTAGCCTGATAGGACGAACAGCATCCAGCCAAGTGGGATCAAATGAAGGAAAACCGCTTACCTTGAATGAAGTCCTGATACTGCCGGGCTTCGGTTTTTACTTTGAACCGGGCATGCACGCAGCCGTCGATACAGATTTCCCAAGGCAAGCGTTTAAGCTCGCCTCTGACCAGTTCTACCTCGCCAACTCGAAAATCATCGTGTTGGTAAAGCACCTGGCGGGGACTGTCGACACGGACGATGCAGTGGTCCAGTAATGCCGGACCACCGATATCGCCTGGTTCGATCAATAACGGTACTTTGATGGTGCCGGTCGAGCGACCAATCCAGCCGATGACATCGTGCTCATCAAGCCACGACTGACCGGTAGCTGGATCGCCGTAATACAGCCGGATTTTGCGCCGGCTATGGCGAAGCTGTTCCAGCAACTCGACCACCGGTTCCGGTGTATCGGCGTGATAACAGGTGCCGGACGGCAAACGCTGGTACTGGATGCAATGACCCGTGCCGAAGGTGTGTTCAAAGATTTGATTCATGATGTTGTCCTCAAAAAACACGGAAACATCACGATTCCCCAGCGGGAATAGGACATTCCCGTTTGGGTGGATATAAATGAGCGCCGAAGCGAATGACTTGGCTAACTCAGGCTTTTACAAATTGCGCGTCTCAACGGGCGCATTTTTAGGATTGGATTTCCAGTGCAGGTTTTCCCAAAGCTTGTAATGCTAGAGGGATTAACTGATCCAAGTCCTCCCAATCGATACTGCCGCCGTTGGCTTCGCCTTGTTGATAGGCTTCAACCAATCCCCGACAAACCCGCATGGCCGCTTGCTCTTTCTTCAATTGCCGTACCGAATAATCCTAAAAAAATCAGTTGAGCTTAATCCTGCCAGAATTTTCCAGCATTGTTACAACACTGTGATCTAGAAATGACGGGGGATTTTTCATCCATACCTGACCTGTTCAGGCGGCTTCAAGATCATCCCGTTCAGATATTTTTTCATGGCTTCACTCAAAATTCGGTACCAACAGCCTATGGGTGTCAACTGCGGCGCAATGGCTTTTAGTTCATCAAAAAACTGACAAACCCTTTGATAGGCTGCTCGAACATAAGCCGCTCTGCCGTGGGTGCTGGTAATGGTGAGCGTCTTTTGCGCTGCGTGGGTAGTTTGTTTGCCAACACCATGAAGTAACAAGGGACGAGAAACGATGGCTTCGTAATGTTTGTCGGGCTCAGCCAGACGCACAAACAGCGACCACCAATTATAAATCAGGGCAATCATGCGAGCGATTAGGCGGCAGGGTTTGATTTTTTGCGTAACAAAGCCTCCCCAACCCCAGTGATTTTTGATTTCATCAAAGTTATTTTCGCAATCGGCCCGATCCCGATAGTGCTGAACAATACTGACCGTTTCGTGGGATAACGAGGTGACTAATACGCTGTATTCATAAGCCGCCAATTTTTCAGCCGATTCAATCAGTGATAGCTGCACCGGTAAGGCTTGTTGTGCATCGGGAGCCACCACAACGTTTTTGGATAATTTGCGTCGAACCAGCACCACGCGACGCGGTTTTTTCCAGGTGCTTAATTTCAATTGGGTGGACAGTGCTTCCCAGCCATCAGCGGTGCGTTCCCAACCCGGCTGGCAATGCCGTTGCAAAATGAGTTTCTTGACCCATTCCGATTGACGTAGTTTAAATAGATAATGCAGGCCGCGTTGTTCCGCTTCGGTCATGATGGCATCTGTACCCCAGTCGCAATCGCCCCGAATAAACGCCGGCCAGTGTGCTTGTGGAATACGTTCGAGCAAGGCCCATAAGCCGGGCGCCGAATAGGAGGATGCACTTTGATCACCGGCCTGCACTTCAACCTCCATGATCAAGCGCAGGTTGGCCATCATATAGGTATGGTAGGTATGTGAAGGACGCCCGGGTTTCTTGGGGTTATACCCGACGACGGCCCCCTCTTGCTGACCATAGAGTGGCTTGACGGTGACATCGGTATCGAGAATCCAAGGCTGACTCAGTAACGGGCTGTAGCAGCGATACAAATGATCCTGCAACCAGCGAATGCCGTCGGCCTCATCGATTTTATATAAGGCTCGTCGGGCGCTGTCATCACTGATCACCTTGGTCATACCCAATAGCCGAGCGTTAACCGTATCCCCCATCAAACTGGTGAGATGGGCGTAACGCGTATGGCCGGCGAGAATCGATAATAGAAACGAGCCCAACACATTGACCTTTTTAGGCGCATGGTTGCTGGCATAGCGCAGTGGACATTCCTGGACCCAAGGTTCGAATAGATGACCTACTTTTAGATATTGAATGAAAAAGGGTAACTGACCCAATGGCGTCACCTGGGCTTGCGGATCCCATTCAATGTGGATTTTGCCGTCGAAGGTATCGGCAACCACAGTAGCTATTTCTCGCTTTTTCAAACTGATTTCGGCCTCACCCGTTGGGTGAGGAATTGCTGGCGGTAATACCATGGCTAAACCCCGTCAATTCAAAGAGGTCACAGTATAAGGTACGGTTTGACTGATTTTTTTAGGATAATCCGGTTCCGGCAACTGTGCAACGGCAATGCATTCCCAGACCAGGCTTTCACCCTCCGATTCATGATAGTCATCGAACAATAACGGCATGGCAGCGGTGTCATCCCAAATCGTGGCGTCGTTGAATGCCTGTTCGGCAATCAGTTGTGCCGCTTCGGGACTGTCCGCAGTGATGCCGACTGACACTCGGTGCACGTAGTCGATTTCATACGACACCACGTAGCATCGATTCGCGCCATCCGGCGTGGCCTTGGCTAAGGCGGGTTCTTCGACTGGCCATTCGGTTTCCGCCGATTCACCCTCGATCAATGCGCTTTCATAAGGCTCGATTTCCTTGTTGCAGTTCGGGCAGCGATCGTTACACCCGCAATCCCAACCATCCTCCCATTCGGTTTGGCAGTATGGGCAGCGGTATTGATTCAGATAGCGAACCGGGCTGATTTCGGCTGTTGCGCCAACGCTGGGTTGGTTGATTGTTTTCATGGTCATGTCCTCCAAAAAATGCAGGAACGACCACCCGGAAGGATGAGGTTCCTACGGGTAAAAATCGCCGAACAAAGCCGAAAATTGGCTTGCCCAGCGGGGTTGAATTTACACAAAAATCGGTATATGGTGGCTAAAACTCATTAAAAAGCAGAGAAAAAGCCATGTTTGACGATATTTTGCGCATTTTTGATTTCCTCAGTCCTAAGCAGACTGAGAGCACGCAACCAGTACGAAAATCGATGGCAATACCACTCGATCCCAGACTGAATGCGTTAAATCTTTGCAAAACAATTTTGACCAAGTTGGATGCCGCGGAAGCCGATATTTTGCAAAACATCGACGATCCGAAGCGAGCTTGGGAGTTGTTGAGCAATATCCGACAATTGCGACGGGAAACCTTTGAGGATCTCCAATCGCTGTTACCAGACCGCTTTCGCTTCGACGAACCCACGCTTGACTTGGCCAGGCCGGTACGCACCGTGATGACACAAAACGGCGCGACGCTTGCGGTATTCAATGGCGGACAGACTCACTGACTGGCGTCGATAAACCATTGCCTTTCAGTGCTGCCCGAAGTTGGGATACCTGATGTGGAACTTTCTGAGCCTCTACACCAGCAACCGCAACCGACTGCTTTTTAGAGCGCCGAGTTTTTTTGACTTCAGGCTCGGGAATTTCGATCACAGGCTTGATTTTCAACAACTCCCGTTCCAGTTTGGCGATTTGAATATCCGCCTCGTAGATCTCGATCGTTTTTAACTTCGTCTGTAATTGCGCTTCTAGTCGGACAGCCTCACGATTGACACCGTGATTGCGCGTCTGGATTTCCTGACGCACCGAATCCGATATCGCCAACCAATCCACCTCATGACGGATGCTGGGAATGATCACCGGTAACCGGTTTCGCCCTAGGCGCTTGCTTCGATAGCTGTGAACCGTTTGAGACACATGTTTCAATGCGTTTAATAGTTGCAATGCAGTTGCCCATATGACCCGCAAGGCGAGGATGAACAGCGCCAAAATAATGATGCCAAAAATAAAGTTCATTGAAGTTCTCCTTTGAAAATTTAAGAAAACACTTCGAATGAACAGCACCCGGCCGGGCGATGGTCGCCCGAAGCGGGTTTTAGATTTGCAGCAGCGAATACCACTGCGCTTCACATCGGGCTTAACGCACCCGACACGATCACGGTTTAACGTGCTCGCCGCCTAAAGACGGAACGCCGACCAAAGTCGGATCCAGCGTTCATCAAAGAACGCATGAAGAGCCTGTTTTTCCGATGCAAGACTTACAACGTCGAGTCATTGGAAAAACTGGTCTGCGGTGAGGCAATTGATGTTATATTTTTATATAACAACCATCCCGGAGAAATGCTATGCATACCACCAATCTACGCAAAGTCGGCGGCTCGGTCATGCTGGCGGTGCCGCCGGCATTATTGGAACAATTACACTTACAGCCCGGCGCGACGGTAGGCTTGGTCATCGACCATGGCCGTTTGGTCATAGAACCATCGCCAAAGCCGCGTTATACCCTCGCCGAATTACTGGCCAACTCCGATTATTCCGCCCCCCTGTCCGAAGAAGAGCGCGAATGGGTCGATACGCCCGCGGTGGGTAACGAACTGCTATGAAGCGTGGTGATATCTATTTGGTCTCGCTCGATCCGACCTCAGGCCATGAACAAAAAGGCAGCCGGCCGGTGGTCATCGTCTCTCCGGATGAGTTCAATCAGGTCACCAAACTGCCGGTGGTATTACCTATTACCACGGGCGGTGATTTTGCCCGTCGCTTGGGATTTGCGGTGCCGTTGACCGGCATCAAAACCACGGGTGTGATTCGCTGCGACCAACCCCGCGTACTGGATTTGGTGGCACGCCAAGCTCGATGGGTCGATAGCGTGCCAGACGCCATCATGGATGACGTACTGGCTCGACTATCGACCTTATTCGAATAAGCGAATCGCCCTCAGTATTTAAGCCGCCAACAACACCGCTTTCGAGAGTTCGAACAGTTGCGCTCTCAGCTCTGAAAGGTCGTTAATAGTGATGGCAATCGGGAACAGATGACTGACATCCAGTCCCAAGCCGACACCGACGGTTTCGATACCACTATCGCGGCAGCGCTGTAAAAGTTCCAGCGTGCTCAAAGTATCGTTGGGTTGACCATCGGTCATCACCATCAACACCTTGCGCGGTTCGCGGCAACGCAGCAGTGACGCCGCACCAAACCAGATCGCTTCGGTCATTGGCGTACTGCCGGTGGCGGCTAGCGAAAAGGCACCGGTTCGGGCATTCACGCGTTGGCCATGCTCAAGTAGACGAAAAACAGAGTCGTCATAGCGCCCTGGAAATGCAGTCACGCCGGGGTTAACACCCGGAATGCCTTCAAAGGCCAGCGCCAGTGCCAAAGTGGCTTCCAGTGCAATCGGCATTCGCGACCCCATCGGTTGACCCTGGCTATCGGCAACCTGATAACCCATGCTTTCCGATTTATCGAGTAGCAGATGAATGGCCGTATTCGGTGCCTCTTTAGACTGCTTGCGTTGAAACAGCTTGGTTTCGCCGAGTGGCAAACGGTGTAGACGCTTACCATCCATCCGCCGTCCACGACACGCTGGTTGCGAGCGGTTTAAGGTTTGCGATTGCACCAAACCTTGCAACGCGGCGCGGATTTTTCCCGATTCGCCTTGTACCTTGCGCAACAAAAACGCACCGGCCTGCTCGTCCATGGGCGACTCGTGGCCACTGGGCATCAGCAATTCCGATACATTTTCGGCAGCCAACGACAAAGCCGATTTCAATGACTCGAATAAATCCTGCTCGATGTCACCGTCTCCGGCGGACAACAGGGTTTGCAAGACGCCCATAGGGTCGTCAATGTCGTTGGGCAATCGTTCATCGGCTTCCACGTCATCCGAGAAATCCTGGCCGTCCGTATCATTAGAATTGGCTGGTTCAGCATCCTGATCGGTTTCATCCGGTTCAGGCGACGTGTCCTCATCTGCCGATTTCTGGGCCTGATTGCGCTGCCGTTGTTGTTCGAATTCCTGCTCAATCATGGTCAGGATGCGATCGGTCAACTTCAGGCAATCGGACTCCGATTGCAAGTCATCCGGTACTTCGGACAACAAGCCTTTCAGGCGCGTTACCGCACCTTTCGGAAATGTTGTTTTCAATGCCGCTTCGGTTTGCTCGACCAATGGCAATAACGCCGATTGACCCAACACCTTGGCCCGCAAATATTTCAACACGAAGCCGTACAGAATATTAGCCGGATGATCATCAATGCTGTTGGCCACAAAGTCGCCTTTGGCAATCATCTTTTCAATCACGGTGCGGATGGTTAGTCGCGTTCCCGGAAAGTCCTTGGCCAGTTCGTGCTCGATGCGGACATCTTCAATCGCATTGCATAAGCGCCTGCGTAATACCGAACTGCCATAACGCAGCGTAAAATCCGAATAGCGAATATGCGCCGATTCATGTGCCAACAACCCCCAGGCGAAATCCTGATAATCCGGATCGTCACCCTCATAGGCCGGCAGTTGAATCGATCGACCATCGGTATAGGCTTGATTGCCACCGACACTGACTTTAATGCCAAAGCGATTGCCAATGGCCGCCGCGACGATGGGGAATGCATTGTGTAAAGTTCTATTTGTCATGGTGTGCTCCAAAAGTCAGGGCAAACCATGGCCCCAGCGGGACATGAATTTGCCCCAGTGGGTGAAAAATTAAATGGCTTCAGATCAGAACCAGTAATCCTGATCAGAATCATCCTCCTCGTCATTGCTTCCTGCAGTCACCGTTTCAGGTTCTGCTGAATGCTCCGAGTGGTTGG
The DNA here is from genome assembly GCF_033949435.1 of Methylomonas defluvii. Taxonomy (NCBI): domain Bacteria; kingdom Pseudomonadati; phylum Pseudomonadota; class Gammaproteobacteria; order Methylococcales; family Methylococcaceae; genus Methylomonas; species Methylomonas defluvii. The sequence continues at coordinate 162,464 of NZ_JAXARY010000010.1, read as the reverse complement.
ATTCATCAGCCAAGTTACCGGTTTCCAGTTTGGCCTGGCTTTTATCCAGCAAGACCTCAAGCGCCCAGTCATCGGCCGCCAATTCCGCTTCGATTTCATCGTCGAAGATGCCGTCAAACAGATCGGTAAAATCGGGACTGTCTGAAACGTTTTCAGCGATGACGGGTGTTTGTTCGGTTGCGACTGTTGTTGCTGTTGGTACGATTGATGGCTCTAACTCCGCGTGTTCGAAGGTTTCATCAACATCCGTCTCTTCAACAACGGGTGTTTGATTAACCAACAATCCTTCACCGTGCCGCCGGGTTTTATCCGGATCGGACAACAGCATGGCTGTGGCCAAAATCTCCTGCAAAATGGGGCCTTCAATGGCACCTTTGTTGGGAATTCTCGCCAGTAGGTCATCAATAGTGCTGACCACCGGCGCTACTCGATGATCCAGAAATCCCAAACCATCGAGTTTATCCCGCATGCGGCGAATCGGCCGTAACGCATTACGCGTCACTTGCTCCTTACCTAGCAACGATTGCTCGACGAGTTGATTGGCTTCTACGGAAATTTCGTAGAACATCTGCTCACTGAGTGAACCGATTTTGCTGTCCAGACGCGCGACATCCGCTGGCGGCAAGCTATCGGGTAAACCGATGCTGACCACCAGAAAATCAAACGACAACCGCGTTGAGACAAACTCCACCGAATCCACCGCTTGCTCGATGATGCCGGCAAACTCCGGATGGCGAACCACCCAGTCAGTCACCGCTGCATCGTAGCCGGCAATAAACTCGGTTTTAGCCGCCGCAAAATCCAGGGCGATGCGCTCGAGCTCTGCAGTAATACCGGCAGCAGACTCAACCGGCACGGCAAAACCACCCAGAAAGCGGGTGCCAACGCGCAAACAAATGCGTTCGGCTTCCTTCTTCAGGCGGTTGAATACCGTCAGCTTATCGGGATCGAGCAACCGTTTAGACCCTAAGCTGGCTAAGTCCTCTGGCGGCAATTTGCTACCATCGGCCAGCACCAAGTCTTCTTTTTTCAGTTTCTTGCGGGCGCCGTAGATATTGGCATCCACTTTTATCAAGACCACGCGGTCTAAGATCATTTGCGTTTCATGAGACATGGGAACCTCCTAAAATGAGAGGCACACCCATACCCGCTGGGGCCGATGTGCCCCTGTCGGGTTAAATAAAAAATTACAAACCGGTTAAAACCAGCAGTCGTTCATGTCGGACATGGCCTCAGCTAGATTTAAACGGGGTTTAAGTAGACCTAAAACTTCGGCGGTTTCGCGAATGCTGTCCAGATCAGTACCGAAAAATTCCAGCACATCCTGTTCAACTTTCAGATCGACCGATAGATCTCGAGCGGTTTCGGTGGCAATATCAATTTCAACGCCTTTAAAGCCTTTTGCTTTCAGCGCCAGTAAAAACAGCCAGGGCAAAACGCCATGTACCGATTTGATCTGACCACTCAGCTCAAAGACTTCAGCATTCAGCGTCTCATCAATCAATTGTTGCCAGCCATCCCAGTCCTGTTCAGGCTTAGATTGCTGATCCGATACGGATTGAATAACGCCGATCAGTCGCCTGACCTCGATACCCAATTCCACATGGATGGACTGTTTTGCATGGCAATCAATGCTCCAATACAGGGACTCGACTGGCGGTGTTGGTATGGACTCAGGATTTGAATCAAGTTCAGGCAATTGCGATGGCGCTGCCGAAGTATTACCCGGAAACACCACATTTCCGTTCACATCAATATCCACTGCGCCGACCAATACATAGCCTTTGGCCTGCTTTTGTCGTTCGATGTCGAACTGCTTAACGCCGAAACGGTTACTAACACCCGGCAAACTATCTGCCGTTTTGCCCCAGCGCGTCGTGATTGATCCATCCGAATTACTCCTGACTGCCCAGTCCTTGGAACTGCCGTCAGGGTTACGATGACGATAGAGATTCCAGGCGATCATGGCTACACCGTCCAATCATCACCAAACACATCCTTGGCGATACGATGAATCGCTTCGCGTTCGGCGGGTTCAGCCCGAAAGGTCAAAGCCCGATCCAGCGAATAGGCCAAGGCATTGGGCGCACTTTTGAAGGTGGCCACCAACGATGCCCAGCGCACTAAACCGCGCGTGGATAAGGTCACCGATAACATGCCGCCGCCATCGGCACCGCCGACAAAGACTTTACGAATCTGATTGGCGACTTTGATCATGCTTTCGCGTACCGTTTCCGGCATACTCGGCACCACATCGGCCAGCAGTTTCATTTCGTCTTCGGGTTCGGGGTAGCCGACTTCCATCAGTCGAAACCTGTCTAAAAATGCCAGGTTCTGACGTAATACACCTTGGTACAAGCCCGACTGATCGCCACTACCAGCACTATTGCCGGTGGCGACCAAACGGAATTTAGGGTGCGGGGTAGTCACAGCGCCGGTCTGCGGAATTGTTAGGGGTTTCCCTTCAACAATTTCATTCAAGCCAATCAGCTCGGCCGGATCGATGGCATCGATTTCGTTAATCAACAGCACATGGCCTAAGCGAACCGCCAAGGTCAACGGACCATCGATCCACTTCATCGCGCCGCCGTCGACCAGCATGTACTGGCCGAGCAGGTCGTTGAGTTCCAGTCGACCGTGACCGGTGACCGAATGCACGCCCCAGTTTAGACGCGCCGCGACTTGCTCCAACAACGAGGTTTTTCCAGAACCGGTAGGGCCGGTCAGGTATAAGCCGTCGCCATTGTGCGCGCCTAAAAATGCCAGCACGTCGCGCAAGTGATCCTTGCGAAACACGTACGGCTTTTGCGCCGGTACATAAGCATTTTGGCCTGGTTTGAAACCTTCCACTTTCATGGAAGCAGGGGCTGTAATGCCGAAGGTATCGGCAATCGAATAAGATTGATACATAGTGAACTCCTTTGCTTGAGGTTATTACCCGAAGCAGGGGCACACCGATCCCCGGACGGGAACAGTATCCCCGTCGGGTAGGAATGAATATCTGGCGAACCAGAGTGTTTGACAAACTAATTAACAGCGTTTATGCCGAGACTGAACCCGTAGCTCAGAACCAGTAATCCACGCCTGCGATGTCTTTTAAGACTTCCGCATCAAAAGGCACTTCCGCGAGCCGACCGCTGTCATCACGACAGGTAATGCGCACCCTTGGGCTGGGCAATTTCCGGTAGCGATCGAGTACAGCCTCGGTAACATCAGGCAATAACGCATTCAGCACCGCTTTGTAATCAATTGCGCCTTGGCTCTGAAACCGACTGACCCTTAATCCGGAATGTTCAGCCAGCAGATACTCACCCATTAACGACACTAGGTTTTGCTCGATGTCGGATTGATGGGCTTCCAGAGTTTTAAGTTGGGCTTTAAGGTCGTCGATTTTGGTGGCATGGCTGCGATAATTCGCGGCCAGTTGCTGCCATTGCTGTTCAGACATACCTTGCGGTAAATACAAATCCCGCTCCGGTTGCTTGTCTGGTTCCTTGCGGTTTTTGACCTTGGCCCAGAATTCCATGGCGGTATCGACCAACTGACTGAGAAAGGCATCATCCCGTTGGATCTCAAACGTCACGTCCTGACCTTGATGGTAGACAAACAAAAATCCCCGTTGCGCCTCGGCTACCAGTATTTGCTGTTGCACTTGGCACCAGTAAAGTTGATAGGCCTCTGATTGTTCGCGGTTGAGCACCACATCCAGAAAGGTCGATTCATGCGGACATTTGATTTCTACCGGTTCGTTAGCGTCCGATAAGCCATCAAACGACGCCCTCATCAGTGGAAACTGCTCGGATTCCGCGCAAAGCGGTAGCAGCATGACATCGTGCTGTTCCTCGAAGCGTTGTAAGGCTTCGGATTCTTGCGCGATACCGATGCGAATCAACGGATTGTTATCCAGGTTTGCTTCGAGCACGAGGCCAACTTTTTCGGCCCACAAGCGCCACGGTGTTTTGTGTGGCGAACGATCCATAATAATCGCCGCTTCACTGGCACTGACCCCTTGGGCTCGCCAAGCACGCCAATCGTCCGATCGCTGCGAGACATTGATGATGTTCATCACCGCTGCTCCTGCAAGCGAATATGACAACCCAGGCGCAGTGTCGACAACCCGCGTTTAACGAGTTGATGATTACAACGCCTGGCCCAGTGATAGTCGGCAAAGACCAGCAAAGTCTGATCGGCATGGGCGAGATAAAGCCCACCATAACTTTCGACCATACTTTGCAATTCAGATGGGGTGGGCACCTGGATTTCATGGACTGGATTACCTGGATTTAAGCTGCGTTCCAGGAAACTGCGTCCATGCCGGCGTAACACCGTTGGTGAATCGTAACGATGCCAGTCGGTGTGACACGGTATGCGGTTGGATGATTGATCAATAGCAGTCATGACATCTCCTTCAAAAAAATGGCGCCATGACATTCACCCCAAGGGGCGATGCAAGGCGCCCGTAGGGTTTAAAATGACCAGCGATTTGCTGGCAGTTAAAAGTTAAAACAACAACCAATTAGCGATGCGAGCCTAGCGTTTCCCGTGCTTGGGTGAGCGCCTCAGTAGCAGGATCGGACATCGGTGGCATGACCGTGCTGTCAATGGGATGCTGGGCATCTGTTGATGTTGCCATGGCCGCTGCCGAGGCTTTGTCCAATTCCGCAATGGCAAAGGTCAAATCCAGGCCGACAAACTTGTTGTTGGCATAGTCGTAAGCGGCTTTCCAAGCCCCAGCCAACGCAGTGCGTCGGACCAGTTCACTAACCGCTTTTTGCACCTTGGGTGAAATCATCGATAAATCAATCACACGCGGTGGTTCGACAGTGCCGATGATCGCATCATCGCGAAACACTGCTTCGTCAACGCGACTGGTTGTGCCATTAATCACACTGCAATCATTGATGTCGTCGATGCTTTTGCCATCCATTTCCTCTGCGGCAAACCCACATTCCTCAGGAAAGGCAGCACGTAGTGATGCCGCTTTACCGCATTTCGCCAACTGACCTTTCGGCCGTTTGATCCACATGGCGGTGGGCACTTGCGAGTTTTTACCGCCAGCAGTGCTATACGCTTCTTGCCAATACACTTCTTCGGTGAAGGCACAACGCTTGCCGCTGACAATCCGGTACACGGTTACCGCAACCCATTCGGGAAACGTCACGGTGACACTGGATTCCTGCCATTGGTCGTTGTCGTCCTTGTAGCGACCGGTAAAGGATTTGGTAATATCCGGTCCCCACACAGGGCGATCCATACCCGCCCAAACCCCGGTGCGCGAGGCGGTGGTCTGGATTTCCATAATGGACGGCCAGACGGTTTCGACATTGCGGCCCAAAGCAGCACTCCACATCGGCACTACATGCACGGGCTTTTTGAAAATATCCAGCTTGCGGGCTTTGCAGTAATCCAGAGCCATTAGGATGGCTTCCGGGGTTTTAGCTGTGGGGAAAGTCACTTCGGTAAGCACTTTCCATGATTGCTCGGACAGGCCATAGACCTGATTAACCTCGATCGGCATCAGCAGATTGCGGGTTTTCGGTGGGTAATGGGTACGGGATTGATTGCTCATTGCGTGTCTCCTTAAAAAAGAGGACGCAATGCCCCAGCCGGGGAATGACGTCCCCATGGGGTAAAAAACACCGACATAGCACCGCTATTCGGCAAATTGTGAGTAGTTCAAGCCGGTTGGCCAGAAGTCACTCAATGCTGTTGATCAGAAAAACGGGATATCATCGAAATCTTCATCCATATCGGCCGTATCAGGCACAGAGGATGCTGAAGATGACTGATGCGTACCATGGGTGCCAGACGTATCGCTTGCGCGATCCAGCATTTGCAACTCATGAGCCACGACTTCCGTGCGGTAGCGCTTTTCGCCATTTTTGTCCCATTGCTGGGTGCGAAGCGTACCTTCCACGTAAATCTGGCCACCTTTCTTTAAATACTCGCCAGCGGTGTCGGCCAGTTTTTTGAAAAAAACCACCCGATGCCATTCGGTGCGTTCTTGTTTAACGTTTTTAGCGTCTTTCCAGACTTCGCTGGTCGCCAAACGCACTGCAACCACTTTGCCGCCGTTATTGGGCAGATACCGAATATCCGGATCGGCGCCAAGACGGCCCAATAAAATGACTTTATTCACACCACGGTTTGCCATGATCAAATCCTCCAATCGGCCGCGCCCGACAGTTAAAAAACAAACCCATCTGCGCGGTGATGGGGATAGTCCTGGAGGCATCATCCCGGTTGGGAAAATACATTCCCGGACAGGGTAAACACAAAAACACATCAGGCTTGACGCACCTGACACGACGATGAATACCATCGCCGCCGCTTAACAACGGAACGCCGGTTAATGCCGGATTCAGTTGCCTTGAAAGACAACATGAAGGGTTGGGTGGAGTTGATAACCGGAATCGGCCTTAGTTATCAATCTGAACAGGCTTGGCCGGCCAACAACTGTCGGTGGCATTGAAGCAGAAAAAATTTGGCGGGATCTTGCAGCAAATGTCGAATTCGTCATTAGCTGCAAAAGGCATTAAAAAATCTTGGCTTACTATCGGGTGCTATCCCTCATCGTGAACCAGGAACGCAAATGGCAGAAATTTCCGCAACGATTAAACACACTCGACTTGCGATTAGTCGTCCGGTGTTTGAACGAACTTTCAAGATTAACAGCGAGCAAGCCATTCGCGTCATACGCAATAGTTATGAGCGCTTGATTCGATCGCTGTATGCGATTGATGTGATTTTGCGCATCGTTGGTCAGGAACAAGCCGTCGATGAAATTGAAGCTATTGTCAGTATGATGATTACCGAATGTGCCGAACAACTTCAGCAGGAAAAAGCCCGTCTGGAGAAATTGAAAGCGGATAACGGGATTGCTGAAATACCTACCTACACCCATCCCCGCGAATTTGTCGCTCGAATTGCCTCGCCGCAAATCGCCCAGTTTGTAGAGCTAATTCGGCTTCTCGATCAGTTGATGATGGTCATGGATACCTTGTGGCTATGCCAGGTCATCGACAATAAGCATTGTGTGGATGCACGGTACCATTGGCAGCAACGGTTACAGCGTTTGGCTAATCGAATTGTCACCATCGAACGGCAGGCGCATCGTGAAGCTTATGTTCAAGGGCATGGTGAGGAGGTGCGCTTGGCAAGACAAGAATCTGGTCTTCAAGATGAGCCAGAAGCCGTTATCGATGACGAGTCAGTGATGGGGGAAGTCGATTCATCACAAACCACCGGTAAGGCGGGGTCAAGATGATCTCGAACCGGGATGAAATAACCTTGATGGTGCCATTATCTGATCAGGAAGCTTGGGATCTGGCGCAGTTTTTAAAACGGGTTGGGTATGCTGAGTTTCGTAGCAATGCTGTCGATGATGATGAGGCTTACCGGATGCAGGCGGCTGCGGAAAAAATTAGGGGAAACTTGGCTTCTATTGGCTATAGCCCTCGTTAGTGAAGTAAATCAGAAGCATTCGGTTGACAAATATATAAAAATGCACAATTATTAGGTTGACGATTTTTTATTTTTGCACAATTTGGAGGGCTAATGCTTCCCCAACCTATTCACTTCCACGCAGATTTAACTCATGAGCGCTTATCCGTCGTCGCAGAGTTGTTACTGGATGAACATTACAAAACGCTCGACGATCTTTCTTCTGAAACTGATGATAATTATACGCGCGGCTGTACCACGTTCGGACGGCAAAAAAACCGGATTAAGGGGGTGGCACTGGCAAAAACATATCCTTGGTTACAGGTGAGTAATAACGCCAATGATTTGGTCTTCACAATTGGTAGTGTACCTTGTCGATTCAGCAGTGACGATCCGAACAGCCCAAAGAAAAAAGCCGTCTTAACCGTCAATCGCTACCAAGCGTCCTTTTTCGATGATGTTGAGAGCGACGAGGAGCCATGCCGGTATTGTTTCATCATTGATCAGGGAATTAATGATGATGCTGAGCCTTCAGTTGTTGTTCTTGGATTCGACGCGACGGGTGTGGTGAGGTGTCAATGGGAGTCAGGTGCGATTAGAACTTTCCAAAGTGTTAATGCAGTTGCTGTTCCTGAAGCTGTTGAAATAGGCAAACCTGCCGTCAAACCGAAAAAATCAGTCGCGGGTTCCAAAGACGAGGCCAATCGGCTATGACCGCCGATTTTCTTGGGCAAAACCTTCGGCTTGCTCGGTTATTTCACGGGCTGTCTTTGCAGGATTTGGCCGATAGAGTCAATAAGTCAAAGCAATATCTCAGTCGGTTGGAATCAGGCTTAGAGCCTCCGCATGAAAGCCTGGAAACAGCTTTGGCGGAAGCTCTGGACGTGCTGCCCCGATTTTTCAGGGAAGTCGATCCGATGCCGATTTCCGACGAGCAGTGCCATTTTCGTAAACAGCTGACCACGAAAGTTGCGCTTAAACAGGTTGCAAGGGCTCAGGGCGAGATGTTTAAGCGACTGGTGTCCGTTCTTGACCAGAACCTAGATTTTCCGAATTACGATTTTCTTCATGAAGAGGTATCAACGGCAGAAGAGATTGAACGCGTTGCTGAAATAAGCCGGTCTCATTGGGGGTTGGGTTTAGGGCCAATTGCCAACATGAGCCGCGTTGCTGAAAACGCTGGTGCGGTATTGGTTAAAACCAATGGGTTGGCGGACGAGATCGATGCCATTTCGTTTGCTACTCGGCGGCCGGTTATCACGTTAAATGCTGAAGGGAAGTCGGCTTGCCGTACCCGGTTTGGAATCGCGCATGAAATTGGGCACTTGACCATTCACGTTGGCATCCAAACGGGGGATAGAGCAACAGAATCCCAAGCCAACCGATTTGCAAGTGCGTTTTTAATGCCGCGTGCACATTTTATTAAGGAGTGCCAAAGAGCTTTGCGCGGCAGTCGGCTTAATTGGCAAGCACTGTCCGACATCAAAATGCGCTGGGGGGTCTCAAAAGCGGCGATTTTGTATCGTGGTCGGCAGCTCGGAGCCTTTTCGGAAGAGCAATATCGGTCTGGTGTTATTACATTACGTCGGCACGGAGAAGCGATTCAGGAGCGTGAAGATCGTGATATGGTTCAGGAAAGGCCTGAAGTTATTTTGGACAGTATGAACGTTTTGGCCGAGCAATGCGGCATGTCCAGAAAGATGATTGCCGATTTGATGTTTGTAAAACCTGAACTTCTCGATCAGTTGATTGGTGTTAGGTCTGATGAATCGAGACTGAATAATATCGTTAATTTGCAATATCACCGGAGTCTATAAAAGCTTTGCCGCTGGCAAGCTCGTGTGCATGGGATTACTGCCAACACTGTTGAATGTCGGTGACAACATGTCTTTAAGCAGACGAATGCGCGAATCTATGAAAATCCGGCATTAACAGCATAAAACAATAGTTATTGCTATCTATATATGACAATAAATTCTACTTAATGCTAAGATTGACTCATGAGAGTCTCAAAAGAAGAACTAATTGCCGTTTTGGCTCAATTCAATCCCTGGTGGCGTGGCGAACCGATTGCCGATTTGCCGGATTGGCAGCGCGCCGCTTCGCGGGAGCTAAATCGCTGGATCAATCATCCTCCGGTTCATCGCGCCATTTTGTTGTCCGGTGCGCGTCAGGTCGGCAAAACCACTCTGTTGCAGCAACAGATCGATGCCTTATTAAAGCAGAGCGTCCCAGCAGCCAACATCCTTTACGCCACTTTCGACCATCCGGTGCTCAAACTGGCTGGCATCGAAGCCGTGTTGGAAGCGTGGCGCGAACGCGAGCCGCGCGTCGATGGATCTGAGTATCTGTTCCTCGATGAAGCTCAGTTTATTCGTGATTGGGGGACTTGGGTCAAACATCAGATTGATTTCAACAAGCAGCGCCGCATTGTCTTTACCGGCTCGGCCATGCCCTTGGTGGAAGCCGACCAGGAGTCCGGCGTCGGTCGTTGGCATACCATCCGCCTGACCACGCTGTCGTTCTACGAGTACCTGCAAATCAAACAGCTGCAACTGCCGGCGTTGCCGCCTTTAAAAAGCCTGACCGAGCTGTTCGACTGGACGCCGCCACAATTTTACCGGGCGCAGGAAATCGCCGTGCCCTATGTCGGCCATTTTCACGAGTATCTGATTCGCGGCGGTTTCCCGCAAACGGCCCAAGTGGAAAGTATCACCCAGGCTCAGCGCCTGCTGCGTGAAGACATCATAGACAAGGCGCTCAAACGCGATATGACCGCACTGTTTGGTGTGCGTCGCATCCTGGATCTAGAACATACCTTCCTGTATCTGTGCATGCATGATGGCGGTTTGCTGAATATCACTGATTTATCCAGCAACCTGGAAGTCAAACGTCCCACCGCCCAGCATTTCATCGAACTCCTGGAAGCCTGTCACCTAATTTATCGCCTGCCGCCATTCGGTTATGGCAAAGATGTGCTCAAAGGCCGTTTCAAAATTTACTTGGCCGATGCTGCCATCGCGCCCGCAGTTTTACTCAAGGGTAAAAGTATCATCGACGATCCCGCCGCTTTGGGTGTGGCGACCGAAACAGCAGTGTTTAAGCATCTATTCGCGCGCTATTATTCTCAGAATGTTCGTTTTACTTATTGGCACGGGAAAAAAGACCGCGAGGTCGATTTGGTCGCAGAAATCGGCGGGCAATTGATTCCCTTCGAAGTGAAATATCGAGCCCAGCACACCGGCGCACGTGAGCTGAAAGGTTTGATCGAGCTGTGCGAGCAAAAGAAAATCGGCCGTGGCTATGTTGTCACCAAGTCGCTCGATGACTTCGGCTTAATGACCGGTCTGCCGCAAACTGGCGATACCGCCAGCCAGATCATGCGTCTACCTGCACCATTATTGTGTTACTGGATGGGCGCATCGGAATTGAATCAACCCGAATTTAACGATTAGGCCGGTTATACGGCGAGTTTTTGTGGCTGCCAATAACGAATTAGCCAAACAAACCTCGCCGCAGATTGCGCAATTCGTCGAGTAGGTTTGTTTGCTGGATCAGTTGATGATCTTGATGGAGACCTTGTGGCTGTGCCAGGTCATATCCAACAAACATTGCATTGCCACGCGCCTGGAGTGGCAGCAGCGGTTGCAGGCTGGCGAATAAAATTGTGACGATGGAACGGCATGCGCACCAAGCCGCGTATGCGCAGGGGCATGGTGATGAGGTACGGTTAGCATGGCAAGAGTCGGGGCTGCAACTAGAGCCGGAAACCCTTGCCGAAGGCGAATCCATGACCAATTAAAGGAATTCATCGCTACAAGTCGATGGATAGCGCAAGATGACCACCAAACCGGATTATCCGAACAGGAGCTTGAAACTTGGAACAATTCCAGGAATGTGGGAGTTGCGAAATTGTGCCAAGCCAACGAGATTCTGCACAAGGTGTCCGCTTCAGATGGTATTTTTCTTTCCGCTATCGGCACACCATTCAACCATTCCATTCTTGATCCAAAAATGACATCGGCAATCGTTAAGTTGGTTGATCGACGGCGTCACAGTTGGTCGGAGAAGCCAATCTAGTGATGTAAGCCAGCGTGGTCGGCGAGAAGGATTTAGTGATAATTGCAGTTTCTCACCACAGCCACCTGGGCACCTGAAGCAGGCCCATTTGGTACGATCACCGTCTTTAACGATTACAAGAACCCCGGCTGACAGATCATCTGGCGTCGGATGATGAGCCATGATTGTTGCAACAAAATCTGGCCGACGAATGACGCCTATGGAGATCATTAATTGTCGAATAAATTTTCGCCACATAATCTCATCCTACCCTGTCAAGAAATGGCAATATATCCGCTCGACCCCAATAACCCGTCTCGGAACAGATTGGGCAATAAGGTTCTTGAACAGCACCTGGCCTGCGGTCTTGCATCAGATCGAAGCGGCGTGTTCGCTGCCATATCCATCCTTCAGATCCTCGGAAACCAGTCAGCCCCTGAAGCATTTCATCAACTGCCATGCATGCCGTTGCCGTAGTAAAGGTCACAACAGCTGGGGCCAATTGTCCACCACCACGGACATAGGCTTCTTTTTTACGTTGTTCGTATTCTTCTGGATGTCGCCTTTTCAAATCTTCATCCCTTGCGATCACGGGATCAATGATGCCTCGGCACAAAAGACACGGGGCACCGGGTATCAAAACAGTAACACGTCCACTCAAGTCACGCATGATGCCCTTTTCTAAATCCGGCTCAATCGCAAGTCCCATGTCAATTACAGGGATTAAGTAGAAATACGCTAACCGGTTGAGTAGTAACCTGCCGTCATGATCGTCTGTACATCCAAAAATTAAATCGCAAGATTTCAGCGCATCGCGGAATGTGAGATCAGTGATCCATCCTCGCATTGGCAGTGCATGAACGCCAATATCCATCTCGTTTATCTCTTGCGCGATGACTTCAACCTTGGGGCGTTTTGCATCGACATCTTTGCGCCGTGCTCCATGAAGTCTATTAAGATTTGTCAGTTCGACTATGTCATCATCGAATAGCAGGAGTTGTCCAACACCCAGACGCGCGAGCAGCATAGCGGTTGCACTTCCTGTACCCCCGCAGCCCACGATACCAATCCTCAAGGTGCGAAGTCTTGCATTCAGCTCTGGTCCAAAGGCAAGCGCCTGACGGTTAAATATGTCGTTATCGCAAGAGAGGGGTGAACTCTCATGGAAATTGTAACGGCGGCCAATAATCCGGACGCTGTCGGCTTTAGTTGTCGTATTGAGATCAGCCCACAACCGCACCCTGACTTCACCAGAACCCGTCAGAAGCACACTTATAATCGACGTTCCGTCTCCATTCCGGTTTCTGGCCAGCCTGACCAGTTCCCGTTCGTTTAAATTATCCTGATCGGAAAATTGATTTGGGCCGCCTGGATGACTATGGACAATGCCAGCAACAAGACCATCCTCTTTTGCCCGTTTGAGGAGCCGAACAAAAGAGTTTGTTGACCACGTTATATGCTGGCTACTGGCGGAGATAGCATCTTCTGGTGGAATCGGTATTACTTCATAGGACGTTAACCTACGCCGAGAACCGTGATCCCATGGGTCGCACGCAATATGATTTTCAGCGCACAGTATATAAGCAGTAGCTTCATTGCCATCATCGCGTATAACCAGTTTCCGTAATTCGTCGAAATGTCGTTCCTGAAAAGTTATATCGAGACGCATCAGGCAGCCTCCTGAAGCGCTGTTTCAATGCGCTTTATCATTGTCCAAATGCCATCTACGCCCGGTCGCCAAGCATTATTATGTCTGGACCAGCGTTGCCAGGATTGACCACTGAACATGATCGGGCAGTCGGCCGCCTTCGGATAACCGTTTGATGTAACCAGCCGTAACCAGGGTAATGCATAGAACATGTCCGGCGGGTTATCAGGGTAGCCTGCCGGCAGAAGAATTAAAATGCTGGCTGCTACTGCATCGAATTGACCAGGTGGGAGTTGGAAGTTATGGAGGATGACTCCCTTTTGGGGGCCATCCTCGATTTCCACGTATGTAATGCCGCGTTCCGTTAGGTAGCGGCGGCATTTTAGTGGGAGGACAGACATGAAGTGCCCTCCGTTGTTTGAACGATGCCAGTAAAAAACCGCTCAACACCGGGAGCAGATAAATCAACCAACTCGTTGTTACCTATCGGTCTGTCGTCGCTGCCGCGTACCTCAAGCCACACGCCATATGTTGCAGGATCAACGCCGACGAGTTTCTTCAGGGTCAGGCCGGTTATGAATGTCCCACCCCACTCGAAGATACGGCCGTCTAGTTCAAACCGGAATGAACGGTCGTTGCGAAAGACGAGGAACTTCTCCACACCTTTAGTTCGCAAGTCAGTCGTTTCATCTGGCCGTAACTCTTCCAGCATTCCGGTGTTGAGAGCTTGAAAAACCAGGTGCTCATCAGCAGGATATGAGCCCGTTGCTTCCAAAATCTGCAGACCTGTCGGGACAGGGTCATCGATTATTGCTTGTTGGTATTCTAAACGCTCATTCCCAATTAGAATCCGATAAGGACCGTGGTCGCGGATAGATTTTCCGCTTTGGGTTGCTTCGAGAATATCTTCGTAATCAAAATTTGTCATGGCCTACTCCTAATTAATATGCCCGGTTGGTTGAAAGGATGACGTGTCACCCATATTTACTTAATGCGCCTCAGCGAACTTCATTCGGACATCGAAATAAAAATGTCCGAGTAATCTCTTGTTTGGCGCATAGGCTAAACAAAGGAGATTGATGACTATGGCGCTAAACGAACCAACTCCTGCTCACCTTTCGGTAGCGGAGGTAGACAATGCATTGCGGAATTTGTCAGATATTGAATGGTATAGATTGCAAACGATCTCAAAATCGTTGGCTAAAACTTATCCATTAGAAGCCGAGGAATTGCTTCATGAGGCTTGCTGCCGAGCCCTAGACGGCAGTCGGAATTGTCCTCGTCATGTAGACATAATTAAGTTTTTAGCTGGGGCGATGAAAAGTATTGCTTCCGATACATTGAAATCAGAAAAGCGTTATCCCAAATTGCGCTTGGTACTAAACTCGGAAGATGACGATGAAGAAATCCTTGATCCACCAGATGATCGGCTCAATGTTGAAGAAGAACTTGAACAAGAACATGAAGCTGGGTTGATTAGAACGCGTATTCTTGACCTTTTTCATGATGATCCGATTGCCCAGATCATGGTTGAAGGAATAATGGAAGGTATGGAGGGCGAGGAATTACAAGGTCTTACATCATTAGATAAAACCGCCTTTGAATCTAAAAGAAAACTAATAAGAAGACGGATTGCAAAGGGGTTCCCGGAGGGGTGGAAAAATGACCAAAGTTAAAACAAATAATCGTTCCGATCTGGATCGACTAGCTACTTCACTTGTCGATGAGATTTTGAGTATGAGCGACGAGGAGTTGTTAGCAGAAGCCAAGGAAAATGGGGAGGACTCCAAGCTTATAGCTCAAGCTGGACGAAATATATTGGAACGAGCATCCATGGCAAGCGGTAAGAGCAAGTTGGCTGCGGCAAAAAATGCCGTTCAAGCTATGCGGTTGCGCGCGACTAGTGTTTCGAATTTAGAGCCAGGAAAAGCACGTCAAAAGCTGGACTCCATACTTGCACAACATCCAGAAACACGTAGCAAATTAACCCTTGCTGCCAGAAAAGGCGAAGGATTATCCGACGAAGACGTACGGGGAATGCTGGAAGATTTAGAGGAACTTGGTTTAACTGTGCCGGACAGCGATTAGGACGCAAATTGTGATTAGATTAAGCGAGGCTGAAATCACGCTCAGAGAGCTTGGAATTAGCGATCCTAGTGAAATTGATCTTGAGGCAATTGCCTGGACACTGAACGCCCGAGTCAAATACCGCCCACTTGATGGTTGTGAAGCTCGAATTATCGGTCATGGTGACCAGGCAATCATTACCGTCAATAGTCGCAGCATTCCACGCCGACAACGTTTTTCGCTTGCTCATGAATTAGGACATTGGCGCTATCATCGCGGTCGTCTACTGGTGTGCCGGTCGGACGATATTGGTCGTGCTGGGAATGGTCAATCTTCAGCTGAGCGGGATGCAGATCGATATGCCGCCGATATTCTAATGCCCCGATATCTCTTCCAGCCTTTAGCAAAAGATCATAAGAAATTTAATTTTCAGACCATTCGTTCATTGGCTGATCTGTTCGACACCAGTTTGACCGCAACCGCTATCCGGGCAGTAGAAGGGGAAATTTCTCCTTCTTTGCTCGTTTGTCACGGCATGCAGGGACGAAAGTGGTTTGTGCGATCGCCAAATGTTCCTGAAAAATGGTTCCCCAAGAATGAACTGGATAGCGACAGTTTCGCTTTTGATGTTTTATTTGGTAACGCAGTCGACGATGCTTCACCAAGGAAAATCGATGCTGATAGCTGGTTCGATAGATATGATGCTTCCCGCTATGAGATACGCGAGCAAACGATCCGGACAGCCGAAAATGAAATTCTCACTCTGATCCTGATTGATGACGATCAAATGCTGAATGAAAGCGTCACAAGTTATTCACGGTCGAGACGGTAAAATCGTTAATCCCGACCGCCATTGCCAATCGAACATCCTCTTCAAATAGCAAATTGTGGAAAGCTATCTGCCATGTTGGTAGCCCTTGGATGAAAAAATGCGCTCTAACGTGGCTGGGATTAGCGCCTGATTGGCTTCGCGGATTTTGGTGTGCCGTTGTTTCAGTTCGTTTTGACGGGACAGGATTTCAACGATTTTTAGCTGTTCATGTAATTCCGGCATGGGCAGCTCGATGTTCAAAAACTGCTCTGGGCGGGTGCGTTCTCGGCGGGCGCCAACGCCTCGGGTTGCGGCTTGAAGTAGTGACCAGAACCACGGCGTTCTGATCAGTTCTCCCAGATAGGCAGGGCTTGCCAGATCGGGTTTGCAACGAAAAGTTCGATACTCCGGCGAGACAAACATGCCGGCCAATCCGAGCGGGCAGACTGCCAGCGCGCCTTCCCAGCCTTTGACTTGGCTTAGCACGATGGCATCGGCATACAGGCGATTGAAGGCTCTGTATGACGTTTCCGTTCCCGCCAATGCCGGCTTGGCGAAGTCCACCGCCGAAGCCGCGCACACCGACTTGAGGGTATTGGCCATCAGGTTTGATGAGTTCGGATTCCTCGAATAATTCGATGATGTCGCCTAGGCGAACCATGCGCTCTGCCGCGAATTTATGATGCAGACTGATTAATAGCGCCTCGGCAACCGCGTCGATGGCATCCAGATGTTGATCGATTTGCCGAACTTTTTCCGCCAATTGATCCAGGCGGGCAACGATACATTGTTGTTCGTCAATTGTAGGCAGTGGAATATTCAGGCTCAAAAACTGAGCCGGCGATACCGACTCACGTCGCGCGCCCATGCCTTTGGCTTTCCCTTGTAGCTGTGTCCAAACTGCTTCCCTTTTGCAATACCAATCGAGGTAACGAGTATTGAGCCGATCCGGATTCGCTCTAAAAGTTGGAAATACAGGCGATAAAAACCATCCATCAAATTCTTCTGGGATTCGAGCAATAGCGCCTTCCCAGGCCTTGGGCGAGCTGATAACAAAATCCCCAGCATTCAAGCGGTGAAAGCGTTTATAGGTTGTGTCCAGTGGAGAAATAGGTTCTCGTTTGAATAGGCCTCGGGCAAAACCGTAAACACCAGCAAGATTGACCGTTTCCAGTTCAGCACTTTCAACAGCATCAATTTGAGTATGTAATACCTCGCCAAGTTCGACCGATGGCCACCGACTCATATGTCGCCCTCTATTTTCGAACCCGTCAACCGCCGCGCCTCCAGTTCAACCCGCGACCGCTCCAATTCCTCCGCCAACAGCTTCTCATTCGGCAGCACGGTTTGATATTCGGCGGCCAGTACTTTGTTCGGCAGGTTATCCAAGGCGTAATGCGCTTCCGCCGCGCCTTTGGCGGCGCACAGAATCAGTCCCACCGGCGGGTTTTCGCCGGGTTTCATCCAGTGTTCGCGGGCATAATTCAGGTACAGGTGCATCTGGCCGGCATCGGCATAGCTGAACTTGCCGACTTTGAGATCGATCACCACCAGACATTTCAGGCGGCGATGGAAAAACAGCAAGTCGATGCGAAACCAGGTATCGTCGAGCCGCAAGCGGCGCTGGCGACCTACAAAAGCAAAGTCATCGCCCAATTCCAGCAGAAAATCGGCCAAATGCTGGATCAGCGCGTCTTCGAGCTCGGATTCCGAATATTGGTCTTTCAGGTTAAGAAATTCCAGCACGAACGGATCCTTGATGGCTTGTTCCGCCGTGATGGCGTCATCCGGCTCGGCGTGTTCCGCTTGCGCCAACATCGCTACTTTGTTGTTGGATAAAGCGGTGCGTTCGTAAAACTGGCTGTTGATCTGCCGATCCAGTTGCCGCACCGTCCAGCCGCAACGCAGGGCTTCGGTTTCATAAAAGCCGCGCGCTTCCGTTTTCTTGACCGAAAGCAAGCGCACGTAAGCCGACCAGGGCAGCGGGAAAGCTTCGGCCAAGGTTGCAAGCGTGAGTAATTGTCCAGACGCTGTCTGGATAATTGGCGTTGAGGACGATTCTGCAGACAATGTCTGCATAATGGGTGACATGAAAGATGGCGCAGACAGTGTCTGCGTATTTCGGGAAGAAATGCCAGATACTGTCTGGCAAATGTTATCTAGCGGCCACGCAAGATAGAACGCCCGCATTTGCTGGAGATTACGAACGCTAAAGCCCCGGCCAAAACGATGGGTCAAATCGAGAGCAAGACGTTCAGTTATGGCATCACCATACGCAGCGCGGTCTTCGCCGCCTTGTTCGAATTCGACGATGCGGCGGCCAATCTCCCAATAACTGGCCGTCATTAAGGCATTGACGCTACGCGCGGCGGCGCGGCGAGCGTTTTCCAGTAACGCGACAATGTCGGTATGAATGTCGCCGTAAGCGCTGGGCAAATGATTGGATTCGCTCATTGTTCCACCTCATGTACCAATGTCTCGATCTCGCCCAATAAACGCATCACTTCGGTTTCGTGACTGCGCATGCTGGCAATTAGGTCTTTGGGATCGGCATGTTCCAGGCCAGCTTTGGCATGGGGATTCTTTTGATCGAGATTATAAATCGGCCAGTACAGCGCATCACCTTCGCTTTGTGCGGCTTTGGCGGCGGCTTCGTGGGCTTGTTGTTTGGCTTTCAGGTCACGTAGCTGGCTTTGCAATGCGGCTTTGTCACCGTTGCCGGCGGCGGACACGGCTTGTTCCAGTTCGCGAATCTGTTTGCCCAAGGCTAACGCTGCTGAGCGTTCGCTTTCGGCGCGTTGCCATTGGGGTTCGGCGGCGGCCAAGGCTGCCGCACGTTTGCCGGCGAAGTTGACTTTCCAGGCTTGCGGGGTTTCCTCGCGGTTGTGCCACCAGTTTAAGGCCGGCTCCAGCTCCTCGAATTGCAAGGGTGCGGTTTTGCTGTATTTCTTGCGGCCTTCCGGTAATGGCTGTTCGTAATACCAAATGGTCTCGGTGGGGCCGCCGCGCTCGAAAAACAGCAGATTGGCCGGAATATCGGTATAGGGCGCGAATACGCCTTGCGGCAGGCGGACGATGGTATGCAGGTTGAATTCTTTCAGCAGTTCTTCCTTGATGGTGGCGCACACGCCATCGCCGAACAAGGTGCCGTTGGGCACGACCACAGCGGCGCGACCTCCACGGAGGGAGGAAGTGCCGGAATGGACGGGATCCATTCCGGTGCGACCGCCACGTTCCGCACCGAAGCCGGCATAGCGCAATTTACGCATGATGAATTGCAGGAACAGCAAAGCGGTTTCGGCGGTTTGCATGTTGGCCGGAAAATTGGCTTTGATGCCGGCTTCTTCCTCGCCGCCGAACGGCGGATTGGTCAGGATGACATCGATGCGTTCGCTGTGGCCGATTTCAGTGACGCGGCGTTCCAGAGTATTGCCATAACCGATCTGCGGGGCTTCCAGACCGTGCAATAGTAAGTTCATCTGTACCAGCATATACGGCAACGGTTTTGCTTCCTGTCCGAACAGGCTTTCGCGCTGAAGGGTGCGGCGGTCGTCAGGGGTAACGACTTGCTGGAGCAAGTGGTCGTAGGCTTCGACCAGAAAACCGCCTGTGCCGCAAGCCGGATCGAGCACGGTTTCGCCGAGTTTGGGATCGGAGACCTGGACCATGAAGCGGACCACCGGGCGCGGGGTATAAAATTCGCCGGAATCGCCAGCCGCGTCGCGCATTTCCCGTAGCATGGACTCGTACAAATGCGACAGGGTGTGAATCTCTTCGCTGCTGTTGAAATGAATGCCGTTGATCTTGTTGATGATGTCCC
This sequence comes from Methylomonas defluvii, assembly GCF_033949435.1. Lineage (NCBI taxonomy): Bacteria > Pseudomonadati > Pseudomonadota > Gammaproteobacteria > Methylococcales > Methylococcaceae > Methylomonas > Methylomonas defluvii. Next base: position 142,616 of record NZ_JAXARY010000010.1, on the reverse strand, counting down.
GCAGTAAAAAGCCGCTGACCATGCGGTTTTGCACGCCTTTGAAGACGTTGGCGATGACTTCGCGCTGACTGCCTTTTTCGCCTTCGCCAGCCAAGCCGCGCAGATAGGCAAACAAGCCTTTGCCGCGTTGACCGTCGGGACGGATGGTTTCGTCTTGGTTGATGAAGGACAATAATTCCTCGCCGGTGACACCGTCTTCCCGTGCTGCCCAATCCCGCCAGCGATAAGGCGATTCGACGATGCCTTGATAGCGTTTGCCGTCCAGCTCGGCTTCCTGTTCGTGGAGGAGTTCCAGATCGTCGAGGAATTTCAGAAACATCACCCAGGTAAGTAGAGGTAGCCTGTCGACGTCGCCGTTCAAGCCTTTGTCTTTACGCAGGATGTCGCGCGCCGATTTGATCAATGCGGATAGTTGTTGTGCGGTGGTTAGCTGAGTAGTTAAGGTTTTTTTAGGTTTGGCCATGCAAAATTGTAATGATTATTGGTAGAGGGCGGACTGTAATTGCGACACAGCCGCTTTCAGGCCCTGAATGCCGCCAAAATGGCGGTTGGCGATTTCCGAGGGGGTGCCGTATTGTTCGAACGGCTGGACTTTCATCAATTCGGATAAGGCATTGAATTGGCTAATGCCACGTTCGATGTATTTGTCCAGCATCAGCGCCAGGATTTCGCGGGCCGTTTCGCTGTGCTGGCTGAACAGATTTTGCGCCGATTTACGGGCTTGCTCGGCGCGTTGCCGACGGGTCAGCAACGGCGCATTCCAGGCCAGATGGCAGAGCAAATCGAAGGGATCGGCATCCGGCAAGTCGGACGATGCGGTGAGTTCTTCGAAGCTGATGCCGCGTTCGGTGAGTTCGCGTAACAAGTCGCTACGAGTATCCGGGTTGGCCCAGTCGCGCTGAAATTCCTGACTGCCGGGGTACATCGAACGCACCGCGCGCCCGGAATATTCGGTGTAGCGCACGACTTGCAGTTTTTTGCCGTCGGTATCCAGATCATAGACCAGATGGCCGATGACTTCGACCGTGCCGCCATCGACATAGAATTTACGCGGTTCCTGCTGCGGATCGGTGATGATTTCGCCTTCGCCGTCAGTAGGGTTGTCATCGTCCGCTTGGTATTCGCCGGGTGTTTCCTGGATTTCGTTGTCGATGATCTCGACCGTGGTATCGACAATTTCGCCTTCTTCATCGATGGTGACTTCTTCAATACGCGCCGGATCGCCGTCAAAGTCCGGATCGGCGAAATGCCGGGTTGCGGTGCCGGTGAAATCGATGATGTTGAAATATTCCTTGCCGTAATCGACCTTCAGGCGCGTGCCGCGACCGACGATTTGCTTGAATTCCGAGCGCGAACCGACGACGCGAGCTAAAACCACGTTTTTCACCATTTCGGCATCGACGCCGGTGGTGAGTAGTTGCGAGGTGGTCAGGATGGCGGGTGTAGGTTTGTCGACATCCTGAAAATGAGCAAGATGGGTTAGGCCGATAGCGCCTTCATCGGCGGTAACCCGGCAGACGTAATCGGGATATTGCTTGACCAAGTCGCTATTCAAATTAAGCAGTTCCTGGCGCATTTCCGAAGCGTGTTCCTGATCGACGCAAAACACCAGAGTTTTGGCGAAACGGTCGGTGCCTTTCAAAAAATCCGTCAGATGTTTAGCCATGGCACGGGTGCGCGCCCGCAAGGCTATGACGCGCTCGAAATCCTTGGTTTGATATTCGTCATCCGGTACCGGACGGCCGTAACGATCGAGCTCATCTTTGGAAGGCCGCCAACCGGCGGCATCAACCGTGGTAATCACGCGATGTACCCGGTAAGGCGCCAGGAAGCCGTCTTCTATGCCTTGACGTAGGCTGTAGGTGTAAACCGGATTACCAAAGTACTGATAAGTATCGCGTGAGTCTTCGCGTAACGGTGTGGCTGTCATGCCGACTTGTACCGCCGGTTGGAAATAATCCAGCACCGCCCGCCAACTGCTGTCGTTGCGACTGGAGCCGCGATGGCACTCGTCGATGATGATCAAATCGAAAAAGTCTGGCCGGTACTGACGAAACACATCACTATAAGGATTGGTCAATGCCTGATAGATGCCGAAATACATTTCCCGGCCCTGGCTGACATCGTTGCCGGAGATTTTGAAACGGGCATCGCCGAACGGGGCAAACATTTTGGCCATCGGATCGTCGACCAGAATGTTGCGGTCGGCCAGAAACAGAATTTTGGGGCGGCGGTATTCGCCTGTGCGGTTCCAGCGGCTATTCCACAACTTCCAACACAATTGAAATGCCACGCAGGTTTTGCCGGTGCCGGTTGCCAGCGTAGCAAGGATGCGTTTCTGTCCTAACAGGATAGCTTCAATGATCCGGTTGATGGCGATGACCTGATAGTAACGCGGGGTTTTGCCGGAAACCAGGTTAAAGGGTTCTAATAAGTGGTTGCCTGCCGCTTCGGATAACGTTGTCGAAATAGTTAAACGTTGCCAAAGCTCAGCAGGACTTGGGTAATTAGCGATTAGTTTTTCGGTGCCAGTCGTGTAATCGATTTCGATAATATGCCGACCATTAGTCGCGTATGCGAATTTCAGACCAAGGATTTCGGCATATTCGCGGGCTTGCTGGACGCCGGTTTCGGCGGGAAAGGCAATGCTTTTGACCTCAACGACGGCGAGTGGAAAATCGCGTCGGTAATACAGCAGATAATCGGCGCGCTTTTGTTGACCGCGACGTACTTTGCCACCGGTAACAAAGATCCGACCGTTGGTAAAACTGCGTTGTTCGCCGATTGAATGGGGCGAGACTGACCAGCCTGAATTAACCAATTTGGGGGTAACAAATTCGCGACTGGTATCCGCCTCGGTCATGATCATATCGCGTCTGTTATCCCTATCCATCCAGTTCTTTCCTGATCAAATGCCTAACGGTTATTATGTAGTATCAATAAATGATGGAATGTTAGCAGCTAAGCGGCTCAATTCATAAGTATTCGCTATCCTGGGAAGTAGCAATCTAGCTTTCTGTCTACAATCGCTCTGTGTAACATTGAGTCTCGGTCGCTGACAAAATTTCAATTTAACCATCTTCGTAAAAAAGGAAATAACATACATGAACAAATCCGACCTCATCGACGCCATTGCTAGCCACGCCAACCTGACTAAAGCCGACGCCGGTCGTGCATTGGATGGCATTACCCAATCCATTCAAACGGCATTAAAAGCCGGCGATTCCGTGGCGTTGGTGGGCTTTGGCACCTTTGAAGTGAAGGAGCGTGCCGAGCGCTCAGGCCGTAATCCGCAAACTGGCGAAGCGATTACCATTGCCGCCGCCAAATTGCCATCGTTCAAAGCCGGCAAAGGCTTGAAAGACGCGGTTCAGTAAGGTTTAGGCCGCATCATTGCGGACCCATACCCCAGCCTTCCAGTTCCGACTGTCGTTTGACCGTAGGCACATCCAGATCGGTCATCCGGCCTTGGGTGCGGGTCAAGGTATCTTGCCGGCCGCTGGAGGCTGCGCCGTATTTCTGCGGATTGAGTCGGCTGCCTGTGCCGGTGAGTTGATCGAGATTGAGCATGGATGCGGCATTGGCGGCGGACGGCAAATGCCCGGTCTGTGCCAGAATTGCCAACCATTCGTCGAGATTGACTTGTGTCCAGTCCACCCGATCCAAATCACCGACTTTGATGCCGGTACAACTCGGACTTTCCGGCGTGCCAAAATCCATCCCCAATTGCGGTTTGATTTGTTCGTTGAGAATGCGTGCTAGCGGCGAGTTGTAGCAGCAGTAGCTTTCCTTGCGCACCCAACACACACCAGCCACCTTACTCTCGCAATAGGTACCCAGATCCGTGCAGACTTTCAGTTGTTTCTTGGCGGCCAGTTCGTATTCCGGTTCCTCGCAGGAATAGACCATTTGGATAATCATGATGATGATCATCACGGCGGTGTATGCGGCCATCAGTGTGCTAAGCAGTTGCCCGGCAAAAGCGGCACCACCGCCTAATTGCAAACCACCGGATTGCGCGGCAGGTGTCAGATTGCCCGCCGCATCAAAGGCTGCCTGACCACCGGCGCTGAACAAAGCATTGCCGGCCGCTTGGCCAAAGGTCTGGCCAATCCATTCCGCCACGGATTTCATCAATTCGCCTTTGAGCGAGTCGAGCAAGCCTTGCGAGGCAATATCGTTGGTACTGAGCATGTCGGTACCGACCAAGTCATTCACCGTCGAGGCAAAATCCGCCTGAAAACTGTTCCAGGCATCGCCGGCCAACGTGAACGGGGTGCGCATGGTTTCCCAGGCGCCTCGAATCGCCGAGGTACTGTCCATTGCCATCACGGTACTGTCCATTTGACTGGTGGCAATCAGTAAATCGATATAACGGCCCAGCCCCATCGCACCCGAAGGCGTTTCGCAACAATCCACCAGACTGAGTGCGCCGCCGACCATTTTGCAACTGGCCGGTTTGCCTTGAAATACTTGGCAAGTGGTAGGATCCTTTTGCTGCAGATCGGCGTTGGCGTAATCACAATCTAAATCCATCGCCATTTGCTGGGCGCTATTGAGTAAGGCGACCGCCTTGCTGAAATCCTGGCTCTGGGTGCGATTCACGCTGATGCAATCTTCGCCCATGCAGCGTATCGGCCCGGCACATTGCTGTTGGGTATTGCTTTGAATGCCGGGAATGCCCACCGTTTGCCCGCAGTCGTAGGTATCGACGCTGTCCCAGCAAGTGCCTGAGAGCAGTACACTGGTACATTGGCTTTTAATGAATGAGCAGCCTTGGCTTTCCAAGGACGCGCAGGTCTTATTGGGTATTCCGTTCGCGGGTGGCTCCAGGCAATGGGTACCGGCGGTATCGGTCCAACATTGACCGTATTGATTCAAATCGCAGCTTCCTGAGGCTTGAATATTCATGCAAGTGTTGCGAATCCCCGTTGAACGCGCCACCGGGGCTTGGGCTAAATCCGTACCGCAGACCATCACCTGCGAAGTCGGATCGACGTAACAACCCGAAGCATTGGCCGGATCGTTTGTGCAACTCAGTTGACTGCCAGCCTGGCAAATGCCATCGGTAATCGCATTGGCCAAGTTTTGGCAATTGGGACCGCTCCAGCTCCATTCGTCCTGGGTGATCAGTTTTGACAGGTCATAGCGCAGCCGAATCCGAGAATAGCCTTCTCCACGTCCAGAAACGCGGGTTTCTTCCTTGAACACCTTGATGCCACTGCTATTGAAGGCATACAGCACATTGGTGTTGGGATATTCGTTCCAACTGGTGTAAAGCTCGCAATCCCCGAACCAGCCGCTGGCACCGGTATAGATCAACTGATTGTCGTAATAGACACGGGTGTGGTCATCGTATTTGACGTACTCCAGCGTGGCACTGGTGATGGCTTCCGGATGCAAGACCTCGTATTTGACCTGCCAGGTAAACAAGCCACAATCCGATTCCCAATAATCATCACCGACCCGGCCGACATACAAATCCATGCACCCCGGCCCGCAACTGGAAAAACCGCCATCCCCACTGACAAAACGGATCAAGGGCTGTACATTGACTTGGTGGGTGGCTGTGCAGCTTTGCGGTACCGTCGGTTGCCTGAGGCAGAGTTGATAATCCGGCACCCGCACAGATTGCTGAGTCTCGGTTTGGGTCGTCGTGGTCGTGCAGTCCGAGAATGACTGAGCCCATGGGGTAAAATCGGCAAACACCTGATCGCCGTTTTGCCAGATCGGATCGGCTTGTAAGTCCGGGTGCGACTGGTGGGCATTATCGACCAGCGTGCGATAGGCTTCGCCGGTGAAGCTGGTTTCGCCGTTTAAGGCTGTCTGTGCATCCAGACCCGCCGCCAGCGTGCCGGGATTGTTGCCATAGAGATTGGCAAAATCGCTGGTCGTGGTTGATGCGCTATTGGTATCCGGAAACAGCGTGCCGATTGAAATGGCGCTCTCCTGAGCCGTTCCTGGATTTAAGGTCAGCGTGCCGATGCCGGTATCGAGCGGAAACGCAAAACCGCCCAGAACTTGCTGTCCGAGTTGTTGACCATCGCGCCCAGCTGCCTGAATCGCATCGGCCCATGAAACGCCAAACGGGGTCCAGGCCAGTGACACGCATAAAATCGCTGATAGTATCTGCGTCAAGCAACGTTGCGGTTCGAATAACGCCCTAACGCCCATCACAGCCCCACACAGCAGTTTCTATTGGACGAATGTGTCCACGAAACGCCTGCAACCCTTGCCACGCATGGGTTGCCGCAGTGAATGCCGGTTCTGAACTGTTCACGGGCCAGTCCCCACATGGGAACCTGACTAGTCCGATGATAACCGATGGATCGGTACCGGCGGCAGCTGGTTGATACTTGATATGGGGTAAATAATTGCACTCACTCCTCCTGGGGTGCCGGAAAAGGTAAAATTTCGCCGCGTTCAGCTGGAATGCTCGCGCCGGCAAGCTGATCCGAGGGTTTTTCGGATCGGTTGGCTATGCGTTCGGCTTTGCGCAGCGCCCGTTGAGTGTCGATTTCCAATTGACGGAGCCGGACTATCAGCGCGGCGTTTTCCGTATCGCGTTGAACCAGTTTTCTCCGCAGCTCGGCGTTCTCTTCGCGCAGGTGCCGGATGACGGTTTCGGCGTTTGTTGTTGGTGTAACAGGCGCTTTCAATGCCATGATGCGTGTCCTGATGCGAGGGTATTTGCAACCGTCGTGTCCAATCAGGGTTCGGCTGTGACCGGCTTCCTGGGCAACCGTCGAAACGTTGATTTTGAGCGTGCCTGACTTGGCTTGTTTGGCGAGCTTCGGGTCTAGTGGTGCACCGCCTTCCAGACGTTCAAGCGCATCCAGAAAGTCTTGCTCGATCGGGTCGATGGGCGGTGGTGTTTTGGATTTACGCGTCATGGCTGTTCTCCTCGATGTCTTCACCCAGGACGTGCAGAATGGCCGCCGCTTGCCGCGCCCTCTGACGGGCAACATAAAACTCGTCACCACGGCCAATGCGTTCGGCATTCACCACGGCTTGCTGATTATCGAGATAGCGCTTGCGCCAGAACCCAGCGCTGTCCCGGTCGATCAGGAAACATTCGCAGCCAACGCAAACCGATGGTTCGCGGTATTGGAAATTCGGATTCGAGTCCTCCCAATGGGTAGTGCCGGCGATCTGATGGCAACGTGCCGATTCCGGTTTTAGCTCGATCAGGCATTTCCCGTGGTCAGCGAACCAAATTCTAAAATCGTGCTCGACGACTTCGTGTTCCAGGTCGCTAAGGATTTGTTCCGGAGTCTTGTCCTGCATGGATGCTCTAACCGATTTTCGATGGGCTTCGAGCCATGGCGCCATGTTGCCGGCATAGGTCGCATTACCCGTTGCGGCTTCGTATAACAACCGAACGGTCAGGCGGGCCCGAGCATCAGACAAGGCTTCAATGATTTCCGGATCGCGACCGATGTAGCCTTGCTCGGTCATGGCCAGAGACAGGTGTTTGAAATGCTGGCTAATGTGCGGCAGCATGCGGCTATCCACCTGGATGACATACAGCGCAAAGGTTTTCCGCCACTGGTGCGTGCGTAGCGAGCGCCCATCCCGATACGCGTCTAGTTCGGGGCTAGGCGGTAATGCTTGCCAATCGACGTAGCGGCGCAGAAAATCCTTTTGGCCGAGATTGACATTATCACTGTAAGGGCGCCCAACCGATCGTTGGTTTTTCGGCAGCCCGCGGTTAGCGCAAAACGACACGATCAGATGTTGGCAATTGCCTAACTGACGCCAAGGTCGAAACAAGCGTTCGAGTACGACTAATGCTCTGACCTGGGGAGGAAGATACTGACTGTCGGCCGGGCGAGCGCCGACGATCCATTCCACCGGTCTGCCATGGATTTTGGCGGCCAGGCTATTGAGATAAAAAATGGTATTCAAGCCGGTTTTTGACGGGCGTTGTTGTAGGCAGGACGGCAATCCGCTATCGGGGGCGATACCGGCTTTTAGGCCCATCACTTCACTGATGCGTAAACCGACATGGCTTTGTAGCACGATGATGCAGGCAATCCGAATATCCATAATCAACGATCGGATGGCGGCAACGAAATCAACTTGCCCAGCGCCTCTTCGCGGTTGAGTGTCGATGACGTTATGCCAAGGTACTGATTCACCGGCAAGCATCGAAAACTGGAATGAACTGACAGCCCGGCGAGCGGCATCGGTTCTAACCGGCAAACTGTGGCCTGGCCCTTTGTGATTGCCAGGTCCGCCTAGTGCATAAGCTGCAAGATAAATTTCCTGCAGCTTGATCACGTCATCGGCAGGTACCCCGATCAATCGCTCTGCAGCGGTCATGATCGGCAATGCCACTGCATCCGGTAAGGGTGGAATGAAATCGCGCTGGCGATTCGTGATGCGTTTGGCAACATCGAAGGGGTTGCGGCCGTCAAACGGTGGCTCCGGCATCGGGCTGACGCCGGAGTCCCGCAATGCGCCGCTTTGCTTATACAACAGCGTCAAAATATGGAGCCGTTGCCAGACCCAACCCTCATGCAAGGATGAATATTGTTTATTGCTCCCCGTTATGGCGACGTGTTCGACGTATTCCCAACTGGCATGGTTGTCCAATTCATGGATGGCTCGAAAATCCTGTGTGGCCATCCAGTTAACCAGGTAAGCCAACATCCGACTAATGGTTGCCATCGACGTGGTTTTCAGGCTTTTACCTTCACGGGGATCGGTCAGCAAACTCCAGACAAAGCGTCGTAAGCTGTCGAGTAACCCGGCCCATTGCGGGTCCAGTAGGCTCTGTCCGTGAGGCAGTTTGATATTCCAGTTCACGGTGGCGCGATGATCGGGTTGCCCTGGGGTCGGATTATCCAGGCGCCATTGGGCGTCACCCCAGAGGCTGATGGGGGAAACGCGTTGCGAGCTCAGATCATCGGCCGATAGCAAATGAATCTGGGGTTTGGTGAATGAATTGAGTGAGGTCATGACGATTACTCCAGGTCAGGCAAGTCGTCCAAATCCCATTGGTCGGCTTCGCGGATCACCGTTTCATCCTGGAAACGCGGGAGCCAGTATTCGATCAGGCGTTGCAATCTCGGTGCCCACGCCGTCAACCAGCGTGCTGCCGGTAATTGGGTTTGGGCCTGTTCGATTTTGACTTTCAGCTGTAGCGCACGAGCCAGCGCGTAGCCGTCCTGAAGATTCAAATGAGCTAACGCACAGCCTGGACAAGCGCCGTAAGCACTGCACAATTTGCCTTTATCTTGACCAGGCACCGGGCTGTCATAAGGATCAAAGCAGCGCCATCCCGGTGTCGCGGCCGCCAAGTCCTGGTTGGGCGGCAATGTGCGTGGATCGATAATGCCATCGGTTTCTCGCCAACGGCTACGCAAGGTCATGACATCGCCGAGTCGCTCATCATGGCGTTTGCGTGCCGCATCGGACGTGTAATGCGAGAGGATGACCTCAGGGTTTTGATGGCCGCTGGCGGCTTGCAGTGCAAGGAGATCGCCGTCAAACCAGGTATGGACATTATCCAGGCCGGTTGTGCGAACTTGCCTGAGTGTCAGATGAGGGAGTTCGTTCTCGATCAAAAAGGCTGACAAATGGTTTTGCCAGGCTCCTTTACTACCTCCCGACTTGGATTCGAAACCATGAGGCTCTGACGGTTTGTTCACGGGAATCCAGATGAACAACCACTCTTGCAAACGCGGTGTTGCTACTGGACGAATCCGTGCTGTCCAGCGCTCGATAAACGGAATCAACACCGTCGGACTGTCTGGGGCATCCGAGATCGGAAAACTGCGATGCTGTCGGCGTCGGCTTCTTGATTTATAGGGGCGCCAAACCAAGCGTTTGACACCCTGGATTTCGATATAGGACACGTCGCTTCGGCGGGTTGCAAACAGCGTTTCGCCACTGAAAAAACTCACCATGGCCAATAACAACAGGAACGGCACCAGATCCCTTGGCGAGGGGTGAAAGTAGGTTCTGAGTGTCGCCAGCGATTCCGGCGTGCCGATTTGGCGAGCCAATGGCGCGTCGAGTTGCTGAAGTTTGACGAAAGACCCGATCACTGTCGGAAACAGTGCGTCCAATTGTTGCAAATGGCTTGCCAGGCTATTGGGTTCGGGGGATTCTTCGGCCAACATCGTCCAGCCCTGTTCGACGGTTTGCATGATTTGCGTACAGGCTTCGATACACATACTATGAAGATGGATCCAGTCCGCCGGCGCGATGATTTTTGTCGGATGGGCGATTTGTCGTGACGCCCCTGGCCAGGGATTGCGGCGAATATGTAAATCCTTACTTAACTGGGATCGGTACTGCTTAGATTTTTTCAGGTGAGAAACCACGCTGCGAACCGCACCCAGATAATGCAAGCGGGTGTACGCCGCAAGCACATAGGCGCCGTCTTCCATGCGCCCCAGCCATTCGATAAAACCATTGATGAATGCGGTGTTAAGGGTTGCCAGACTGGGCGCTGGCCTATCGTTGCGAGCCAGATACTGGAAAAACCCATGGTTCAGATCGTTGATAAACGTTTGCCGACTTGGTTCGGATTTATCCCCACCCCATACGACGACCATCTCGGCAAAGGCAACCGCCAATTCGGGCGCCATCAGCCAGTTTGAAACCTCCAAGGTTTGAATGGATTCTCGGCTGTGTGGTGTTGGGAAACGAATGAATAACCGTCGTTTGCCATCCCCATCGGTTTCTTCACTGACCGAGGATAGGCGTTCCCGACGAACGGCGTCGAGATCTGTTACAGTCGTACCCACGAGTTGTGCGTAGCGACTGGGACGTGTGGAGCCGCGATCAGAAAATGACTTAGCCATGACGCATCGCCTCGAAAAACTTCATGGTGGTATCACTGACTTGCGCTTCAAAATCCGTCACGGCGCGCAAGTAGAGATTGGTGGTCGTCGCCAACGCGGTATGCCCCAAGCGTGCCTGAATCTTTTTCCAGGGTTCCGCATTGCCCAGCGACTTTTCAAACCAATACAGCCAGGTCGCAAAGGTATGTCTGAGGTCGTGGAAAACATGACGGGGCTCTTGCGTGGTATACGCTTTCCCTGTTTCCGGATCTGTTTTATGTACGGTATACGTCAAGCCGGCGGCAAACAAAGCCTGCCGAAAATGCGCATCGATACTGCCATTTTGAATCGGTTTTCCGACATGGCGTCCGGTATGGATACCGTTCAAAAACAATGCGCTCGGTTCTTTGAGTTGGCTTTGCTTTTTGGCAGCATGCAGCGCGTCCTTGCGCTCATGGTCGATATACCAGTGCAATGCCGTTACCAGCCAATTAGGCATGAACACGACACGCGGCCTGAGACCTTTGGTTTTACTGAGCCGCAGCTTCGCCACACCGAAAGGTTGGGATGCATCAGGTCGTAGATCTAGAATTTGCCAAAGGTTTAATGAAGAGATTTCATCCCGCCGCATGCCGGTATGGAGGGCAATTTCGGCAATCAGCCGGTCCAAGGTTGGACGGCAATCATCGCCAGATTGGGTGCTGCCAGGCGGTAGCGGCCCAAGACAATGGGCAACCGTGCGATATTCCGTTTCAGTCAATGGTCGAACGTCATCATCGGCGCCCCGACGCGGTAACGGCAGTAAATCAGAGGTGGTACGCTGTACCGGATTTGCATGCAAATGTGCCAACGCATCGTGATCCATCGATCTGACGATTTGGCGGGTGGATTTCGAATCGAAAATCGCGCCGAAAAGCCCCGCCCGCCGGGCCCAGTCATAGAACTGCAATACCGTGGTCAGTCGACGGCGGACAGTGCCTACGTCATAGGGTTGATGGGTTTTGGGCGACACGGTCTGCAGCATAGCGTCCCGGTAAAATCGAAGATCATCCTCACTGACTTCGTTCCAAGTTTTGGCAAACTCCGCCAGAAACGCCCACCAATCCTTCAGGTTGTAGACCGTGGCTCGCAACGTATTCGGCCTGGTATTGCCGTGACGAATGAGGAATCGATCCATCAGATAGAGTAATACCGGCTCTATGACGCGTCCCGTATCATCGTCAACCAAAAATAAAAATCCCGTTGGTAAAGCACTGGATGCCAATACCTCCGAAGACATGGCTGGATGCTGATCAAGATGAATGGCTGATCGGACAATAGTGTTCACGGCACACCTACTGATCGATAAATGACTGTGAACAGATATCCCTTGGACAATCTTGGTATTCCAATGGATAAGGCCATCGTGTGAACACTTTTATGACCGGGTTGATACAACTTGCTTTAAGGAATTCTCTGTTCATGGTTGATCTCACATTTGTATTGTTAATCAATGTGTTAGACTGATTCATCGTGAACAGTTCGCCCTAGAATAGACAACAGTCCTGCCAACGCCACAGCAGGTAGAGATGATCTTCACCTGGCCCCGGATAAGTCCGTCCCGCGCCCCACTTGAAGGTGGTCTCACCAATGGCGTGATTGGAGTCGGTTTCGGCGACCGGATAAAACATGGATAGCCGGTATTGCGATTTGGGGATGAAGGGATAGATAGTGCCGCCGCATAACGCGTCGTTGCCCGAGGTTTTCCAGGCCAGCCCGCGCCGATGCAACGAGGCCGTCGCCCGCGTGGCTAATAAACTGGTAATTCTGGGATCGGTCCCGTAACTGGTCGGCGAAATGCCGGATAAGGGATACATATGCCCCCAGGCACCGGCACACCAGAACAACGCATCCAAGGGATTGCCGGTGGCTGCCGCTGCCGCATCAGCCACACACGCTGAAATCGCCACCGGATTGGCAAACAACGCCGTCTCCGGACTGGTAAAAAACGCCAATAAGTCGCTATTCCAGGTGGGATCGAGCTCGGATACATACAGCAGATCAAAATCCCGGTAGCCGTCACTGTTGCAGCGACCATCCCAGAACAGATCCAGCATAATGGTCAGCGGAAAGGCGAAGTAGTGGTAATTGAAAAACGACATCTCACTGGCATCGAAGTCGGCTTTGCCGGTGGTGGCGATCAATCGCACATTTGAAGCACTGAACTTATGGCCTCCCAGCGCCGGCGAACACCAAGGATTACGGACGATCTCGATCAGCCGTGCGGGATTCCAAAGTCCCATGGTCATGCCCAACTCGGGAATACCCATCGGATCAGTACAGAAACAAAACTTCTCGTCTGTAGCGATGCTCGGTACGTTGCCACCGCCCAGCGAAGCTCCCGCCGCCCGAATCGGAAACAGACAACTCCAGCAAATATCGGTGATCAGCTTGCCGGACCACAGTTCGGCGTCCGAGCACAATGGATCGACGCTATTGGTCGTGGTGTCGGCATAAAGCGGGGTTGCCAGTGTTATCAAGCCTCCCAAAACCCAAGGAAAAACGAATCGTTTCATGACCGCTCTCCCGATGAGACAGGCTGTTTTCGTTCATGAACAATCAGATGGTTGCCTGATTGTTCGATGAAAGACGGAACATGCTGTAACTGAAAACGGCTGCGCACATCCGGTGTCAGTAAATACACGGGTGCCTGCATGGTGTTTTCCAAATGTTTAAGCTTTTCCCAGCCATCTTGACGCGGCAGAGAAGTGGCCAAATACATCACGTGGGCCTTTTTGTCCTGGCAGGACTGATGCCGAATCAGTTCGACTTGAGCCGGCACCGTGGCATCGAACACCTTCAGGCATAAGCCAAACGGCATCTTTTCCAACGGATTGACGGTTTGTCCGGCTCGGATAATTAATTGACCATTGGGCGCTGCCAAATCGCGCGGCGCGGTGATGGTCAGATCCACAGGCCGATCGAGGTCCTGATGGGCAGCTGGCAGCACTTCAAATTTTTGCCGTTCCCAGAACCGAGCGATGGTCTGTTGCTGCTTTTGTTTCCAGTCGATGGCCGCCATCCGGCGTTTGATCTCTTCCAGTAAATCAATTTCAGCAATCTCGCTGACATCGCCCAAGGTGCCTAAATCACCCTGTTTGCCGGCTTTGAGTTGCTGGTCCAGCCAGGATAAACTGCTGACACCTCGAACATGTAAACGAGATTGTCCGTCTTGTTCGACGACCATGTCCGGTACTGAGGTTACCGACCAGCGTTGAAAACGGGTGGGATCAATGACGATGTTTGGGACGGGATCAATGTCTTTCAGCAGACGCTTGAGGTCAGCCATCAACGCCGGTAGTTTTTGGCCAGGCTTAGGCCCGCGAAACACCAGTAACACATCATCTCGCCCAGAAACTTCTTCGAAGATGACTTTAAGTGCCGATTCACCCAGTGAAAACGAGATAAACAGCACTTTGAGTGGTTGGTCGTTTTTACCCATTGGTGATTGTTCCGTACCGAATTTCAAATCGGTCAGAGATTTGGAAGCATTGAACACTTCCAGTGCCTGCTGCCTGGCTTCCAGTTGATGCGGATTGTTTTCTAGCCAGGCGGGTTTGGCTTGGCCCTGCAACGTGTTGAGAAGTTGCTGCGACCGTGTCAGCCAGGCTTCTTCTGCCGTGACCGAGCTTGCGAACAATGTTCCTACCAAGCACGCCATTGGTCGTAGCACCCACAGACAGAGCGTATTGGATTGGTGATCAAAACAACGCATAAGCCCGCCCAATCACCTGGTGGTCATAGACATAGCCCCAATAGCGCGAGTCAAAACTCTTCGGCGTTTGACCTGTCATCCAGTAGGCTGCCGGCGGAATCGTTTCATTGCGCTTAAAACTGCTGGCGGGTTTTTTAAGTTTTTCCGCTAACGGCAAGCCTTCGATGATCAATGAACCGTTGACCGTAGTTTGATGGCTGTCGACTTGAATCCGATCGCCAGTGACACCGGCGGCAATCTTGACAATCATCTGGCCGTCCTTGAAATACGGCGCCATGCGTTCGGCGCGAAACGCCATTAAATCGCCCCGCCAGATATCTTTGTTGTAGGTGTCGATCAGGTAAATCCATTTGTCCGGCAAGCATCGATCCACTTGATCGTCGCCGCCAATCAGAAATCGCTGGCCCACGTAGCGTTCAACGGCCAATATCAATACCAGGGTTGGCAGCGCCTTCAGCAAAAACATCCCGAAAGCGGCTTTGGTCTGGTAAGGCCTTAATCGGGTGGGTTGGGAATGCGTAGGGATTGATGAAGAATGATTGCCTCTCATAACTCACCGTCCTTGCGCTTGAATGTATAAATCACTGGGCGCAGCGACCACGGCGGTCGAATCGATCACCAGATAGCCAGCATCGCTGAGTTTTTTGGCCTGGCCTTGCCAGTCGTCAACGATCTTGGCCATTTGCTCTTGCGTGGCATTGGGCGGTATCGCTTGAATCAGCTTGGCGCGGTCTAGGATAAACACCGGTGTCACGAGATTGAGTCGAGCAATCGGTTGTTGCAGTTGCTGATGCGCGGCAAACCAACCGCCCACGGTGCCTAAACTGGCGGCGATCAACACCCCACTCAGCCATTGTGATTTAACGTCCATGCCTGACCTCCCGAGGTTTGGTTTGTCGACTGTCGAGTAGTTGTTGAATGGCATCGCCCAGACTCAAGCCTTGCCGGCGCAATTGCTTGAGTGCCTGTACATCTTCCGGTTTGGTGGAAAACAGAATGCGCTTGTAGGGATCGACGATCAGCCTGCCGATACCGGAACCCATCTCGGTGATGAAGAAAATTTCTGAATAGGCGCCCGGTAAGGTATGTACGGTTTTGAGCAACTCGTAGCCGCCATCCGATAGTGGCAAGCGCCGATCCTGCTTCATGCCTTCGATGACTTCGGCTTTCTGGCCTAATAGATACATATTCGCCGAGTTCTCGACAATGGCCCGGCCGGCGGCATTGCGGTACAAGTCGTTGACCGACTGGGTGATGGTCACTGCCGCACCGCCGTATTTACGAAACCGCCGATAGCCATGTTCCATGAACTTGGCGACATCGCCTTCAGTCAGCAGATCCCAGGCTTCGTCGATGATGACGATCTTGGGCCGGTTACGTTCGCCGAGATACATTTCCTGCTGGATTTGGTAGATCAGTTGCAGCAATACCACTTGTTGCAGATGCTTACGGCCCTTGAGTTCTTCCAGTTCCAGCACGGTAAAGTCGCTGGCGAATTTGGCGTTGTTCTGCCCATTGAAGTAACGGCCGTATTCGCCTCTTGTAGTAAAGGGAAACAATTGCTCGCCGACATCTTTTAAGCGTTGATCGGTTTCGGCGCACAGCTGCTTGGCAATGTCGTCAACAGACATGGCCTGGGCTTTTTCAGTCCAGAGTTGTTTCAATATCCGTTTCAGACCTGCTGTTTGAAAATCGGTGAGTTTCTCGGTCGGTGCCGCCATTTGGCTGACCAAGCCGGCTAACATATCGGCTTCTTCCTCGAAGTTCTGCACGATCTCGAAGGGATTCATGCAAATCCCTGAGCCGTGGGTGAATTTCACGAAATCGCCTTCCAGCACCTCGCAGAGGTTTTCATAGGAACGTCCGACATCGATCGCCCAGATTTGTGCGCCTTCGGTCAGGTAGCTCACGATAATCTCGTTGGTCAGAAAGGATTTGCCTTTGCCGGATTCGGCGGCGATACACAGGTTGTAATTGCCAGTGGTATCAAACAGCGATACGGCCATGTGTTCGCCGTTACGCGAAATAAAGTTCAAGGTCGGTGTGCCAGTGCCCGCCCAGTCACCGAATAGCGGTAACAAAGGAATGGCATGACGAGTGGCCAGGGTACGGTAACGCTTGAGATCGGCAATCGCCGACCGCTCGGGACCAAATGGCAAACAGTTGAGGAAAAACGGCAGGCAAAAATACTTATCTTCCAGCAGCTGAAAACCCAGCTCCCGAAAATACACTCGCGCATTGGAGACGGCTGCCGATTCTTCGTGTTCATCGCAAAACAACAATACGCCAAAATAGCTACGAATCGGCCGATCGCCGTCGCCATAGGCTTCGAACAGCACATCAAAGTTATGTTTGCGCTGCACCAATACTGGCAAGAAGCGGGCAATCGGCGTGTTGACCTGGTTGGTGATGAATTGCCGCACGCCTTCCTGGCGGGTGCGGGTCGATTCGGCATCGGGGTAATGTAGGGTCAGACTGAGCAAGGTATTTTGGCGAATGCCACGCGTGCCGGACAAAATATCGCCCAGATAGCTTTTGGCACTGCCAAAGTAAAAATGATCGGGTGTGCGTTTGGCGGATAAGGTCTTCACGCGCTTATTGCCGAGCCAGACACCTTTTTCATCGGTCTCAACCGCATTGTCGTAATCCAATAGCTGATCACGAATCAACTGGGTTGGATCGCATTCCGGTACCACTCGATCTTTCCAACCGGCATCGGGTTTCCAATTGAGGAGGGTATTCAACACGCGCACATACTGATCGGCATCCAGTACTGATGGATAGAGACCAATGGTCGACAACGATTGTTGGGTGGCTAGTTGCAATTCCGTGGCCCGACGGATTTCGGTTTCGTTCGGTCTGGGATTGGCGATCGGTAGTTTTACGGTGACGATCACATGACTTCGTCTGAGTCGCGCCCCAGAAATCGCTTCTGGCGGTTTGGTCGTGCCTTGGCGCAAAAACTCAATGCTGGCACCGGTCATGGTTTTATAGGTGTTTTTTTGCTGTTTAATCCGCCGAGTTTGCATCACCGCCAGCGATTCCTCGATGTCTGGCGAGGTCCATAAGCTCACTTGCAGCAAGGTCTCGGTCGGCCAGTCCTGGTTCAGCAGCACGTTGACGCGGGCCGCGACGCTTTGATCGGCGCCAGTTAGTGGTCGGCAGATGAAACCAAAGCCGATACTGGCATCGGCCAGTAAAAATAAATGATGTGCGTTGTCGTAGGCTAAGGCTGAAAACAAGCTATCCGCCGTATGGGTTCGGGAGACTTTCATTTCGATACCTCATCGCTGTACAGCACATTCATGGCGGCAGCTTGATGCGCTTGCAACAAGCGAATCGTATAAGGATGACGACTGACCCGTATCGCCCGCTTTTGGCGTAGCAGTTCCCGCGCTCGCGCCGGATGACAGGGATTGAGTGGTGTGCCATCGGCGGCCTGAACGCGAACCGTGCGATCGGTCGCGTGTTCGGGGTTACGGCGGTTACCCGCCGCCAGCTCGGAATGGGTGTGGGGTCCGGTGTAATTGCTCATAGTGCCTTTACAGGGTTGCTGTAACGATATTGGTGATGATGGTCGGCGCTGCGAACAAGCCCACGCCACTGGCCACACCCAGGACAAAGCCCATGATGCTGCCACGCACCACACCGGCGACCAGCCCGACGATCACGAACACGATGGCGATAATCCGACCGAGCAAACCTTCGACCCAGCCGGTCAGCAAGGTCCAGACGTTGTTGAACTCGGTACCGCCGGTACCGGCCATGGCGTCGGATGCCATCAATAGAAAAAAAAGCGATGCCAGGGCCACGAACACCTGGCTTCGAGTAGACGACTTCATTGAAACGACCTCTTGTGTAAGTAAAGACGGTTGCCCGTCTGGTCTCGGAAGGAATTTCCGGCTCAATAAAGCGGTCGCCCGCTAAGGCTCGTCAGACCTGAAAGTCCGGCGGTGAGGGTGTAAGGTTTAGTTTTTGGCGGCTGGGTTGTTCAGCGTCGACGGCATAGTCCGCGGCTCGCCCTCATCCACATCGGCTAAGGGGCGCTTTTCCGGCGCGCGTTGCTCGACTTGCAATGGAATCAGCGATGGACTCAACGTCGGTGCCGACTTACCAATCATCCAGCGCCGGGGTTCCAGTTCGGTGTAGACGTAGTTCGACACCATCAAATCCCCTTCAGCATCTTCCCAAGGGGCAATCCAGATCCGCATCACTTGCGAAGGTGTGCGAATCGGCGTCGGGTCGTCAATTTTAGGCACCGGTTGCTGGACTGCCGGCCTGAGATCACTGGCAGGTGTTGTTTCAACAGGATGATCGGGATTAACTGCGACATCCGCTAAGCCGCGATTGGTTTCCTGATACGCCTGTGTGGTTGACAAACATTGCGGTTCGTCGGGCATGCCTTTACAGCCATATTCGGTGGTGGCACAGCCGGATAATAGTCCTAACCCTATCAGGCTCAAGCTACACAAAGTAAATCGGTAAACACGGCTCATGGCTTTTTCTCAGGTTTTGGGGTGACAGGCGCGGTCGTTTGGGCGACCTCATGCGGTTTATTGGCTAACCAATCTGCCAAGACTTCAGGTGCGCCGCTGTGGGTACGACCGTCCGGGGCAATCAGAAACGGCACGCCCTGCAAGCTAAACAGCTTGGCGGTGACCACGGCTTTTTGCAGCGGCTCTTTATTGCATTGGCCAGGTGGTTCGGTCGGTAAGCCGACGTAGTCCTGTTTCAACAGTCGGTCGCGGACGGCATCTTTGAGTTTGCTATCGCTGGATCCCAACTGACACGCCAGTTGCACGACGATGTTTTGCGACTCGGGGCCGAGGATCGGAATCATCACCAATTTGAAAGTGTATTGGTCCTGCAAGGCTTGCAGGTCTTTCATTACCTTGCCGCAATACGGACAACGCGGATCTATGAACACCAACACCGAAGTTTTGCCGTGACCAATCGTCACCGGGCCTAAATCGTCGACATTGAGTTTCATCCGCGACAGATCAATGCGGTTGGCGATTTTGTCGATATCCTGCAGATCCTTGATTTCCTGCTGGGTCCAAATATCCATTAATTTGCCGCCAGTCAGGGCAAAGCGGCCGTTACTGGAAATAAACACGGTTTGCTCGCCGGTCTTGACCATCTTCAGACCTGAGATCGGTAAATCCTGCATACCGTCGATTTTGATCGATAAAAGGCCTGCGGCAATCTCGGAAATAGCCGGCTTTTGTGGATTGGCAGCAAAACTGGCTGAAGTCACTAACAGTGGTGCCAGTAGCAGTAAATGGAATTTGCGTAGCGTCATATCGACCTTGGAGTTGGGATTGAATGAATTAGCTCGGTGACTTCAGTTTCAGAGCCGTGCCTTTTTGCACGATGAAATTGACTTGGCGGGTAGCATCGACTTCGATGACCGGGTAAATCTCTTCGGCCATATCCATGTAAAAATGCGACAGCCGCTCCATGGCGTAACCGGCACCTTTCAATGCACCGCCTTCCATCGACTGCGAGGAGAATGCACTTTGGAATGGGGTGCTGCCTGCTAGACTGCCTAAACCGCCGGTCATCAACACCGGAATTTGATTGCGACCAAAGGCATCGGAAAAGCCGCGTAGGAAACCCGCCATCATCGATTGCGCCAATAACGCACCTTGTTTGGACACCACGCGACCACGCACACCGTTTTTGCCGTCTTCGCCGGTGGCATAGGCATTCATCGGCACTTCAATCACGCCGCCGTCCTGGCGGACACAGGAAAAGGTCTCGCCGCGAAAGTAAGCCCGTTCAGCACTCAAGTCGCCAAAGCCTGCGGCCAACAGAAAGCACTCGCGCACATCGGCATGGAAGCGATTCGGTAAGATGGCTTCCTTTTTGATGCGAAACAGCACCGGCATGGGTTCTTTCTTGGCTTTCTTGCCGGTCGGTGCGTCCAGGCCGTTCAGTAGGACACCCGTCAAAATGCTCCCCGCTGGGATAAAGACATCGCTTTGCTTGGCGGGTTGGTCACTTGTTGTTTTACCCTCAGCATTTGCAGTTGGTGACTTCTCATCTTTAATGATACGAATCTGCAATGCAGCCGTTGGCTGGCCATTTGCGGGTCGGCCGCCCGAGACACCGGCACTGCCGTGGCTAGGCACTGGTATGGCCGCTTGTTCGAAGGCGCTGTTCAGGTCGTTGTTATCTAGTGACGAGCGTGCGGGAAGTCGGCGGTCATTGGGATGACTGGGCGAAGACAAAGCAGTATTCGGCGATGGCGTGACATCACCTGAAATTTGAGCAGTCGATGCTGTCGGTTTGCTTTTAAGCGACTCGACTTCACCGGACACGGCTTTTAACTTTTGGTCATAGGCTTCCCGTTCAGCTTCGGTCCATTGTTTGAAGCGTTGCTCACCCGATTGCTGCTCGCGTTTTTGCTGTTCTTCAATCGCAGCCAGCCGACGGCTTTGCTCTTCGTTTTTTTGCAGTAAATCCCGTAGCTGGGCCGAGATACCATCAATACCGAGCGAACGCGGATCGCTGTCGGTCAATATGTGTTGAATGGTGGCCTGTTTACTAAGCGGTTTGGTGACTTCCGGGGTGACGGTGGCCAAACCAATGATGCTGGCCAGCAAGACGCCGCCAATCCCACCCACCGCCAGATTACGTTTGGCCGTGGGGCTTAACGTGGACCACCATGAATCGACACCGGCCATTAGTGTTGGCCTCCGGTGAGTAATGAGGGTCTGAGCGTGGTGGCGTTTTCAGGTGTCCGTCTAACCGCGACATACAATTCGGTGGACTCATTCTGTCCCAACACAACTTTGGGCCAGGCGGCGACCGCCAACACGTCGTCTTTGCTGGTCGCACACGCGCGTTCATCGAATTCCAATGGATCGCTACTGGTATTACGGGCCAGACCCACCAGAATCAGCATGTCCGGACCTTCCAGGGCTTGGCCGGTCCGAATCTGCACTTTATCTTGCAGGCAATGGATGTGTTCGGTTTTACTGGGGTCGCGCAGGGAATAACCCGCTGGGGTCTTTTGCAATCCAAGATCGCGGAACAACTTTTTTAGCTGAGTGATGTAGGCCTGTTCCTGATCGCTGGCCTTGCTACCGGATGCGGTGGATTGCAGTTGAAGCTTGGTCAGCACCTTGTAACTGTCTTTATCCAGGCTCAGATGAATCTCTCGTGCCGGGATGCGTTTGGGAATCAGCGTCAGCGACAAGGCAATGTCCTGGTTATCGCCTGGGGTAATGTACAAGGTCACCGGCGTCTCATCAGCGGTGGCGACATAAACGATTTTGCCTTTGGTGCTGGTGGTGGCCTGGCTGGTGGTGGTGACCACCGGGTTGTCGAACGGCGTGACCAAGCGATTGAGATGACCCACCGCAATCGGCATCAGTTCGTTGATGCCGGGTTTGACTTGAACGGTCTGTGGTGCAACCGACGAAGAGACCTGTTGATTGGCCGCTTTTAAGACACTGGCGTCAACTGGTGGCAGCTCAATGCCCATGTTTGCATTGTCATTAACTGGGGCAGGGGAGTCCTGCACCGAGTTTATTGTGGCCGTTACCGGCGGTAACACGGTGATCGGTAATTCCTCAGCGGACGCAGCGCTACTGATGATGATCAACAACAATGCCCAATGGTGGCAGGTTTTAGTCATGGTTTGAGTTCTCCTGGCTGGGGCGGCAGGGCTTTTAAGCGTTCCACTGTTCTTGGGGCATCGGGATAGACATCGATAAACTCCAGACGCGGCCGGTAGTTTTTGATGGCGATGATGAATTCGTAAGTGCGCGGTTTAATGTCCGGCTTGGAACTAGGGCCTTGGCTTTTCAGTTCGCCGCTCACAAACACTTTGTTGGTCTCGGCTTCGTAATCCACATGACGTGGGGTGAAGCTAATCGCCACTCTATCCATCTTGATGGCCTTGATTTGATCGGTCATCGCATCCAGGACGCTACGATAAATGTCCGGGGCCAATAACGGCTCGATGGCGGTTTTCAGGAAATCGGCATTGGCAGGCGTGGTATTGCCCAACAGTTCCGCTAGGAACAAGCCCCAGGACTCCTTGAATTCACTGGAGGCTGAGGTGCGGGTGACTTCGACCTCTTTGTTCAAGGTCGGTGGCACCAGTATGATGCTGCGCTCGGTGCGCCAGGCAGCTAGCGAGGTAATCACACACACCACAAGCAAGCCGATGATGATTACGCGGCTAAAGCGGTTCTCGGTTTCGTGGCCGTCCCAGGTCTGTAGAAAATCCGACAACTTCATGGCAGAAAACGACGGATGTAGGGATTGGGAATGGTCATTGCCTGGCTGGGCAGCAACCCTAACCAATACAAGGCATGCAAGGTATAGCCGTCGGGCCGGTTGTCACGAAAACGGCGGTAGAATTTAACCGCGATTAATCCAATGGCCAGTGCAGGAATGAAGTGATCAATCAACATGCCGGTCAGCATGCAGACCATGAACGGTACAATCTCATCGGCACTCCACAACAGAATGTGGATCGGATCGTCGATGGCTTGGGGGATGGCAACGGGTTCCATAATGATCTCCGGTAAAGGTGATCATTATTGTGAAGGGATATTCAGCGAAGCATCTTGCAGCAAATTTCGAATTCGCAATTAGCTGCAAGCTACGGCTACTCATTGCCGTAATGCTGTTTGGTTTTGATCGTGTACCGATTCATATGGAAGGCTGTTGCCATAGTTCGGCAGCTTAGGGTTGGAAAATAGCCAACGTTTATTAAATGTCATCAGGAGAGAAATATGAAACCTATCGTGTTACTGGCAGGCTTGATTGCTTTGCACTACGCAGGAATGACCCACGCAGGTATCCTCAATAACGGGGAATGGAAACCCAGCCAATGTGGGGCAAAACCCGCAACGCCGACCATCGATGATCAAGATGTCGATGCCTTTAACAAAAGCGTTGCTGCGATCAACGATTGGCAGCAACAGGCTCGTGTGTATTTTGAATGCCTGATCAAAGAAGCCAATGCCGACAATAATGTGATCGCAGAGTCCGCCAATCGCGAACAAGCTGCCTATCGCCAATCGGTTGAAGCGGTCGGTGCAGCAGCGGATGCCGCCAAGAAAAAACTGGATAAGAAATAGACTGTGTTGAACGATGGAATCGCTCGCGACAATTTGTCCTATGTTCCAAATTCAATGTAATCGATAAAATTTCTCCCTGCTCATGGTTGCTGGTCTCGGCAACCTCAGTTGTTGTTTGATCTTCTCGGTCGAAGATCGCCTACCAGCGCTTAAATTGAGTTCTGGATAATTATGCAAAGGATTGATTAATGGAATGAAAAAGGCATTTTCAGTTTTTACAGTCGCCCCTCTGCAAAAATATCTCCAGTTCGGCCTGAATGAATTTCTTTGATGTTCAATCTGGTCCAGGTCGGCGTATTACGGTAACGCCAGGCATAGCGGGAGTGGAGTTAGCGAAACCGTGTCTGTTCGGGACATTCGTGCGTTTTTTTGCTGAAGCACGTACCTTCTGGGTGCTGGTGTTGATTAGCATTTTGGTGATGTCGTTACATACCTGTGGCTGGTTATGCCTAAAATGCCTGACCAAACCCATCCCACGCGACAAGCCCTTAATCATGGAAGCGGCGATTATTCCTGCTTCAGTGACCAAGCCTCGCTTGGCACCACTGCCACCACCATCTGCCGTAAAGAAGCCACTTCAAAAAGTGCCGCGTCAAGCCAAGATAAATGCCGTCGCGCCGCTTGATCCGGAACCCTCAGAATTTGCCCCGTTAACTCAGCGTTTCGAAGCTGTGTCGGCAACACCAGCAGTACATGATTCGGCTATTGCCAGCAATACCGAGTCGGTGACGAAAAATGCCGAGCAGATCACTGAGGCAACCATTGACACCCATCATGCGGATAACCAGAAACCCAATTATCCGGCTATCGCACTCCGACAAGGGTGGCAAGGACAAGTGCTGTTACGAGTCCAGGTTAACGAAGTTGGTGTTAGTGAAGGCGTGACGATTGAACACAGCAGCGGTTATGATTTACTGGATGAATCAGCCGTTGAGGCAGTCAAACAATGGCATTTTAATCCGGCCAAACGGGGTGATATGGCGGTCGCCAGTTCCGTGAGAATTCCAATTGTGTTCATGATTGATGATCAAGCCTCAGATCCTGCCTAATCGAAAGGTCTAATCCTCACCTTAACAGCATGAAATAGCAGTCAATTGTTACAATATTACTCCGGATATTCAGTGTTTGCCCATCTACGTGCAAACTTAGAGCCTTGATGCCATCACATTCTCTATACACGATAGGCGCCAAAGATAAATGGCAAGAATAATAAAAATGACAAAATCGGAACTTATGGCCAAGATGGCCAATAAACAACCTCATTTGCTCCAAAAAGATGTTGAACTCGCTGTTAACAGCGTCATTGAACTATTAACCAGTACGCTGGCCAGTGGCGAACGAATCGAAATTAGGGGCTTCGGCGGTTTCTCGGTCAATCAGCGACAGGCGAGAGTCGGTCGCAATCCCAAAACGGGTGATGCGGTGCAGGTGCCCAGTCGTTATATGCTGCATTTCAAGCCGGGGTTGGATCTGCGAGAAAAGGTCAATGCATCGCGCACGGTGCTCAAAACCATTAAGGATGTATAGCTTCATGACTGCATTGTGATTTCAAAGCTGAACGATAGGCAAAAAAAATCCGACCAGCGGTCGGATATGAGAAAGGAAGAGGTGCTACGCATACAAGCAGCAACTGGAGGATAGGTTATCAGTTGGTTTCAGTCTTGAGAATGTGGCTAATTGCCGCGCGAGGCAAGTTGTCGCACTAGTCATCGAATTTCTCGACTCGATCGATAGCACTTTTTGTATTACAGATCAGTATGCAGTAGCTCGGGTGCTTTGATACGATGAACTCTATAGCGTTAACTTCACTAATAGGATTCAGCCATGAACTCCCCACTCCCCTTTAAGCTGATGCGACTGAATGCTTGTTAATGGTTCAGAACAAGCAAGTTTGCGACCTTTGTGAACTGGAAGTCCGGGGTAGTAAGAGTTGAGCTGAATGCGCAGGAAGGAAAGAAAATATTCTGTTGCGAAGGCTGTAAAACGATCTACAAAATGCAATACGATGCCGGTTTGCTAGTTGTTCGAGAGCAACTTGGCAACACGAAAAACCATCAACGAAAAAAGTAAATTCATGCCAGGTAAAACAGAAGCCAATTTCAACTCAAATCATTCGTCATCGTTAGGTCATCAGGTGCTGATTGGCAGTCTTGCTACCTTAACGGTTGTATCGGGAGAAAAGCTCATGGTTAGAATCGCAAAACATCCATTTTTAGTGTTTGGGTTAGGCTTGGTTGGCGGTGCCTATGTGTGCAAAAACCGAAAAGCCATTATTGCCAACGCCTCCAAAACGATTGATGCTGGCAAAAATGTTATTTTGGAGCAAAAGGAAAAAGTAAGGGATCTGATTGCGGAGGCAACAGCAGAGTCCTAGCTATTGCTGTTAATCCCGTTGAGTATACGTCATTCGCGGTGAATCGACCGCTTAAAATCTGACTCCAGCCACATTGCAATCCCGATCTGTCATGGGTGCGTAAAAAGTGCTGTGCAAGGTGCCATTTAGCCAAACGTAGGCTGGATTCCAGAATGAAAACTCCCGGATCAACTCCATAGCGCCATTGACCATTTGGGGCAGTTCATTGCCAGTGAACCTAAAAAATACCAGTCCTTGGAGTTCCTCTTCGAGGAATTCCTTAAATTCTTCATCAGACATATTGGCCAGTTCCGGATCGTCTGCCTCGTCAACGTTTTTATAAAATTGCCAAAGTGGCTCTTTAGCGAAATATTCAGCCACGGGCGAGGCGATTTCTTCCAAAAAATCGGCTTCAAAGTCAGCCTCGGAAGCATCAAAGCCATAAACCAAACCTTTCCGAAATGCTGTTTCGACCGGTTCTGTTTTTGCTGCCATCTGAATAACGTGGTGCCAATGATTAAACCCAGCCATTTCCGCTACTTTATCAAGCGCCTCGTGATGGGACAGCCCCAGCTTCTTTTTGATTCTGCGGGCGCTTTGTTTGAGTTTTTGGACGGTGATCGAGGGGATGATGACAGTGATGCTCATAGTGAAATCCTTTAAATACGGAGTATTTTCACTGCCCACTGGTGAACACCCCTTTGGTTAAAGGATTGCTACTAACATCGAATAACGATAGTCTCATCCAAGTTTGCCATAGTGGGCAGCAGGCTTCTATCCAGCCGAGATTTGATCATACCACTGGCAAATAGATTCAGTCCATTTTCCCGTTGCGGGTTTTCGTTAGGAATCCGGACAGGCTAACTTTTGTATTGATCAAACCCGCTTTTGAGTGTTGGCCAATAAGGTGTTCATTGCCCAGGCTACGATAAATATGCCAATCGGCAGGGATTGTGGCGGCACAGGAAATGGCAACGTTAACCCCATCAGCAATAGGTATAGTGCTCCCAACATGATGTAGATGCTGTAACGATGCGCCATCGGACTGGGGTAATCAAAATTGGTCTGGCTGACCTTGCGGCGAATTAAGCCATCAATGGCAAATGGCAGAATTGCCACGGCCAAAAAGGGTAACCAGGCGCAAGCCATGACGAAGCGCTTGATCATCTGATACACCGTATCCCACAGCACATCCAACCGGCTTTGGATAAACGGAAACAAATCATTGCGACCTACATCTTCAAAGCCTTTGGACATTTGTCGTTCACGTTCAGTCGGAATGAAGTAACGGTAAACACTTTCCCTCATGCCGGTGCGGACAAACAATTGGTCAAACCAGTGCTGCGTGGTGTGCCGAATCTCCGCTTCCTTTTTTTCTCCGAAATAAGCAATCAGCATCCGGTCTTCAGTTGCCTGGATTTCCCTTGTCCAGCGATCCGAGACAAAGCTGGCGACTAAAATGACTTCCAACAACCAGATCATCAGACTGAAGAGTAAATTGCGTTGCATGATCAGGTCGGTTGGGTATCAAGCGCTGATTGCAGCACGGGCAATCGGCCTTTGACGATGCGACCGCCGGATAATTTGGCGATGAAATGCAAATCCGGCAGTTGCCCGAGTAACTGCGGAGCAAACAGATCGCCTTCTTCTTCCATCAAGCGTTCACCGACATTGCCGGAAAAAACGGACGGATTAGTCGCGCTGGTGGCAACGCCTTGAGTGCGCATGATGTATTTCAAGCGGGTTTTGGGTAGATTGTCGGTGATGTACTGCTGGGTTTCGCTGTCCATGATCCGCAGAGCAATCAGATTGTTGACGTTGCCCAGCACTTGACGGGCTTTATCCTGCGAGCCGGTGCGGGCCGCAAAGTCGGCAAAGGTCTGGGTGGCAATGAACAAGCGGATTTTTGCGCCGCGACCTTTGTTTAATACCTGAATGAATGGATCATTGATGACTTCGGCCGCTTCGTCGACAAACACATTCACCGGTCGGTCCGAGACGCCGTAGTTATAACGATCACCGGCCACAGCGGCCAGATCGGCAAGTAAAATGGAACCGATGGCACTACCGACCAGACCGTCGGATAGCGAGTCCAGGCCAATATAAGCCACCTGGGCTTTTTCGATAATCAAACCGGTATTGGTAATCGGCCGCAGATCATCCGCGTCATTCGGATTGGGTGATAGCAAAGGCCCCAGTGGTCCTGAGGTCAGCATATTCATGATCGGTATCAATGAAGCAACCATCTTGCTGAAGTGGGTGCGGTCATGTTCGAACAACGACAACAGGCCTTCCAAATCCAGGTTAGGTGCTTGGTATTGCACGTACTCCCGGTAAAAGCGTACCAAACCTGCTGCTTTGGAATCGGTGTCTTTGGCGGCTTTCAAATAAGGCCTCGCTTCCTGACGCCAATTACCCAAGCAATTATCGTAATACCGCTCCAATGCCTGAATCACCAGCGTGGAGGGTCCACCTTCCAGATAACGACGCAATTTTGCCAAGGTGGGTCGTTCCTCAATCACCATCAGCCCTTGAATCACGTTATCCAACGACTTTTGGCCAAAGGCCTTGAAGGGATCGGAGGTCGTTTCTCCGGGCGAAATAGCGGTAATGCGACTAGCAATTTCCGAAGGCCGATTGAAGTTATGTAAGGGATCCAAGCGCACACTGTCTTCCGGAAAGGCCGGATGGAAATACACAAAGCGTTCTGGCCGTCCGGCTAACTGACACGCACGTTTGGCAGAAACCATCAAATCCTTATCGCCTTTGGGATCAATGATAATCACCGCTTCGCCGCGCAATACGGCTTGTGTGACCAGGACATCGAAGGCACGGGTTTTTCCAGCGCCCGTAGTGCCTACCAGTAACGTGTGCCCCGCAGTATGTTGAATCGGTTGTCGAACAGCGCTTTCCGAAATTTCCAGGCCATGGATCCAGGCCGAGCCCATGCGTTGATGATCCGTGGGAATCAAAGTCGAGACATCGCGCTTGAGAATTTCATAAGCTAGCTGAGCATGTTTTTGCACCCAGTCAAATCCCCAACCAAACCATAATTCGTCCGGATGGCTTTTGACATAGGCTTTGAGTTTTTCAGCATCCAGATATTGGAAACGAAATTGGCGTAGCCTTCGTTTTCGATACCAGAGGCTCACCGTGATGGGTAAGCGCCAACAAATCATGACGCCACACGCAATCATCAACCAGTCGAATGGCTCGCGAGGTAATCCCGACCAGCGGCTGGTCAGATACGCCAAACCAGCACCTCCTGTCCAAGCGGCAATGGCAGTGACTTCGTAGATAGGTCGCCAGGGAAACTGATAGTCGTAATCGGATTTCATAGCCGAACGCGCACCTGAATGCCTTTGCCAACCCCGACTGATCGACAATCTGGATGATTGGCAATATCGAGCATAAGCCGGGTACGTTTGATACTGGGATTTTGCTCCAGAAACTGTTCAAGTTCGGCATTGGAAACCAAGTGCCATTCGTTATCGTCAGATTTTTCCGGGGCGTCAGTGCGTAAATGTCTGACGTGTTTAATCAGTATATCGATGGCTTGATTTTGCGAAGGCCCGTCAATGTCTTTTTTATTGACGATTACAGGAGTGGACTGTTCAGTCGCTTGTCGTTGTCGCGTTTCAGATTGAGTTGGATTAGCCGTGTTTGGCAGACCTTCGCCGGTGTTTTTCGATGCGGGATATTCAACTGCATTCTTGTTTGATACCGTTCCCGGTAACTTGGTCTTAATCGGGGGTGACTGGTTGTTGCTTGCTTTGGGTATTTTAGGAGTCTTTGGATTATGGTTATCGTTTACTGTAGATAAGCGAGGCGCCTTGATTTTATCCGTTGTCGGTGTCGATTGAGTATTGGACTGATCGATAGTTGGTACCTGTCTTGCTACTGTCAGCAACTGCCTGATAACGGCACTGGGTTCTGCCGCCAATAGCACCCCACGCACTTGATGAAATATTTGCACTTTGCGCATCGGCGATAACACATCAATTACCAGCCAGCCTTTTTCCTCCAGTGTCTTGATAAACAAATTGGATTCGACATTGAGTTTTTCCGGTGTGCCGGGAAAAGACAGGAGATACTGGTCTTGCAGTTCCAGCACATCCACACCCCATTGCCATTGGGCTTGATTGATGGCCGTGATGATATGCAGCAACCATTCACCCGCTAAGCCATTTTTGTTCAGCCAACACTTGGCCGACTCTGCAGGCGTTTCGCTATTCGATAGTTGAGAATGTGTTGGTTTGGGCTTGTCCGATTCGACTTGATTGCTGGAGTGATTGGAATCCTTGGTTTTTCTCGCTTCAGACTTTACCGTTAATGGGGGAGATGCTGGCTTGTCACCTTGCTGCGGATTGGTGTTTAGCCGTTCTATGTTGGTGTCGGATTGTGATATTCCTTGGGGTGACTCTGGTTGAACCGGCGACACTTCACCAATGACGTTTTGTTTGCCATTAGCTTGCTCAGCCGAGTCCACATCCGTTGCTTGATCTTTAACGCCCTGGGCATCGGCATTAACCACGGATGATGAGGCATGCAAAGATACCTGCCGTGATTTAACCGCTGCCTTCGCAGTCGTTTCGACTCTGGATTCGGTCTGTTCGTCGAGCTCGATACCCGACACTATAACCGGCGGTTCATTGCTAAAAATCGACTCCATCGAAGTCAGGCGTAACATGTACAGTGTCGCATCCAGTCCCTCCGGCTGCATGCACCAATAACGGTACTGTCGGCCGTCGGGCAAGGATTTGGGGATGGCCAAACCGCGTTCGATCAAAATATCCGCCAAGGTATCTTCGTCGCGGGGAATACCGGGCACTTTGTCTTTGGCCAGCGTAGATACGATGTCCTGTGCGCCGATACGCCAGACGATATGTAAGCCTTCCTTGAAACGCCAAATGCGTGCGCCTTTTTCGTTGACCGACCATTGCCCGGATTTGATTAACCGTCGCATGGCGTCGAACAGGTATTTTTCCACCGGCATGCCCATGGCCGAGTCGATGCTGTGGTAATGGGCTTTCAGATCGCGTTCCACACTTTTGCAGTCGGCACTCATCACCAGTGCGTACAATTTCGAGCCTCTATCCAAACCGTGAATGGTTTCCAGCATCGCCTGCATAATGTCGGGACCGGGTGCCAGGATATAGCTCCGCGATTCACGGGTCA
Source organism: Methylomonas defluvii (assembly GCF_033949435.1). Taxonomy (NCBI): domain Bacteria; kingdom Pseudomonadati; phylum Pseudomonadota; class Gammaproteobacteria; order Methylococcales; family Methylococcaceae; genus Methylomonas; species Methylomonas defluvii. Next base: position 111,434 of record NZ_JAXARY010000010.1, on the reverse strand, counting down.
GCACACGCTCTATCACCAACGCCGAAAACTGTTCGTGTCGCTTATGGCGATTGTCTCGCCAACGCAAAAAATAACGGTCGATACGATGTTGCTCGGCCCACTCGGTCAGATTCTCATCGCAAGGGTTCCAGGTGTGTTGTCCCAAGCTGTCGATCACCGCCATGTCGGAGACCGGTTTACCAATATCATGCAGCAAGCCGGCAAAGCACACCGCTAAACGCCAACGTAATTCTTGAGATTTTCGTTCTCTGGGTGAGGCCTGAGTCGCGAACAGGCAGCCTTGAGACGCTTGTGTCGCCCAATGCGCCACCTCCAATCCGTGCCGGAACAAGCCGCCGGCTCCACGATGATGATGCGACTCCGATGCCGGCAACAAATGGCTGAACGCTGCATAGCGAGCAATGACCGGAGCTGCGATGGTGTGGTAAAGATCATCCGGTAATGCCAAAGCCTGTTCGATCGCTTTGATCAATTCAAGCTGGGTGTCCAGAATCCGTTCCACCGATGCCGTCGGCAATCCCTTCATGAATGGCGGGTAGCGCGGAATTTCTTCGCTGAACACCGGCAACACCTCGCCAATCGGCGAAGGCTTATCGCCAAACAAGCGCTTGCCGATTCGATGGATAAGGGAGGGGTAGATTTTTTCCATGGCATAACATCATGACAGAAACTTTTCAGCCCCTTCTTGCAGTAAATGCGTAATTCGCCATTTACTGCAAGCGTGTCTGGAAAAAGAGTGATTAGTGTAACGAGCTCCCTAAAAGCCATAGGAGCTACTATGAAACTCAAATCCCTTCCAAATTATTGCCTATTGTCTGTGCTGACCGGTGCGAGCATGGCTTGCAACTCACTCGTTACGCTGGATACATCAGTGAGTCAAGCCGTGATTGAATCGATGACGACATCTACTCCATCCGAGCAGCCTTGGCGATTGGATAGTGCCCAACAAAACGGCGGTTTAGGCGGCTCGGTATTGCGGCCGGCATCGATCGAGCATGTGGTCAGACAAATCGATCAACCGGTAAGCGTTCAGTTGGCTGACACAGGAGACGTTAGCCTGAGTACAAGATCAGACAACCACGATGACGATCCCTTGATCATCGAACGTGCCTGGCGAAAATATTGCCATCACCAACTCGACATGACCGCCGAGGAGCAGGCGCTAGTCAAGCATACGACCATTCCCTACAACGTTTTGAATCATGGCTGCACTCCCGTCAGCCTGAAGAAGTGAGGTGGTTGTCATGCAGAAAACAGGATCAGACAACACACTGGGAAACCTGACAGAACGCTTTCAAATCCTGGCGGAACGCAAAAAAACCAAGCTCAAAGTCGTCGAACCGCTGAAATCCCTGCCCAGTTGGCCGACTTCGACGCGAGGTACACCGAATGCCTGTTTGCGTAGTGCCTTATTTGCCGGTATCCAAGGTAACGAGCGCATCGCCTATAAAAAACGTACTTTGCTGGCTTCGGTAGAGGGCATTGAAGTCCGCTATCTGGGCGTTCAGCTGAATCAATCCGATCTCGATGTCTGGATGCAAATCGTGCATCTGTCCAGACAACAGTTGCCAGGATTCAATGTTACTTTTAGCGCCTATACCATGCTGACGGCTTTGGGTCGTGGCAACGGCAAAAGCCAACACGAATGGCTAAAGGAGTCCATGGCTCGGCTCGGTGGCGCATTTGTCGAAATGACATTCCAAGGGCGTGACACCTTTGGCGAAAGGGGTTTTCTGCGCTATTACCGGGATGAGGTGACTCAACGCTATGTTGTCGAGTTGACCGAATCCATGCTGCGTTTGTTCGAGGACGGTTACACACACATCGAATTCGAGCAACGGCAAAAACTGCGGAAACAACCATTAGCCTTATGGCTGCACGGGTTTCTGTCATCGCATGCGGCGCCTTACCCTTTGAAGTTGCAGACGCTGCACAAACTGAGCGGCAGCAGCACGCAGAATATCCGCGATTTCAAACTGCGGATGGGGCGAGCCCTGAAAGCCTTGGTCGCCATTGGCACACTGGAAAGCTTCGAAATAGAGGAGGACACGGTCAAAGTCAAAAAACAGCCTACACCCAGCCAGAAGCGGCATCTGGAGGGCAAACCCAACTAAAAAAGCACGGCATTCGACTGACGCTATTTTGGCCCAGCGAATGCCACCCCGACACGGCATTCGGCTGACGGCGATACGGCATTAGACTGACAATGGCACGGCATTCAGCTGACGGAATAACGGCATTCGACTGACAGCACACGGCATTCGACTAACAAAAAGCACGGCATTCAGCTGACAAAACACACGGCATTCGACTGACGGCACGGCCATTTTTCGAAATCGCTACAGACCTTGCCTGGCATGGCTTGTAGCGGTTTTTCAGAGTATCAGAAATGCGCTGCTAATCTATCTCTAATCTTTTTTTAATCAAAATATAGGGAAAGGCAGTCTGTGGATAACTTTGGCAAGACTAACTGCGGCAGTGTGTACTCAGCGCTTAAAGCAAATCGCGCGCTACCGTAGGGACTTCAGCGGCCAACTCGAGTGTATGTGCACATTGATGCAAAAAAATATCGCCCATCGCGGCCAGTATGTCGGCATCGGCGCCGTTTTCGCGCAGTCGGCGCTGCAAGTCTGGCCAAACTAAGGGGATTCTCTCGGCGAGTTGCTTTAGCTCCCGACTGACCAACTTGGGATTCAAGCGACATGTGTCGGCCATCACGGCCCAGTCGTAGGCCGTCAAGCCGACAGGATCGAAATTATCACCAATCGCCATCGCCAAGGTATCGGCGATCCGTGCATCGGCATACAGTAGGCAGCACACCAGATCGTAAGCGGGTGTTAAACGCAAACCACCGGCATCGACGAAAAACGACACATTCTTACCGTGGGCATCGGTGTTGCCGATCAAGACCTGAAAGATCGTCCAACGCAGCAGCGCCAGACGGTCGGCCGCCGGTTTCGCGCTGGCTCGATCGACTAAAGCGAATAACCTGGGCAGCGAAGCGCCATCGCGAATATGCTGGACATCGCGGTTGTCTCCATACGGGCGCTCGTATTTCATACTGACGCCCAGGCCCAATGCTTGACAGCCATCGATACAATGCAGGCGCTGCACGCCTTCATCGGTCACCACGCGATCAAAGCGCCGAATCAGTAGCACCGGTTCTGGTACTCCTGTCAGACGGCTCTCGGCCGCGGGTATGCCAACGCTCTGCGCCAAGTGCATACAGACCAATTCGTTGCTGGTCATGTGTTGCAAACGGCGACGTAAGGGATCCGGTTTGAGGATATGGGTGGATGCCAAGCCTTCGCCATCGACCAGATACCAGGCATTGCCTTGTTCCAATACGGCAATCTTGTCCTGGTGGCCGGCAATCGATAACCTGACTTTGCCATCCCAAACGCTAAAGGCATCGTCTGGGCGAGCGCGAATCCGGGTTGAGAGCTCTTCGCGGCTGAGTAGGCGTTGCTTGGACTCAGCGGGTGACTGTGCCTGCGCATCAGATAAACTGATCACCAGCGCGCCAGCGGTTTCCCGGCCCAAAGCTATCAATAACCCCATCAGGTTGGACTTCGACAGCCGATTGGCTGCGGCGGCATCGTCCAATGCCTGACCTTCGGGCAACAGGTTCTGGAAAAACTGGCGTACCGCAGCACTGTGCTGTTCGGCTGTTATACCCTCCCGTTCCAGAGGTAATGCCGGACTCAAGGGAAAACGCACATCCTGCGCCAACCAGTCAGTGGCATACTCGAAAGCAAACAAGCCGGTTTCGCTATCCAGACTGAGGTGGCCCACGGTTTGTTGATGGGCATTAACAATCAGCTTCATGATGATGGCTCGCTCAAATCCGCCAAACGCCGCCGCGCCGCATCCCGTCGTGACTGGGGAACCACCAGCAACGAAACCCCCAAGCCTTGAGCCACTTGCAGGATCTTGCCGATACTCACTCCTGGCTTACCAGCTTCAATATCGACCAGGGTTTGCAAGGCCACGCCGATACTCAATGCAGCATCTTCCTGACGCATACCGGCTTGGGTGCGGGCAGCGCGAATCGCTGCCCCCAGGGTAGTCGGGCTATTAACGCAGGGATCGGTCGGAAAAGCAGTCGCAACAACACGTTTCATATAAATCTCCAATAGCGGATTTATAGAGTTGTTAAATCATTGTGTCAATATAATTATGCTATAGGCGATTTTATTGAGGCGTAAACTACGCAGAAGCTATAAATATACTAAACAAGAATTATAGCCATGTTAGCTAAACCTACCTCCCGTTTTTAAACCCAATTCGACTCTCCCGACGCCCAAACTAAACTGAACGGCTATTGTTTCGCTTTCCGATAATTGGCGAAAGCATCCCGAATCTTTCCCAGGCAATCGATTTGCTTCCGCATGGCGGCAAACTCGTTCTCCAGCTCTTCGACCAAGGCGACCTCCCAATCCGGTTCGCCTTTCAGTATCCGTTGTAACGGATACCGATAGCCCTGGCCTTTTTTCAGATACTGGGCGATCGGTTTATTTTGACCATTTTGCCGAAGTGTTGCCATCCGGTACCACTCGATGCTGAACGAGAAACTGCTTTCGCGGCGCCGGATGCGAACGCCAATTCGACCGGGCTCTGTTGTGCCGAATTTCTGGTGTCGGCTCTTCAGTTGTCGCCAATAGTCGTCGACCAACATCCTAGCTTGGGCATGCAATTGCTCGGATTGGCTTTCGATCCATCTCACCAGGTCGTCTTCCGACATCACGGGCAATGGATTCAGGGTGTTTTTGTCATTCATGCGGATACCTAATACTTAACTGTAGGGATTTTGATAGTGAATCCCTAATGAGGAATGGAGTGGAAAAGCGGTGATGGATGGCGATGACGAATGTTTTGCCTAGATAGGTTTTTGCTATAGCAATCCCTATAGCATTAGGGATGTTTCACTTGAAATAGCTTCCCAGCAGGGATGCGAATACCTAAGGGCCGGTGATACCAGCCATCCCTATCTGGGAAAAACCTTCCGAATTTCACGTTATGTGGTGTCTCACTTCCCTAATTACATAGGCAATCGATACGGCATTTCCTATCTAGGGGATTACACAGTCCATCACTCCCGCCAAGCAGGCATTCTAGGGTGGATTTTGTTGGCGTCGATCGCAGTAAATGGCGAATACGGCAATATCTGTAAGACAGTCACCATGGCGTCAAAAGTATTTTTGCCATTCTGTAGCTAATGGCATATTCGCGATTTACTGCAGACAGCATAACGGCTGATGTGGCGGAGAATACGGTTATGAACCGAAACTATGCCTCATCTCCTATTCTGATGGTCTTGCTTCTTCAGGCAGGTATTGCTGTCGCCGCGGATGGCGATAGGCCCAACGATGCTTTTTTCGAAGACAAGCAACGCGGCTGGTTTTGGTACGAGGTGTTGCCGGAGCCGATTAAACCCGCAAAGCCCGAACCAAAAGTCGAATTACCGAAACCGGAGCCTCAACCGGTTACGGCCAAAAGTGAGGCGTCGGTGGGTGTGACAACTCCTGAACAGCCTGAGCCGCTATCGTCAGCCTGGCTGAAACAAAATTTGGAAAAATATCTCAACAAAGCCATCGACGAACCCAGTCAGGAAAATGTGGCGGCGTTTTATTACCTGCAACGGGTGATGATGGATAAAGCCGAGCGCTTTACTAACGCCGCTCGTTACGTGGTGATGTCCGATCCGCAACTCGATGAATCCGTCCGCCGTCCGATTTCAACTTTTGCGGTCAACGAAGCCAATCACCAAGCCAGTGTTGCCGCTGATCAAGCCCTAAAAGCCATCGCCGCCAAAGCCGGCATTTTGTTTTTCTTCCGTTCCGATTGCCGCTATTGCCATGTGCAGGCACCGATATTGGCGATGTTGGAACGCAGTTATGGCTTCAAAATTTATCCGGTGTCGCTGGATGGTTTACCGATGCCCAATGGCTTGTTCAATCCGTTCAAAATTGATCAGGGTCAAGCCGCATTGTTGGGGGTTGAGCAAACCCCAGCGTTGTTTTTGATGAAACCGCCGAAACAGATCGTGCCGTTGTCGCAAGGCGTATTGTCGCTGGAAGAAGCGACCAGCCGCATCTTGTTGGCGGCCAAGGAAGCCGGATGGCTGGAATCCGCGCAGTATCAAACCACCCAGGGCCTACGCTCGACGCCGATGTTGTTACCGGCAGCGGGCAGTATCAGTCCATCAACCACTCAAAATCCGCTATCGCTGATACAGGCACTGCAAGCTGGTGCGCAATTTGGGAGTGCTCCATGACTTCGTTACCCTTGCGGCGATTCGTCGTGTTGCTGCTACTGATCGAAACCAGTGTGTCGGCTTATGCCGATTTGCAGCAGGAGATGGATGGCATGTTCGGCACCATGACTAATGTGACCGCGCCGACTGCGCACTTGGGTCAACGCCGTGGCGTGATTACCGGCGGCAACCTGGTAGCCCGCAATGGCATTACCAACACCAATCTGGTGTCGTTCGTCCCTCCGTCCTTCAGCGCGGGTTGCGGTGGCATCGATTTGTTCGGCGGTAGTTTCAGCTTTATCAACTTCAATCAGTTCGTGCAGTTGTTGCGTAACGTCGCCGGTAATGCGGCGGGCTATGCGTTCCAACTGGCCGTCGGCGCGATGTGTCCCTGGTGCGCTTCGGTGATGACCGACCTGCAGAAGAAGATCCAGGAAATGAACCAGATGTTCAGCAACTCCTGTCGGTTATCGCAAGGCTTGGTCAACGACACCGTCAAAGCCTTCGATTTACAAAGCAAGGTTAACCTTTCCAATGCCTCGTTTACCCAGGGTATCAGCGATGTGTTCTCCAGTTGGACCAATACCAGCACCTTAGGCGATCCGATGCAGCAGGTGAAGCAAAATGCGCCCAATGATATGACGCAGAAAATCCAGGGCAATTTGGTGTGGCGGGCTTTGGTCAATCAAAACGCCGGTGCCTGGTTTCGGTTCGGTGGCAATGATTTGTTGCAGGCGGCGATGAGTATTTCCGGGACGGTGATCGTCGATGCGCCGCAAGCCGCCGCGGACGGTAAGGGTGAAAACAATGCCATCAGCGCGCCACCACCGATTTTACGCATCAAGGATTTAATGTACGGTAATGATGCAGGTAACAGCTATCAAACCGTCAACTTGTATGTCTGTTCGGACGGTACCGGTGCCGATCAATGTTTGAAGCCCATCGTCCGTAACGTCAATCTGGTCGGGCTCAAACAGCGGGTCATGGAAATGCTGCTCGGTTCCGCCAATAACGGTAATGGCCTGATCTACAAATTTGCAACCAACAGCGGCCAAATTACCGCCGCTGAACAGGCCTTTATGCAAACCGTGCCCGATGCCATTGGCGGCATGATCCATAACCTGGCACGCGAGGATGCGGGCATCGCCAAGCTGTGGGCTGAAGAAGCAGCGCCGGTGATTGCGCTGGAACTGGCGCAATTAATCGTCAACGATGTGTTGAACGCCGTGCAAGTCGCCGCGCAAATCAACGACCATGCCTACGCTAAATTGTTGATGGACTCGTTGAGCGTGGCCCGGCAACAGATTCAGGATGAATACGTCACCATAGCCGGTCGTTACGGCAATCCACAAACCCTGATGGCGTTTTATCAACAGTTGATGAATACCGTCAAACCGCGTCAGTACGGCAGCGTCACCCAAGTATCGGCCAGCGGCACTGCATGGCCGAGTCCGTAATGCAGATACACGCCGCTGTGCCTTATTTTCAAGTTAGATAAAAGCAGGTAGCCCATGTTTGAAATTTTCTCCGTGGGCGATTCAGCCTATCTACAAGCGGTACTGAATGCAGTCGCCATGATCGCCGGTACCGGCGATTACCGCACGGCTGCGGCTATTGGTGGCATCATCGGTGTGATTATTGTCATGCTGCGCGCCTTGATTCAATTTGATGGTCGAGGTATTCGTTATCAGGATTTGTTCATCGCTTATGTGCTGTGGCTGATGCTGTATGCGCCGTCCGTGCGAGTCAGTATCGAAGATGCGTATACCGGCAGTGTGGTAGTGGTCGATAACGTACCGATGGGGCCGGCGGTGGTTGGCAGCGTGATGTCGAACATGGGTTATCGCACCACAAGGTTGTTCGAACAAGCCTTTGGCACACCGACCATGACCGGCAATGGCTTTGCCGATAGCTTGCAAACCCTGACGGCGGTGCGTAAAAACCTGCTCTCGCGGATTCATCTGGGTGCAGCCAATGCGCCGGTGGCTGGCAGCGATATGGAAGCCTCGTTTGCCAATTACGTCAAGGAATGTACCTTGACCGGCGTGGATTTACATCTGAAATCGGTCGATGCGATTTTGCGTGATGCCGATCCGCTCAATGCCATTCGCTTTGACTCGGACATTTACATGACCGAGATTTATAGCGGTGGTCAGCCACAAACGCAAACCTGTACTGATGCCTGGACCAATCTGGGTAATCTTGCCAATGGCGCCTTTAGCACGGCATTGGAAAGCCAGCTACAACAAATTTTGGGTGTGCCGGCTGCCGCGGATACGCTGCCGAAAATCCAGGAAGCATTTGATGCCTTGGCGGGACCGGGTGTGGTGGATGCCAGTCAGTACATGCTGATGTCGGCGATCATGCCGATGTTCGAGCAAGGTGTGGTAGGGCGGCATGAAGACGGTCTGCACTGGACCAAGGCCTCAATGATCGAACAAGCTATTCAGCAACGTAATACCCAATGGGCAGCAGAACAGACCTTGTTTTCGAAAATCGTCCGGCCGATGATGGCGTTTATCGAAGGCTTGAGTTACGCCATCGCACCGATCATGGCCTTTGTAGTGCTGTTTGGCAGTGTCGGTATTCGCATGAACATCGGCTATTTCTCGATGCTGCTGTGGATCCAGTTGTGGATGCCGATTCTGGCGGTGATCAACTTATTTCTCCAGATGTCGGCGGCCGGCAAAATGGCAGCACTGACCACAGCCAATTATAATCTGCCATCGATGATGGGTATTTACCAGCTGGATATGGAGTTGCAGCAATGGTTGTCGATTGGCGGCATGTTGGCTGCATCGACACCGGCCATTACCTTGATGTTGATTTACCGTGGTGCGGTCACCGCTACGCACTTTCTGGGGCGGATGGATGGCGGCGACTATGCCAATGAACGCATAGCCACGCCGGATGTCATTAGTCCGGCACCGATACTGAACGCACAACCGCAGCATCAATACAGTCCGCTTTCGGCGGTGACGCAAACCGGCAGTGACAAAGTGTTACCGACATTCTCCGCCGGCAAGGATATGAGTGCGGCTGTTTCCTCAGCCTATAGTGCCTCGGAACAAGCGACCAACAGTTTCATGAACAGCGTGTCGTCCACTGCCTCAAAATCCAGCAGCATTACCCATGATGCGTTTGATAGTCTCTCACTGGGCCAACAGATCGCCAGCAGTTCCAGTCATACCGACGCCTATAACCGGCAGTTTGGTGAAGCCTTTGCCAAGAAACATGCGGATACTGGCATTTCGGCAGACAGTTTTTCTGCATTGGTTGCTGGCAGTGCCAATGCCGGCGCCAAACTGGGTAACGATCAATTAAGTGCCACACTCTCTGGACGCTTACAGAACGATTTCAAGGTTGGCCAGGATAAGTCGGATGCCATTGCCGCCGATATTAGCCAAACCGTCAACGATGCCCAGGGTTATCAGGTTGGTCTGGCCAAAAACTTGGCGATGGATGCTCAGGACGGCACCCGTAATGTGGCTTCCATGGGTTTACAAAGCCAATCACTTTCCTCCTTGCAACGCAGCGCAACCGATGTGGTTTCCGCTAATGAAACCTATCAGCAAACCGCCTCGGCACAGCAACGATTTGGAAGCCAGGCTAGCTTTGGTGCGGCGGAAACCGGTTACAAGATCGCTAATGACAGCACGCTGATGGAACGCCTTGATCACACCCTGGATCAGCATGGGTTGCGCGGAGACACTCAACGATTAGCCTCACAATGGAAAGCTGCCGGTTGGATCAGTAACAGCGAACAAGCCTATGCCGCCGCAGGCATGTCGCTGTTAACGGGGTTTTCGTCCCCAAGCTATCGCACCCTCGACAACCAGCAATCCCGGCAAGCCGAAGTGGCCGGTTACCAATTACTGGGTGATGCCTTCAATGCGCCGAAAGCAGATCAAAGCCATAGCCCGGTCAGAAATGAATCGTTGCGGGATCAGGCGCCTCACATTGGAAGTGTTCAGTCGGATGTCGAGCAAGCCAACTTAGCTGATCCGCGAACTGAAGTCACTGGCATTGGTCATCGTGCGCAGCAACAAATTGACCGTACCGGTAACAAAATCCATTCTGGCCAACAGGCCATAGAGGCGAATCATGATCAGAATCTTCAAGAGCTAGATCAAACATCCAAGACTGGGTTTACCGAAGTGGCCAATATCAAAGCGGAGCATTTTAAGGCTGCCATTGCGGCTGCGGCCAACGATACGCCTTCGGCGGCTGAGGCGTCGTACAACTACCTGGGGGGTAGTCTTTACAACTCAGCGAAAAATATTGAAGCCGTCGGCGCGGGTACCAAGGGATCGGTGAATGAATTCATTGCGCATGCCGATGAAGCGTATTCAAAAGGGGCTGGCTATTGGGAAGCTATTAAGTTCGGCGCATCTCAATCTCAGGCTGGATTTACTGAAGCCACCACACATTGGGCCGACCAACGTGTGGGTGCTGTTGCGGACCAACTGACGCCAAGCCAACAAGCCTATTATCGCGTAGCGATGATTGATACCTTTGCAGGTGTCGCGGTTTTCGGTGAGAACGCTGGCGATTTGGGCGCCGCCAGGCAGAACTTACTGGATGAAGAAGGACAAGTTGACGGCAGTAACATTGCCCAGCTGCTAAAACAAGCGGCTGGTCAGAACAGAAACGATCTAATTGATCAGATCGGGAATTACAACCGCGCCCGTGGAAAGATTAATTACTAACGAAACCGTTACCGCGGGTTTTGAACAGTTGTAATAGGCCAGATAACAGACCTCTGGTTAGCATGACTGCGAACGCTATTACTACATAGCCAGTCCACTCAGGGATTTGATGAATCAGGATCATGGCCAACACTACCAGGATGGCCCAGTAATAATTGCTTTCATGGTCAAGTTTAGCTGCCAATTGCTCGATACATTGAAAGGCAATTTCCGCCAAAGTCAACAATCCGAAGATGACCGTACCGTATAAGGCAATGTGCCCTGAGTTGTTTGAAAGAACACTCTTCGAGCTTAATGATCCAATCAAGCCAAATCCAATAACTGCAATGGATAGGCAGTAAAAGGCCGAAAAGGACAACGTTCGAGTTTGAAAACGTCGGAATAAACGTCCAAACCCGCTTTCGAATTTCGAGAACGTAGCGCCGCAAAACGGGCAAATCGATTTCAGCGGCTGGCCATAATAAGTGATGACTCGTGGCACCATTGCGCGGTTACAGTCATGGCAATGTGCGGTGGCGTGATGTCCGCTAAACATTGTTTGGCCGAATCCGGATTGCTGAATAGTGGTGCTGACTTTAAATCGGTTTGATAGAGCAGATGACATGAGTAGCTTCCAAATATCTAGATGCGATTATCGTACGCCGGTATTGGTCTTTTTCCAAGTCATCACATTGAAATTATTGGCTTTTTATGCTTAAAAGCTCAGGATTATTCTCCTTAGTCTGAGTTAGACATGTAGCTCATTTATTTTGAGCTGTTAGCGCAGAAATCGAATGGCTTAATTTGGAATATGTCAGAAACGAAGCGCTCAAGTTCAGATACGAGAGGTGTTTTCAACCTCAGGCTCGTCTTGCTATTCATACTCCGTTTCTCGCGGACGTAGTGTCAAGAAGATTAATCTTATCGATCTTGTCTTTGTGAATCACAACGGTCGGTTTGGCTCAGTGGCGAACGTCTGCTTCAGGGAATTGGAATCCGATGGCAGCTTTCTGGCTTTGAATAGTCAATCGAATACGCTAACTGGTTGGCCAAGCCATACTTGGAATTTTCAGAGAATAGTGGCTGCTAATTGAACTTAACCATTCTACTAGAGCAATTATCGGTTACTTGAAATCAACAATTTCATTTAATTCATGTCAAACCGCTTCTAGCGAAGAACCAATGATCTCAACTAAGCAACAATCGCTCTACATGGGTAAATGTCGACTCTGATTCATTCGATTGATGAATCGTGAAACCTATATTCTCTACCGCGTTCGTTGAGCGGAGCCAAAAAGCCAAGCGCATCCCGGTCGTTATAGCCATGCTCACGAAGCACAGCATAAAGCTGGTAAAACTCTCCACGCAAGTCACCGGCAAAAATGCCTGGATCGTCCGAACCCAGTGTTACCATGATGGCCGCATCCCCGTCCTGCTTGAAACCCGGTACGCCCATCCAACGCAAAGAATGGTGCTCGCCGAAATTTTGGTACTGGCTGATACGTACGTTGCTTGACGGCAAAGTTTCGATTAACACGCGACGTCTAGCCACTTCATGCATCAGTTCCTGCTGTATCCGCAAGCAGGCTTGGTCGGTCAGGTAATTGGCAGAAATGTCGGTGAGTGCTCGGCTGCGATTTCGCACGTTTTCGTCGCTCAACCATTCCCATAGTAAATCCAGGTCGATCCGGTGGCTGCGCATTGTCCATGCTACCTGTTCCGCCTCGGTACGTTGTAGATCGTTTAGCGGTGAGATCCCAGGAAACCAATCCTGCTTCGGCGTGCATTGCGCTTGTTGCAAATAAAAAAGATTCAGACCGCGAAAACGCATTGCCCTTTCCAGTGCTGTGCAGGTGATGTCGCGATCGAACAGTTCGCTTGCTAGCTCTGCCAGATCACACTCCACACGGTAGGCATCGTCCGTGATTCCCGCTCTCCGTAAAAGCCGCCAAGTGGCAAGAAGATCTAGCAGCCAGTCCCCTTTGGGCATCGTTATCGCCCCCGGCATACGAGCTATCCACAATGCTGGATTGATACCCATCGCTGTCCCATGGCCGATGCGGTCTCCCTCGCATAGTTCCAATATCTCCAACACATCGAGCATGGTGCGTATTCCGCTCAAGATATGGGGAAAATCTTCTCCCGCATGAAAACTGCGTCGCGTCAACCCCGCTCTCCGACATAAGCGATAACAACTGGCGAACACCTCAGGGGGAGCATGTAGCTCATTAGCGGCCGCATCAATGCCTCGTATCCAGCGCCGCAAATTGGGGTAGTTTTCCAGTGTGGCAATCAGTGCGTGAGCTTGTCTTTCCAGGCTTTGGCGTAGGGTGTAGAAGTGATAGGGTGAATCGCTTGGATTTTCTGGTTGCTTAATGAAATGTGCCACCAGAGCCAAGCGCATGCGGCTACGATTCTTTAACGTTCCTTTATGCAGTTGGTCATCCAGGTCTTGCAATAATTCGCTCAGCGAATCGGCCTCAAGTGCAGAACAGTTTTTATCATGGGCAGATTCATTGAGGTAGCGCAGGTATCCTCCAAGAATGCTGCGCACCAACGTAACGTTCTTGTTCGGCAAATCCTTGGGTGCAAAGCGCCCTTCCAGGCAGTCGGTACGACTGCGCCACGTTTCGCCGTGCATTAATCGGAAGCGATTCAGATAATCCTTCTCCACAGGCACGCGAAGTTCGGTCCAGGTCAGTTTCTGGAACTGCTCTAAACCGTATTGCTCCTCACTTTGCACTAACAGGCGGTAGTATAAATTTTGCAGCAATAGGTAGAGATGCAGCATGCGCTCCAGTATCAGGCTGGTTTGGCAGTCGAAGCGATGCAGTAATTGGTAAAGCCAACGCCGTTCCCCTTCTATACAGCATGCTTCACCCAGATACAGATCCGGTTCCAGCGTATCGTGAACGTCAAGGGAGGCTTCCTGCAATTCAGTAAAATTGACCGGCAAAGAGGTATCGTCTGCTAGCTTGTTCGTCGCTGCGGCTACTAACCATGTGCGTAGCGCACGCGCTGCATACAGCTGGCGGCGCAATTCAGCGGGCGAGAGCGCCGGGTTGATGGTCCTGCTCAATTCACGTAACTTTGCGCCGGACTGAGAGTTCTCATGCCACTTCGTCGCGAAATCCGTTGTTTCCCGTTCCGGTTGATGAAGCGCTCGTAACCAGCATTGCTCGGCATGTGTGCTACCGTTTAGATGCAAATGGGTTTCGTGCAGTCCCTCTCGCTCCAGATAGTCTTCGACCAGAGGGTCATACGGGTAGAGAATCGGAGAATTTCGCCGAGACCAATTGTTGGTATCTGATACGCACAGCCGGTCGGGAGACGTTAGTCTCGACAAGTACACACAGTTCTGCGGCCAAGCATGCGCTGCGGCCTGCACCGGTACACCACTGAGACGGCTCAACACACTTTGCTGCCAAGCGCCGAATTTTTCCAGCTTTACGTGCAACTGGCCATGCCGAGGGGTCAGAAATTCATCCGCAAGCGCCTGTAAAGCTCCAGGCGACCAGTAAGTTCCATCACGATTGGCTGTCTGAGTTGCCAGTTTCTGCCAGGCGCGTTCGAACACATGGTCCGGCACGCGTGCTGCCCACGGCTGATATGCGTGGTACACCGCCTCTCGCATTGCCTCGGCACGGATCGGTGTATGCAACGGCTGGGCTTGTAATAGCTCAAATACTTTATGACTGGAGAGCAGCGAGGTACAAAGTAAAGCGAGGGTGGATGAGGTATTTGTCATCTATTACTTTTCGCCGCTTGGCTTCTTGCAACGGCCAGCAATAAAGGAATTTTCGATTAAGCGCCAATCTTCGCTGGAACAAAGCAACTTTTCGGATTTTTTTTTGCTAGCCACCGTGGCCTTGCCATTCTTATCGCCAAGTAACTCCGAAAACCTACTTTCTGCAACACTCGTAGGTTTAATCAACCCAACAATCAATGGGCATGTTGCAATAGCGTAAGTAAATGGAAGATTGTTTTTATTCTTAGCAAGAAAAGCAATTTTTTTATTTATGAAGTCTTTGGCAGATGTTTGCGGATTGGTTCTATCGATTGGAGGTAATGAGCTACTCGACTCAGTTACCAAGTGATGTTCAACCTCTTCTATAAGAAACGCGTTAATGACACAAAGTGCGAATATTTCCATGATGCTTGCAGCACCAAAAGTATTTACAGGTCGCAAGCTATTGGACGCATTTTCCAAACTAAAATAGAGGCGTGTCCAGACTTTGCCGAGCATGACAGCGGAAGGTGTTAATTTGTCAAACTCTTTATTGAATGTGTTTTTCCAGCTCCTAATTTCACTAATCACATCATCTGGCAACGTTGGAGTTTCGGTTTCTGTATTCTCATTTACCGTCTCCGATTGGTCGGTATTGGCTCGACCATTGCTGGTTATTTTGGGCACGGCATCATAATCTTCATCGTCGTCGACTGAACCGCTCCAGCCAGATCCCCATTCCGGGCGAGAAACGCTGAGCGAGGGATAAGGCTTTTTCAACACTTGCGAGATATCGTCGGCGACAAGCACGCGCTCGATTATGCCAAGGATATTGTATATCGAAGCATAAGTGGTTCCACTGCTAGACCCAGACAAATCAACCAGACTTAATGCAAAAACAGGCAATTTTCTATTTTTAAAATGAGTGGAAAATACGTCAAATCCCGCGAATATTTCAGGATTTTTTCCCTTCGTTGCATTACCTGGTTTGCTCTTATTTAAGCCGATGACCCCAACTTCAATCAATATGCCGCCCTGCCGATGTGTTGCCGCTATTACTGCGGATGCATGCCGAGCCCAATTGAGAGCGTCTTCCCTGCGGCCAACGCCCATATACTGACGAAATTGCTGACACAGAATGTCGCGATCTATATTTTTTTCGTTGCGGCGAACCTCTTTGCCAAACAGCGAAATGCTACCTGGTCCGCCAAGCAGATAGAGAATGGCTGCTGAAGGACTTTCCACACATTGCCCAGCAACTTCGGCGGCGAGCGTTGTGAAACAACTCTTTAAATCATCCTCTTTTGTCTGCGGCCGCAGGTAAGCCGCCGTGTCAGAATCCCCGTCCCTCAAGGAGAGCTCGAAGACTGCGTCGATCAGCGCCGGCAAATCCTTACCTGCGAGCGCATCGACATTTACTCGAAATTTGTACAGGCTCCCCAATGCCATGCCTCGCAGGCTTTCGCATAGTGCTTCCGAAAGTTGATTATTCCATGCCCGCGCTGCCTTGCCATCCTCGTTTGTTACACTCAAATGCCGTGCGCAGCTCGACAATAGCTGCAGCACAGATCGTAGCGGTTGTTGTAGAAGAAATTCACGATACAACGCAATATCCGCCTCGTTCTTGATCCGCAGTCCTCGGCGAATCAGCTCGTCAAGGACCTCAAGTGGAGTGCGTTTGTCAGACCAGTCGTGGTGAGCCAAGACATAGTCGCAGGAAGCAACTTTAAGTAAGCTCCCCAGCGGCCGCAATTGTAATCGGCGATGAATAGGGAAAAGCTTTAGCAGGTACTGGTCTTCGAGGTGATCCACCATACGCACGCGCTGTTGATGGCGCTCCTCATCCTTGTCGTATTGGCTATGGCGCAGGTTGTCGAAGAAGTGGTCACGTACTAGCAACGAGTAGAGTTCCAGGTCTCCAGTGACAAGAATCACCAGCTGGGGAGTATCTAGGTAGTTACGAATGCATTCAAGCACTTTGCGGGCATGAGCGGCATTGGTATCGGTATCGTCGAAGCCAATCAATAGGGAATCCGTACCGAGGAGCTTGCAGGCGCAATCCAGCACTTCGTGCAAGTGGCGGCGAAGATCCTTGCTATGTCCGGCACGATTCAAACCATGATCCAAGAACAACTCTGGGTCGAGATGTTGCAATGGGTGATGATCTTTAACAAATAAACTCAGGCCACCTGCAAGCTTTTTGAAGTTTTCGCGAAAAGCCTTGTAAGACTCTTCGCTTTGTAAGCTGGACTTTTGTTTTTCGATGATTCTTGTCAATTCCTTGAGTAACGTGAGCAAGATGATTTCATTGTTCTCCAAATTGCTCGGATCGATATAGGCAAGCGGAACAAGATTTTTGACTGCATGATTGTTTCCTTCTTTGCCAACTCCCGACAAACCTTTGAAAGCCGCTCGCAGGAATGTGGTTTTACCTGCACCACGCGTGCCGTCAATGAAATAGACAAGTCCGCTGCCAGGAGGATACTTGTCGAAGAAATCGGAGTGGTACTCACTGTTTTCACGGATGGCCTTTACTTTTTTTAGATCGGAACAAATCTTTTCTTTTAATTCATCATAACAACCTTGCTGCACAAGCTCTCCAACGGGAACGTCGCTGTTGTGGTCGCTGGATCTAAGCTCGATTACGATGGAGTTGGTCATTTTTGTACCTAATCTGATTTCGGTCGATGTACCGGAAAAATAATATTGATGAAAATTAAGCCAACGCCTCTGTCGACTCTAACGTAGATTGTATAGCATCCTCAAACTACTAACGCATTAGCGTCAAGATCTATCAGAAAAATAATGGAGTTAAATCGCATGTCTTTGCGCTACGTTCACAGTTTGATGAATGACAACTTACTCGCTAGAACAGGTCATTTAATTAACGTGATTATTTGCAAGTCGAAAGACCGCTTTTGGCCGGTTGGTTGAGGTCACTAACGGCAGCTATGTGGCCCGCGGATTCCAAAATTCGGATTTTCCTGAACGGCCCGCTTTGGAGAAGCGACCGACAAAATGGGTCGATTGCGTTAATTAGCCACGCCCCAAAAGCGCATTCACTTCCAGAGCAATCTCATAGAGAATTATGGCAGGGTTTGAACCGGAACGGGTGGCGTTTTCAATGGGAATGGATGGTCTGGACTGAAATATGCGAGTAGCCAAATCAGATTCATGAATCAGCTGAAGTTCCTTTACTGCTTGCATTTCTCATCACACAAATCTGGCAAATCGGTGGGTAATTGGTGCAGTAAATGATGAAAAAAATTCCTACGACAACCCGAACTGTACTGCAAGTCAGCTAATCCGGTTTTCATGGCATGAGCTATTACCAAGACCTCATCAAAATTCGCTGGCCTTATCTGGCCGTAAAGTCTACGTTATTAATGCAATGGCATTGGGTGTCAGCACCTCGTCTTTGTTTGCGCCGATTCATGCCGTCGAATATCATCCATTGCGCAAATTTGGCAAACTGGCAAATATTTACTCCCATGGATGATCAGGAAGTTTCGATGGCAGGTCGTACAGTAACCCATCTCTGCGAAGCCATTGTTTATCGCTAGAATAATGACCCATGCTTCGTCAAAATTGGCAGGACGTATTCGGCCAAAGGGTCGACGTTCTCGAATGTGGTTGGGAAAAAGCGTACAGAAATAATCCCATGCAAAAATGATGGCATCCAGGTCTAGCGCACTTTTTATGCTGACTCGGCTTGCGCTTCGGTAGATTGATGCAAATAAAGCCATATACAAGAATGATTCGCGTGCTTGTGGAATCGCTTCAATCGTAGGAATCATGCCGGACTGCGGCCTCTTCTTGTGAATCGCGTGGTAAATATTGCGCAGATCGGTCGGGCGTAAATTTTTTATGATCTTACTTGCCATTGCGGTCCGCAATTTTCGTTTCATTAACTGATATGCCCGGTATTGATCATATAGACGAGCCTCGAAAGTACATTGCGAGTTCATCAATTAATCCTCTCTGCAAGACAAGATCATCAACAACTCACGTGCCTGCTCGTCAATTGTGTCGGGTTGCGGTTTTTTCTCCTGGAGAAACTCGCTCCATTGGTGGGGGTTAAAACGAGGGATAAAACTCAGATATTCAGCTCGGGCCAGGGTTTTTAATTGCGCCAGCGGCATGGTTCTTAGCAGGGAGATTGCTTCTGGCGTCAGTCCCAAACAGAACATGGCCTTCTGTTCACTACCGGATAGAATGAGTGTCTGGGCAACAATCAAATATTCAAGATTGAGATTGTAGAGGTTGCCATTCATTGAAATCGCCTCCATTAAATCAAAAGTCTGATTTGATCGGCTAAAGCAACGACTTTTTGCCCATATTCGACCGCTGCCGTTGCATCTTTCCAGCTGTAATAACGACCAACACCCAAGTGAATATTATCCGGGGCGGAACGGATGGCTTTGGCCAGTAACTCTGCGCCGATTTCAAGATTGATCATGGGGTTGAGCAAGTGCTCTGGCTTGGCGACACGATGGCCATGCCATTTCAGATTGACTTGCATCATGCCGACGTCAACATTGTGCCGGCCTTCCGCCAACAGTTTATTGAGGAGCGCTTCCGCCGCTTTTTGGTTGACCGGGATAAACGATTTGCCCGCGTTGTTGATAGCCCATGGCCAAGGCGTAACCAGATGTTGCTCGTCGTTTTTCCGTGACTCGATTAAGGCTACCGCATACAAAATGTAAGGATCGAGCTGATGTCGACTGGCGATTTGCCACCAAACAGTATTATTCAACTGTGTGCTCGGAATAGATGAGTGCTTGAAATTGGGGTAGAGATCGGAATGTTCCGCCGCTTGTGACGGGCTTGGCATGCCAAAGCTTCCAATTAGCCCAAGAAATGCCACAACCAAGCACGACGAGCATCGTTTACCGGAAAAAGCTGTCGATTGATTTTGTTTTATAGCGCGGATGATTAACATATCCACCTCATCACATTTGGATTGAGGCGAGTTTAAGGCTTTGTCAAAAATTCTATATGTCCGAAAAACCACCGTTCGAGGCGTTTTTAGTCAAATTGACATATAAATTTCGTTGACAATTGCCAGTTTGATCTGCTTAAGACCCGGCTGGAGTGTACTGGGAGTGATAAGCGCTTAGCAAGAAGTCGCCAGGTATTCCTCAAAGCCAAGCTTTGCAGTTGCGGGCTTAAACGCGAACTGTCTGCTAGGCGCTTACGGCCTTTTCCGAATGCTTGGTATACAAGACTGCCCAGTAAATTTGATACAGGAATTATTGTAGCGACTGTATTAGGTGGGTGCGGGTTGCCTCGGCTCTTAAATACATGAGCAAAATGCGTGTTAAGACGCTTACCGAACCATCCTGTATGTCATTGGCTTATATCCCAACATCGCTACAGTTGGAATCGTCTTGGTTTCCAATGCCCATAAACGAAATAGGGAGACCATTATTCCATTCCTTCAAACGCATAAGGATTGAGAAACTGCCTGGTCTTGAGCATTTGTTGATCGGTTGGATTGAGTTCCGCCTCTTCACAGATTGACTGCCAATGCTCTTGGATGGTCGCAACCTGTTGTTCGTAAATATCGCGTGCTTGTTCAACGGACAATAAAAAATGATGCGCGGCATTTAGACAGATCTTTATTTGACTTAGATTGTTGTTGCCTGAAATCAGCATGGCTTGCGAGGCTTTATGCCCCGTGCGAGCCTGAGGACAGATGTCGTAGGCCGGCGTTAGACTTAGCTGTTGCCCGTCCCAAAAAGCGGCATGATTTCGGGCATGGTCATCGGTGTTGCCACAGAGAATGTTGAATACCAAGCGGGAGAATAATTCCTTCAGCGTAGCTTTGGGAGCAGTGAATCGGTGACGAATGATTTCCGCGAAAGTCTCGTAACTGGCGTAACGCGCCATCATTTCGTCCAGCTGAAAAAGTGTGAGTGCTGAAACCATGGCTTTACGCGTCCATCCAGCATCCGTTTTCAGTCGATCAAAGCGTTCTATGAGAAGAACATCTTTTTTGGCGGCCTGAAGTAATTTTACTGGTGCGACCGACAATCCACACAGCGCAGCCAGGCGCATGGCCAAATATTCGGCTTTGACAATGCTGTAGAGATCGGTGCTTGCTGAAAATTTTGCGACGTATTTGCTGTTTTCGGCTTCTATCAATGCTTTGGGTCGGGCGCCGCCGATCGAGCTTCCGTGCATCAGTGCCATATCCAATTCGGCAGTCAGCGGGATACCTTTTTCAACCCGTTCAATCGATTCGATCAATTCATCCATTTCAATTAAGTTGGATGTCCTGGGAAAATAGTCCGAAGCCGACTCCTGAAAATCCAGTGCACCAATGCGATCAGACCCGGAGGCTAAAAGATAAACCAGTTCATCTAATATGTTCGGATCGGTATCAATACCTTTCAATCCAAGCAACTTGTTCAAAATGACTCGTCGCCCCCAAGCGTCCGGCGCTGCGTCACGGATACAGCCCGGCATAGTCAGACCAGTCAGTAGTGGTAAATGCCCAGATTTTAACGGCAGTTCCGGCTCATAAATTGCGATAGCCGGTGCTTGGGCATCATTGATGCGTTCCAGATAGCTTTTGCCATAGTTAAATAGCAAATAGCCGTTATCTGCTTCCAAACGTCCACCGACCACGGGCTTGGTCTCGTCGGGTAGCCAGATCCAGACATAGGCTTCGCGTGTTGATTTCTTAGAAATCATCATGGATCGTTTTGGGTTTGGATTGGATGCGTTTGGGTAATAAGGCTATTTTGTCATTGGTATGTTCAATGGTTCTGGAAAGTCCGTCCGCTGAGCCGGGTTCAAATAAATTGACCCCCACCAAAACCGCAACCTCAAATACCAAGCCAATGGCGCAATTCATTTCGCCTTTTTCAATCTTCTGTAAGGTGGCTCTGGATATTCCAGCGCGTTCCGCCAAATGTTGTTCGCTCCACTGGCGTTGTTTGCGGCCTAGCTTGATCTGCTTGCTCAGCAAGATGACGGCTTCTTGCGCATAGCGCGAATAAGCTCTGGGAGACTTGATGCTGTTCATGGACTTGGATGGGAAATGTTACAACAAGTAACAGATTAACATTGATGGCAATACCTCAGCAACATAATGACTATTATTCTAGTCATTATGTTGGAAAATGAACAATATAATAGACATATAGTCGGTGTTCTGAGGGGGCATCCGTATCGCACCTTGATTGGTAAGGGCAAATAAGCTTAACGACTTCAGCAAAACGTGACAAAGCCGTGTCGTACGGGGGTAGAGCTGACGTTTACTGACAAAACGACACAAGGCGGGACGCTGTTAAATCGTTGTTTAGTATAGTGTTTATCCATCCATTATCCCGCTCCATTGATGAGAGGTTAAAACGAGGGATAAAACTCAGATTTCAGCTCGGGCTAGGGTTTTTAATTGCGTCGGCGGCATGGTTCTTACGAAGCATTTTTAAAGGAATTTGGGTAATTTAAGGCTGGATACATGCGTTTCAAGCTCATGGTTTTTCGATGGAATAGTTGTCCGGTCAGTGCTGAATATTATTTAGCGCCCAGTTTTACCGCAATCAATCCTTTCAAGGCTTGTTTTTGGGCGGCCATACTTTTCTCGCGATAAGCGTTGTAGTCGGCCCGCCACCAGTCCTGCTTGGTTTCGTACTGCGGCATCAGTTTGTCGATGCTGAGCAGATCGTAAATGTTGACCCATTCGCCTTCCACCCTAATCGCCAATTTGGGATTGAAAATGTAAGCGCCGCGCATCACGCGATAAAACAGTTTGCGGTTGTGCTTGTCATCCTTGTCGATTTCATTTTTGGCTAGAATGCTCGACAGATAGGCTCGTTGTTTGCGGCGTTCCGGCAGGATGGTGGTGGGAATATGTTGTACTGCGTCGATGAAATCCTGAGTACTGAAGCCCTCGATCCGGTAATGTAATTTGAAAGGCATCACGCGGTAGAACAAGGCGATCATCAGATTCAACAGGAAAAACTCCATGGTATGTTTGTCCAGCTTGACCAGTTTGCCATCCACTTGAATACTCATGCTGTTGGGCTTGAGGTGCAGATAAAATTCGGCCACTTTCTTCTTGGCGTAAGCTTCGCTTCGGTCACTTTGCGCGAGGGCGATTTGAAAGGCCGTCAGGCCGTTGCTATCGACTTTTTCGGTATCGGCGCCGAGTTCGACCAGGGCCTTGATAGCTTCGGCATTGCCCATCCAGGCGGCCACCATCAACGGCGTTTGGTTGAAGAGGTTACGAAAATCGGCACCGTATTGATCGACTTGCTTTAATACCGCATCGGGCTTTTTGAAGCTGTAAGCGCTGTAATGTTTTTGCTGCAGCAGTTGCAGGCCTTTGTCGGGTTGTTTGGCGGCCTTGAAATCGGCTTTCAACAGGCTGTTGATGATGTCGAGGTCTTCATACACCAACGCGTATTCAAATAGCGCCAGTTTGGCGTTTTTGTCGTTGCCGACCAGCGCTTTTTGTTTGAGTTCCGGCAAGGTGGTCGTATCGATGACCTGCCAGTTTGGTGTTTTCTGTTTGAGGATTTCGCTACGAATACGCTCGGCTTGTTCCTGCTTGCCCTGCAACTCCAGTTTATGCGCCTCCAATCGCCAGGCATCGAGGCTGGAATTCTGGCTGGCCAGTTGCAGACTGGCCTGGGCTTCGCCCAATCCCAATAAATCTAGTAATGCCTGTTTGGGCTGGCTTTCGATCCAGTACAAATTCTTGATCGCCCGCGTCAGCGCCACATACAGCGCGTTGATGTAAAACTTGTAGATTTCCAGCGATTTGTCGGTCTTGTCCTTGCCGCGGGCGTATTTGATGTCATGGTGCAAGTCGGCCGCTTCAACGCCCTTGCTGATTTCCCGATAACGGGCCTCTTCCTGGCTGAGGAAGTTGTAGAGAATGATGTTTTCGTACTCCAGGCCCTTGGCTTCCTGGATGGTAAAGATCAACGGTGTGCCGAAATACTGCTGGGCTGCCGGTTTTTGTTCGGCATTCATGACGATTACCGCGAAGCGGGTCGATGCCTTGGTCTTGTTGTCCAATTCGCGGCGGATGTCTGCGGTATCTTGCAGGAACAACACTTCGCCTTGATTGTGGCCATTGCTTTCCACCAGATAATGGCTTTCTTTATCGATGGAGCCGAAGCGCAAATTTTTGATCTTCAAAATCCGGTTGGCGATCTCGGTCACCTGCGGCGAATTGCGGTAGTTGGTGTTGAGGATGCGGATTAGCTCATCGCCGGTTTGTAAATCGTCCTGCCGGTAAAACAGGCTTTTGACCTTGGCCCAGGAAAAGAAATTGGGATGGACGATCTGATTGGAATCGCCGCATAGCAGAAAGTCCCGGCTGTGATGCAGCGATTTCAAAATCAGATACAGCTGAATGTTGGTCAGATCCTGCACTTCGTCGACCACGACAAAATCGTAGCGAGCTCGAATCGATTGCAGATACTGGTGACTGACGATATTGGGGTCGTAAAGCGTGTTATCGGCAAGAAATTGCAGATATTTTTCGAACACGTCGTAAACCGCGTCGCGTTCTTCGGCCAGGAAGATCGATTCCTTGACGCCCAGGGCACGATAATCCTCGCGGCTTAGCCAACTTTTATCGGTGGCGGGGCCGGTAATGACGCCGCGGAACTCCTCGAACAATTTGTGCGCGTCTTTCAGTGCATGGCCTTGGCGATGCCGGTTGAACCAGTTTTGAAACGCCGCAAAGTTGACCGGATTGCCCGTTGGCACCTGGATACTTTCCAGAAACTCCTGAAACGACAGAAAATCGATCTGTTGCTCGGGGTTGTCGTACTGGTGGGCGTAATACAGGTCACGCGCGTTGTTGACCAGATAAGCCGACTGGGTGACATACAACACGTCGCCCACCGCGTGTTTCATTTTTTCCAACGTCAGCGCGGTTTTGCCGCTGCCGGCCGAACCGATTACGATCAGCGGCGGTGGCAAGTCGTATATCGCCTGTTGGCGATCGTCGAAAGAGATGATTTTATCCAGCAGGTTGAAACGCGGCTGGCTGGGATTGAGATAAACCAGCGGCGCGGCTTCGTCGATGGATACTAAGGGGATGTCGGGAATTTTGCTTTCATCGACGGTGCTGACCTGGCGCAGAAATCGCGAATCCTGGTAAGCGTGGTTTTTGATGAATTCCAGAATCAGCGCATAGCGTTGTTCCTGATAACGATAGATGGAAAACAACAAGCGGTCGCGCTGGTTGAGCCTAGCTCGGTAGAGATTGTCGCCGAGCTTTTTGACCTCCGCCGATTTGAAATCGTCGTTTTCCAGATAAGCTTGCAGTTTGGAAAAACCCGGAATGTCCTTGGGATCGAGCTCGTTATAAATCAGGACTTTCATGATTCATCAAAGGGGTAGACAGTGTGGTGGCGACGCGGGGCGGCGGTCATCCGCTTCAGACATTGAAATCGGGCATGGCGCGGCGCATGAATTCGTCGAACAAGGGCACGGTAAAGGCCATGTCGCCATGAGACGGACTAAACACCATGCCTTTTTTGATCAGACTGGCGCGAACCGGTCCCAATGTGTTGATCTTTACTTTGAGCCTATCGGCCACATCACCAGTGCGGTAAGGGCCTTTACCAAGTTCTGCCATGGCGCGCAAATAATTCTTCTCGCGCGGCGTTAGCCGGTCAAAGCGCACGCGAAAGAAGTTTTCATCCAAACGTTTGGAAACTAAGGCACTGCTTTCCCTCACATCCTGCAAAGTAATTGGAGAAGTTAATGCGTGGTTCCAGGCCTGATAGCCCCATTCCTGGAGAAAATACGGATAACCTTGTGTCACGCGGTAAATTTCCTGCAAAGCATCCTGTTCGATCGCTTCGCCTGCTGCGCGAATCGGCTCCTGTATGGCGGTAAAGGCATCCTGCTCCGGTAATGGCCCGACCTCCGGAAAACTGAATAGCCGTTCCGCATACGATTTGGACTCTCCGGCCAGACCTGGCAGAATCGGTAAACCCGCGCCAATCAACACCAAAGGCAGTTGCCGCTGTTGCATCTTATGCATCGCCATAATCAAGGCGCTCAATTCGGTGGTGCTGAAATATTGAATTTCATCGATGAGTATCGCCACGGCGGCCTGACGTTCTTCCGCCGCTTCGGCGACGGCCATGAATAAACTGGGAAGATCGACCTCCAGGTCGCCGCTGTCGGCTGATCCCGATTCCGGTTCAATATCCAGACCGATATCGAACTCGCCCACCTTGATATTGATGGCACCGATGAAACTTTTTAGAACGGCAATGCCGCGTCTGGCTTTATTGCCGGCCCCTGCAAGCCTGTCGAGATCGAACAGCAGGCGGCGCAAATGCGGCGCGAGTAGAACTGCCAACGGTTTGCCTTCATGCGCTTCGACCAATAGCGTTCGATAACCCGCGTCGATAGCCATACGCTCAATATCGTTTAATAAAACGGTTTTACCGACCCCTCGTAATCCAGTCAGTAACAGGCTTTTTTCCGGGCGCTTTGCGCGCACGCGTCCCAGCAATACTCGAGCGTTTTCAAGAATGGCATCTCGTCCCGCCATTTCCGGTGGCGGCGACCCTGCGCCGGGTGAAAAAGGATTTTTGATTTTATCCATAGCGAATCTCGAATGTATCAATTTATTCTGAATAATACGACATAAGTAGTATAAACACGAATAAATCAATATATCCTCTGGGGGATGCTTATGATTTGGAGAGCGATAATGGGAAAATCACACCAATAATGCTCAAAAGTTCATGCGTGACTTTTGCGTGATTCCGTCATGATGAGTGCTGCTTTGTACTGCAAAACTGAGCAACGAGCGTCTTTATTTATATAATAAAAACAATTAGTTACAGTACGTATTGAGCACTTTTAATGCGATGGTCGTGCGTTCGAATCGCACACGACCCACCATCAAACGATATATAAATCAACCAGTTAGCTTACCAAGGCGGCTGGTTTTTTTATGCCTGCTATCTTCCAAATTACCCAGTGGGTAAATCATGATGCCAAACGCAACATAGTTACCCCTTCCACTTTGGTTAACTTCTCGACAGCAATAAGAAGCTCCCCAACTTCCGCCGGTGAATAATGCACCGTGATGTCGCCGTCAATATGATGCATAAGCGCCTTTCGGGTCTCCAACGGTACACCAGCCAAACGCAAACGCCTTGCGAAGGTATGCCTGAGATTGTGCGGACCTGATAAGACGTGATCACCTACTGGCAATCCAGCTCTCTTCCAAGCCTTTTTCCAGGCGGTATTATGCATTCTGCTCACCGGCTTTCCTCGGAATCCAAACACATGGGCATCCGATTTACCGCGCCGACTATCGACCACATTTTTTGCCACACTGTTTAATACCAGCAAACATGTCGTCTGATTTTTGGTGAACTCACCCGGAACCAGAAAAATCGAAGTGTTCAATTCCGGCACCTTGATCTCCCATTCCCAGCGCAATTCCGCCACAATATGTTCACGGGTTCCAGTGTGTACGGCAAACAGCGCCATCTCGGCCAAGTGGGCGGGTAACTCCTTAAAGAAGCGCTCTTGTTCGTCAATGGAGAGTGGATAAGGATTGGCCGCATCCTTCCAGTCCGGCATCCTCAACAACGGCGCAACTGACAACCAAGGTTGATTATCGAGATCGCGCCATACCCGTGAAGCCAGTGTCAGGATTCTTCGTACAACCGACAACTCCCTGATGACCGTAGCACTTTTCGCTCCCTGTTCCCGGCGATGATCAATATAAGGCTGTATGCTGCCTTGATGAATCTGGTCCAGTCGTAAACCGCCCAACCAGGGATCAAGATTCGCAAGACACCCAGCATCCCTTGATAAACTTGCCTTCGTTTCTTCATTTAAATACTTCGTAGCCGCTTCGCGGAATGTTCTTAACTTTGGCGCTGCCGCTTCAGTTTTTGCAACCGCTATGGCCCGGTGGTATTCGACTTCTGCTTCTTGCCACGTGCTCGCTGTAAAGCGGTGGCGAACTCTTCCGAGCCCATCGATACGCTTGTCAATCGAGCCTTTCCCTGTTTCTTTGTCCCAGTACAAGCCTGGGAGTTTGTTTTTTGACATGATGGTTCCTCCTTAACCTTCACGTTGCGGACCATATACTCATCCAAAACGCGATTAAGTTCAAGTAAATCAAACCCGACGCCTTGCTTTCCCATTGAAATCTCTGTAAGAGAAGGTCTAATTTCCCGTTCGAACAATGTTCGTCCCATACCACAGTAATAGGCGGCATCTTCAGGTCTTAGAAATCGAGGAGGGAAACCATACATCGTCGGATCACGGTTGTGTAAAAGAGTGGCCATTCCGCCACATTTGAAGCAGCTTGAAAATTTCATTCGCCATCTTGCAAACGGTATTGACAATGACAAAAAATCAACGGCAGCCTCAAATGTCGGAGAATGAAGAAGCGGTTAAGGATTGCTTTGAACGGATGTTGACTTTTGAATTCTACATTCGATATTTAGAGATGAATCGGAGTCACGATTTACAAGAAATTCAAAGCCTAAACGAGGTTGTTACAAAAAGATTTATTGATTTTGATAAGACTCATAATCTATCTGGAATTGAATTTAAGTTGCCTAGTGATACACAAAATCAACTTCCAACTCCATTGGACATAGATCGTTTAATCTCGTGGGCGCTTAATAAATTTCAAGACCCTCCCATCACCATTGAAGACTTGCCTAAAAAAATAGACTTGAGCGCGCTATTTTTCCCGGAATATGTCAGAAAATTTTTATCTACGCAGATCTTGCCATTAAAGAAACAGGTAAAACCAAGCCAAAAGCAACTCGCTTATCGCTTTTACGATTTAACCCACCCTAATGATATAAACGCCGTATTTGATTGGTGGATCAATCATATAAATTTCCAATCTGTTAAAAAAAAGAAAGTGCGAACAGATATTAGTATGAAGATTGAAGAGCCGAAAAAGAATGATGATGGCTCTTATCCCCCCCATATTGTCAGAACAGGGACAAATTTTTTATCGCCAAGTGTGCTTTTTATAAAAGAAGACCGATATTGCGTTTATAGCACCAATTCGCATTCGATTAAGGTTGATGACCAAGAATTATCAAATTCGACGGTGTTGAGAATCCGGTTTGATAAAGATATTCAAGACATCCATGAGGTATTAGATTTTTTCAAAGAGTATCTTCGTTTCGATAATTCGAACTGGCGTTCCGAACAGATTAAATCCGAGTCCCCTGCAGGTGTTGATCTTTTATCCCGCAAGCAAGCAACTGACATAGCACTGTTTGAGCAATCCGACCGATATGCCAAAGTAATTCATAGATATGACTACATAATAAGGGATATTCTAGGTCTGATGTGCTTTGATGAGATGAAAAATATCAAAATACCTCCTGAAATGAAAAATAAAGACAAAGAAGACTTTATTATCACGGAAGCAGCTAATGTCGTAGCAAATCGAATTTGTAAAAACGAAGTATTCTTTGAAATTGACACTATTAAAGAAAGTTGCAAATCTGTTTTAGATAAAATAAATGTTATTGATGAAGTCGTAAAGCTTAAACAAAACAGGCTTAAATATGGCGAGACATATGACTTTCCAAAAAAAAGTAAGCGCTCGACAAATAGAAAACAAAGCACTTAGTAAAACTATTTTGCACTATTCCCGTTATTAAAAAATCTCAGTCACATATATTCTCCTTGAGAACTGCTTTCGGGTATCACCTCTGAGACCCACTACTAACCGGCAGACCTCAACTTCCACAAACCCAACAGCCCTCTGATCGTTTCGGCGATCAGAGGGCTATTGTTTTTCGTTTTTGCCAAGCCACTATCGATCATCGGTCCGGTGAGGATGGCGGCTGCGCGTTTTTCAAGGAGTCCGTTTCATATGAATATTCAATGTCCCATTTGTCGTTCGCAGCAGGTTGTGAGCTTGGATCGTGGCAAAAAAATCGGTGGCGTGATCGGTACGGTCGGCGGTGCCGCCAGCGGCGTGGCGGGAGCCATGACCGGTGCCGCTAGCGGCGCGGAAGTCGGTTTAACCGTCGGTCTGGTGGCCGGGCCAGTGGCTAGCACCCTGGGCAGTGTTGCCGGGGCTATTTTCGGTGCCCTGATCGGTGCGGCGACGGGTGGCGTCACCGGCGCCAAGTTGGGCGAAGTCATTGATCAGCGTGTTTTAGACAACTACGTCTGCCAAGACTGCGGCTTGTCTTTTAGCCACTATGCCAACCGAGATCAGGCTATTTAGCTTTTCGGTGTGCTTCGTTTCAGTAACCGATTCAAATAGATCAACTTTCAGCAACCTCGTTGGCTGTTTCCCGGTTTAACTATTCTTTAGGAGTCATTTTATGGCACATCTACTCGAACAAATGGCCTATGTCGGCCAAACACCCTGGCATGGCCTGGGCAATTCACTCGCCCCCAAACAGCCCATTGAAGTGTGGGCCAAGCAAGCCGGTATGGATTGGCAAATTCAAGAATCCGAAGTGCGCTTCATGGCCGATCAAGTCGGTCACCTGGGCACCATCCATACTTTTGCGGACCAAAAGGTATTGTACCGATCCGATACCAAGCAGGCTTTGTCAGTGGTTTCCCAACGCTATCAAGTCGTACAACCGCGCGAGGTGTTGGAGTTCTATCGCGATCTGACCGAGATTGCCGGCTATGAACTGGAAACCGCCGGTGTCTTGAAAGGTGGCAAGAAGTTCTGGGCTTTGGCGAAAACCGGTCAATCGATGGTGCTGAAGGGCAACGATCTGGTCAAAGGCTATTTGCTATTGGCGACCTCCTGCGACGGCACGTTAGCGACCACCGCGACACCGACCACGATTCGGGTGGTTTGCAATAACACGCTGACCATTGCCGTCAACGGCGCCACCCAAGCCATCAAGGTGCCGCATAGCACCAAGTTTGATGCCCAAGCGGTGAAACAGCAACTGGGGGTGGCGGTATCCCAGTGGGATGCCTTCATGTACCGCATGCGCATGTTATCGGAACGCAAGGTGAAATCCCATGAGGCGATGAACTACTTTCTGCGGGTACTGTGCGATACGTCAGCGGCAAATGCCGGTGAACCCGCTACGCTGGTCAATGAGCGGGCCTTGAAAAAGGTGCAGAACCTGTATGACGGTCAAGGTCACGGTGCGGCACTGGATTCCGCCAAAGGCACGGCTTGGGGCTTGCTAAATGCCGTCACCGAGTATGTCGACCATGAGAAGCGGGCTAGAAGTACCGAGAGTCGGATGGATTCAGCTTGGTTCGGCCAAGGAGCCGCTATCAAACAACGGGCATTGGATTCCGCATTGTTGCTCGCGGCATAAACTCAAACCTCAGCACACTACAAAACGCCTGGTCGGTTTTCCGACCGGGCGTTTTTGTTTGGGGCGTGGGGATTGCGCTGTCGATGTGGCTTTTAACTTATCAAATTCTATTGAAGGAGGTCAACATGACCGAAACCGCCTTACAAAGCCCGCTCACCGGGCGGGCCAAACCCGCCTTACGTCTGGTAAAAACCAAACATATGCCGCGTGAAGACTGGCTGGCCGTGCGCAAACGCGGCATTGGCAGTTCCGATGCGGCGGCAGCCGTCGGATTAAACCCTTACAAATCCCAGCTGGAGCTGTGGCTGGAGAAAACCGGGCGTGACGATAATCTACCCAAGATCGATCCGCACGATGAAACCAGCCCCACCTACTGGGGAAATCTGTTAGAACCGATTGTGGCCGCGCACTACACGCGGCGTACCGGTAATAAGGTCAGACGCATCAATGCGGTACTGCAACATCCGCATCCCAGTTTGTTGTGGATGCTGGCCAATATCGACCGGGAAGTCATCGGTAGCGACGAGGTACAGATTCTGGAATGCAAAACCGCCGGTATCAACGGGTCGAAGCTTTGGCGGGACGGGGTACCGGAATATGTGCAATTGCAAGTACAGCATCAATTAGCCGTCACCGGTAAAACCACGGCGGATGTTGCTGTCTTGCTGGGTGGTCAGTATCTGGAGATTCATCGCATCCAGCGTGACGAGGCCTTGATCGCGCGTTTGATCCCATTGGAACAACGCTTTTGGCGGTTCGTGGAAACCGATACCCCGCCACCGGCAGACGGTTCGGAATCCGCAGATTTAGCCTTGCGCTGTTTGTATCCGCAGGACAGCGGCGAAACCCTGGATTTCAGTCAGGATCGACAGCTATCAGCCACCTTCGCCGATCTGGTCAATGTCCGGCAAAGCCTGGCGGAGTTGGAACAGCAGGAAGCCCTGTTCAAACAAACCTTGCAGCAAGCCATCGGCGATGCCAGCAAAGCCCGCTTTGAAACCGGCGCAGTGACCTGGAAGAAAGCCAGGGACAGTGCGGTCCTGGATACCCCACGCCTGCTGAAAGAGCAACCGACGCTGTTGCAGCAGTATGCCACCACTAAAACCGGCAGTCGGCGTTTCCTGGTGCAGGCGGCGGATTAGCCCACAAACCAACCAACCTACTACAAAGCAAAAATCAAAACCATCACACCACAACAGCCTTGAGCGGGGGATTCCCGCTCAAGGCTTTCTGCATGCATTTTTAGAGTCAATCACTCACTACTCACCCACAGGAGTTCACCATGTTAAAAGGTTTAGCCATTACCCCGCCGGTACTCGGGCGGATTGCCATCGGTAAAGTCGTCGAAAAGAACGGTAAACGCTTACCGGAAAAGGACGACCAATTCACCATCACCAGCCAGTTACAAAGTAAGGACGGCTGGATACTGCATCCACTGGATGACAGCTTGCGTAAGCAGCAAGCCGGCAAAATCCGCAACATTCCGATCCGCTTGCTGTTCAATGAGCCGGATTTAAACTTTCGCGCTGAATACAGCTTGTTTGATAGAAACACCGGCAGACCGGTCTGTGTTGGGAATGGCGAAAGTTGTCGGCGTCGCACCCCTGACGGGATCGCCAGTGTGCCTTGTCCTGCTCCGGAAGGCTGCCAACTGGCGCAAGGCGGTGCTTGCAAACCCTATGGCCGTTTGAACGTACTGATTGGCGATGACGATCCTCTCGGTAGTTTTATCTTTCGCACGACCGGCTTTAACAGTATCCGCACTTTAACCGCCCGTTTGCAATACTTCAAAGCCATATCCGGCAATCGCTTGTCCTGCATGCCGTTGGAACTCAAGCTGCGCGGTAAATCCACCCGGCAAAGCCACGGTTCGGCGATCTTTTATGTCGATATAACCCTGCGTAATAACCAAAGCATTGAAGAGGCCTTGGCTGAAGCCCATCGGATTGACGAACAACGGCAAGCCGCTGGCTTCGATCAAACCGCATTGGATCAAGCGGCACGACTGGGCTTTGCCAATGGCGCCTTTGAAGACAATGAGGATGACGGCTCGGCAGTGGTGGATGAGTTTTTTCCAATCGATTCCACTGATCCCTCCGCTAACCCATTTACACCGCTGGCATCGTCCGATACCTCATCCATGCCAAACGCCACGCAGGCCCCACTAACTGCAAAACTGGACGCGAAAACCCGGCAACTGGCTACCGCTGAGTCCATTCAAGCCAGCGCCCAACCCTAACACGCGGTTACGCCGCACTTTTTTCATTTACCCCGACGGGTTGACTCACGCCTGTCTGGGGTGAGCGGTCGTCTGGGACGCTTGGGAGCATACCATGACAGACCCTTATCAATATTACCCCACGCCAGCCGCACTAAGCCATAAAGCCTGGGCCATGTTCAAGAACACCCGCTTTGTCCGGGTACTGGAGCCTTCAGCGGGCGAAGGGCATTTACTTCGTCCCGGTCCCTGCCAGCACGGAAAGCGGCTAGCCATAGACTGCATTGAAATCGATATTCGCAAACACGGTACGTTGAGAGACGCGGGATTTAACGTAGTGGGCATGGATTTTCTGCAGTTTCAAAGCGGCAGTGTCTATTCACACATCATCATGAATCCACCGTTTGCCGATGGTGTCCACCATGTATTGAAAGCCTGGGAGATTTTGTTCGACGGGGAAATTGTCGCCATTTTGAATGCGGAAACCCTGAAAAATCCATTTTCGAAGGAACGGCAGTTCTTGGTCAGCTTGATCGAACAACACGGCGAAGTCGAATTCTTGTCCGAGATGTTTACCGCTGAAGACGCCGAACGCAAAACGCCGGTGGAAGTGGCACTGGTCTGGTTGCAGAAAACCTCAAGCTTTGAACAGGACATCCTCGGCAGTATTCTGGAGGACTTGCGCCAGGATCGCTTGAGTGCTGAGGATTTGGCGGGCGATTTTCAAGCGCCGCATGAACTGGCGTTGCCGAATGCCTTTATCGACAATGCGGTACTGATGTTCAATGCCGCCGTGGAAGCGTCGCGGCAAGCTGTGGTGAGCGAAGCCCGTGCCTGCCGCTATCGGGCCATGCTGGGTAAAACCCTCGGTGAACTGAATGGCGGTGGTATAGGCAGCAATGGCGGCAGCGGCGATGAATCCTCATCAGATGCGGTGAAGCTTGCACTGTTCAAACGCTATCACGATCTGAAGAACCGGGCCTGGTCCAGTATCTTGCGCTCCACTCAAGTCACCTCGCGTTTGTCGTCGGCGGCGCAAAAACGCCTGGAGGCGGATTTTGAAACGGTGAAGTCTTTGGAGTTTACCGTGCCGAATATCTACGGCTTCTTGCAAGGCATCATTGATCAGCAAGGCGATATACAACTGGCGATGATCTGCGATGTGTTTGATGCCATCACCCGCTATTACAGTGACAATGCTGTTTACTTCATGGGCTGGAAAAGCAATGACAAACACCGCACCTTGGGGATGCGCATCAAGACCACCCGCTTCATTTTGCCCGGTCATCGCTCAAGTGCGTACCAGAATGGTTTGAACTGGGAATCGCAACGGCTATTGGCGGACTTCGATAAGGTGTTTGCGTTACTGGATGGAAAGGTCGAGGCGGCAGTTAGCTTGGAAGCGGTGTTTCATCACCACTTTCATCGGCTACGCAACGGCGAGCGGGTCAGCGGCAGTTACTTTGACGTGCGCTACTATCCCGGCATCGGCACCATCCATTTCTTTCCGAACAGCAAAACCCTGATCGACCGCATGAACCGATTGGTCGGCCGCCAACGCCGTTGGTTGCCGCCGGCGGACGTGCAAGCGGGTAAAGGCTTCTGGCAACAGTTCGACCAAGCGGAAAAGTTTGATAAGGCCTTTCATGCCGAAGTGAACAAGCAGTGTAAACGGGATGGCCGGCAGTATCGGTTTAATCCGTTTTGGGCGATCAAGCATGGCGGTGAATCGGAACGCGAGCAAGGGAACACCCTGTTAACCGGCGCGATGCATGCCGTATTGGCCCAGCACGGCATTGATCCGGATGCCTTGCTGGATGGCCATCAAACGGACTGCTTGCCATTCGCGGGAAACACGGCAGACGCCAAGCGCTTGGCGTTAACGCATTGATCAGCCCATCAAGCAATCATTTTAATTCAACCACGGGCTATCCCGTATTGCCCACCTCGGGGAGATGAGCCATTTTCTCCCCGACGGGGTGAAGCTGTGCTCGTGTCCTCGGGATTCATTATTTATGAGGACCTCATCATGCAAACCACCCAATTAGCGGTAAACCCGGAAAAACTAATCAACAATCTGCGCTTCAGCTTTACCCAGTCCACTACGGTATTGGGCGAGCTGATGCAAAATGCCCGGCGTGCCGGTGCCACGTTTGTCAGTTTCGAGTATGTCGAAGACTCTCGAACCCTGACGGTGTGTGACGATGGCTGCGGCATTGACTCACTGCACACCCTGCTGACCGTCTCCGAGTCTGGTTGGGATGCCGAGTTAATCGAACGTGAACATGCGTTTGGCGTTGGCTTTTTGTCAGCGCTGTTCGCCTGCGAAACCATCAGGGTTGACAGCAAAGGCGGTCGATTTTCAGCGAATAGCGCCGAGCTATTGGCATTTCAACCGATTGTGATCGAACCGGCTGACTGGAAGGGTATCACCCGTTTAACACTGAGCCAATTTAAACCCGAAGCTGACAGGATTGAATCCCAACTGCGTCGTTTGGCGTTGGGATTTCCAATCGAGGTGCGCGTCAACGGTGTCAGCCTCGAGCGGTCGCGAGCAGTCTCCTCAACATTACCGTTCATCGAGACCGAACTCGGTAAGCTAAACTTGTATGGCTTGTCTCAAGGCGGAGACTGGTTGCGGAATACGGACGCTTTTCATCTGTATCTGCAAGGCTTGCCGGTTTATCACAGCCATCAGGAGCGTGACCTTGGTCATGTCATCCACCTGGACCCCAGCCGGTTTTTGGCGCGTCTGCCGGACCGGGACAAGTTGATCGATGAAGCGCAGGTGATCGCCGAGGTCAAACGTGTGTTGCAGCAGGAAGCCCACAATCGACTGGTAACCCTGAAAGGCGAATTATCGGCTGAAGACTTTGTCGAAGGCTATGACACGCTGAAAATCTACCACTGTCTAGATTTACTGAATGATGTGCCGCTATTGCCGAAACAAGCCTTGGCCACCATCCAGGATTATCCAATCAAAGAAGGCTGCTGCAACGTCAATTTGGCGATGAATGCTAACGCGGTTAGTCGAAGCGATGTGGAAAGCGGACTTGTCAAAATTGCCGAGCTAGATGATCTTGAGGATGTTGGAGCTTTGCGTTGGATGTTTGCCTGGCACAGGGATTACTGGGTGTTTCGTCCAGGCTTGGATCACGGGCATTGGCTATTCCAGTATTTGATCGATTTGAATACCCCGGCTATTACACTGGATGCTATTGGCGAAAAGCACAGTGCCTATTTTGAAGGGCAATGGGTCAGCGGTCAGGCGGTATTTTGCGAGCAGTATCGATTAACCATGAATGGCGAGTCCGTCGACATCGATAACGATGCAGTGTATGACGAAGACCAGAATTGCTTCATCGTCCCCAGCAAGGAAGCCACGGGAATGGTGGTGGGTCAGGCATCGTCCTACCATGACGAATGGGATACCTATATGGAAGCGGCCAAGGAAGCGGACGAATGGGATTTTCAGAACTTCGTGGTCGCCAATACGGCCGACCAAGCGGCGGACGCTTTGCAACGGCTGCTGCCGAGCTTTGGCAGTTGTCCGGCGCTGTTTTCCAGAGTGTTTCAAGTGGCGCTGGGTGATAGCGGCGAAGTCGTCAGTGTTGCGGAAATTCAGGCAAACGGCGTCATGAACGGACAAGCCTGCCATAGTCATCAACACCCTTAACATACTGGATTTTAGTGCTTGCTGATTTACCAAGGGCTTGAGCGGGCTGAGGCTGAACCACATGAGGCCAGCGGATAGTCCGTGACCATTCACTAGAAAGTAACAATTCACATTGATGGCACCCGGCATGAATGCCGGGTGCCATTGATTAACTACCCTGCCGGGACAATCCCACCCCGGCAGGGGCTGGCGTGTCTCCGGTTTTCATGATGACAGGAGAAAACCCATGTTATTCCTTCGAGGGACGAATAATCGTTACCGTGTGGCTGATGAAGACGATGTGATCTTCGAGGCCATCCAGATTTACAACCGCACCTTCAGTAAAGGCGAGGCCCTGACCAGTGCGGATAAAGCCAAGGACTGTATCAAGTTGAAACTGGCGCCGTTCGAACACGAGGTGTTTATGTGTCTGTTTTTGGACAACCAACACCGACTCATCGCCTGTGAAGAATTATTCAGAGGCACCATTGACGGGGCCAGCGTGTATCCGCGCGAAGTAGTCAAATCGGCACTACTGCATAACGCGGCGGCGCTGATCATGGCCCACAACCACCCATCCGGCATCAGCGAACCCAGCCAGGCGGACAAAGTGATTACCGAGAAACTGAAAGCCGCCTTGGCTTTGATCGACATCCGGGTGCTCGATCATTTCATCGTCGGTGAATCGGTGTACTCCTTCGCCGAGCACGGCTTGTTGTAACGGGCCGTTGTCGCGTGGGTCGAAAAAAAACTGTTTTAGGCCAAGGCCCTAAGCGACCTTGCTATTCGGAACTAACTAACTAAACAAAACTTTTTTCTGAAAAAACACCCTGTTTTGGCCCGTGATGGGCGCCAAAACAGGGTAATTTTTTTCTTTAGTTAGTTTGTTGTTTTTGCCAGCAAGTCAGCCAGCGGGTTTTGATCATCAACGGTCCGCATCCACTGCGCTAGCCAGAACGTTGCACGGTATGAAATCGAGATACCACTGCGTAGGTATGGGCTTCCAAGGTTTGAAACAAACCCTAATAGTATGGCGAGAGGACATGCCACAACCGCATCGAGACTGGGATGTCATTTCGATGCCACCATTCATTTTTTGGAGCTCCAACCCATGTTCGATAACGACAACAACCCTAAAAAAGATAAATTTGCCCATCTTAAAGCGATTGCAGCGGGTGAATTGCTTACCAAGCAACCAACGCCCTGGCAACACGAGGTCAATAACCCGCTAATTGGTATCATCCTGGGCTTCAGCGAGTTTCATCATGACCGCTTTGGACCGCAGCGAACGGTGATCGTCGAACGGGAAAACGGCGAAGTCGTATCGGCGTTTATGAATACCTATATCGCGAACGGCATGAAACAACAAAACGCTCAGCCCGGCGACTTGGTACTGATCCAGCTACTGGGGAAAGCCAAGAGCCAGCAAGGTAACCAGTACAACGAGTTTCAACTACATGTAGAGAAAGCGAACTATTAAGCGGCACACAAGGCACTGGCATAAAGCCAGTGCCTTGTGAATGCTGTATTTGTTGGTTAGCAAAAAGCTTCTAGGGTCTTGTTGAATGCTGGCTAACGGCCATTACCGGCCGGTAACGACGTCCGCGTAATTTTTCGTCGCTCACGTCAGCGAACGACCGCTTTTTGGCGAGCAATCTTGCATCGCCGTCGGCTCGACCCGGCCAACAGGAGTCACTGATGCCGGATTTACAACTGACGGCATACGGTTGAAAGCAGTCATTAAGCCAAAGCCATTAATCAATAACTGCACGCTATATATCTGTAGCCTAAGGCTTTTAGTCAAATTGAACAATCGACTCAACCTCCGGCAGCTCAGCCAGTTTTACCAGAAAATCCTTATGGTGCTTATGGGCGTTGCAATAACTTAAAGTCAGGCTCACTTTTTTCTCCTCACTTGTTTCGACCTGGCCCATGCTATGGAGCAGTTGATAATTATCAAGGATATGGTCGATTTTGACAGCGGTTTTACCGCCTCTAGGATCGTAAATCATTTTAATTTGGCGATGAACGCAGGGGCCAATATAACGGCTTTCCACTCTTGTAACGACTGTCTGAATTATAAGCAATAACAAACTTAACGCTAACCCTGCACCACCCAATCCGGCTCCAATAACCATGCCGATGGCGGCAGTCGTCCAGATAAGGGCGGCGGATGTCAAGCCACGCACACCGCTGCTACCCTGGAGGATGGCACCTGCGCCTAAAAAGCCAACGCCGGTGACGATTTGGGCAGCCACACGGCCACTTTCACCAGAGCTGCTTTCTAACACGGGCGATATCAGTGTGAACACCGTAGACCCTAGACAAATCAAGATCATGGTGCGAAGTCCCGCTGGTTTAAGTTTACGCTCGCGTTCGGTACCGATCAGTGAACCGCACAGCACTGAAACTGCTATTAAGGCGATTTCCAACCAGGGATGGGGCAAAAATTGCTGCCAATCATTTGTTAGCCAGTACATGTGTTGCAACCTCGATTATAAAAAATATCCCAAGCACCTATTTTCAGACTTACAAAAAATCTGGATGCCAAAGAGCAAATACACTTTTGGTCTATTCAAAGTTTGAAATTAAACTATTTTTAAACATTTTTTCGACCCTGTTGTCGCGGTGCCAAAAGGGGTGCGGCTGACAGTAAGGCGTAAGCGTTTAGCAAAAGGGCGAATCTGATTTTTTGTCAGACATCGCCCTGTTTTCAATTAGCTGTATTCAGCTTTTAACCGGGCTTGGACAGGCGTGGAAAGAACTCCTGCCGCCACGATGACAATCGCCAAGCCTAAATGTAGCCAGCGG
The DNA here is from genome assembly GCF_033949435.1 of Methylomonas defluvii. Taxonomy (NCBI): domain Bacteria; kingdom Pseudomonadati; phylum Pseudomonadota; class Gammaproteobacteria; order Methylococcales; family Methylococcaceae; genus Methylomonas; species Methylomonas defluvii. Next base: position 71,781 of record NZ_JAXARY010000010.1, on the reverse strand, counting down.
TCAGGCCCGTTAATATGGATAAAACCCAGCAACATGTCGCCTGGCCAAACAAAGCCTAATAAGGCCACCAAGCCATAAAAATACCCTGAATAAAGCACAAAGCGTTTTTCTTGGCCTGGATAATTATGACACCCAACAAAAAAACCACTCCGGTGATTAAATGCACTTGGTTATGCGCCCAGTTTGCTTGAAAAAAACCGGATTCGGAAGCAATGGGATTTTCCACAAAGCCCATCAAACCGACGACAACGAACGTTAAGCCAAAAATAATGGCCACTAATTTTGCATTGAACAGGGTTCTTCTCCGTTATAGGGTTTTTAAATCGACCACAGGAAAATCGATAGCGGTCAAAGCGGTTTCGTTGAAATAATTGGTAAACGTATTCAAAGCGACGTGGGACAGAATTTCGATAATTTCTTCCTCAGTAAAGCCCTCCGCGCGGACAGCTATTAAATCGTCATCACTGACTTTGCCCCGTTGTTCCAGCAAAGCGCGGGCAAAGCTGATCGCCGCTTGGGTTTTGCCATCGCTGGAATGGCCTTTGCTATTGGCAACCAATTCGGTTCTATCAACACCGGCTTTACCCCCCAAGAAAACATGGGCGGAAGCACAATAATTACAGCCGTTAAAACCAGCCACGGTGACCGCCAATTGTTCCCTCAGTTTTTTGTCCAGTACGCCGCTGCTTAACGCGGTGTTGAAGTTAAGATAAGCTTCCAATGCTGCCGGGGCATTGGCAAACGTGGTGAAAATATTTGGCGTCGAGCCCATCGCTTTTTTAACGCCATCTAACAATTCTTTGGCTTTGCCTTCGGCGTGGGTAACTGCTTTGATTCTTTGCATGGTAAATTCCTAATTAAAGTTAAGCGTGATAAGTAAACCGATAAGTTTACTTGCTGCAAAGTGTAAACCGATCTGTTTATCTTGTCAACTAAATTGTAAACTTATCTGTTTACTTTTTATGGGCATTTGTTAAGCTACGTTCACCCACACTAATAATGCGAACTATGACTAACGAAATTGAAGCGGTACCTAAAAAATCCATTAAACGTTTACAAATTATCCAGGCAGCCTTCAAGCTGTTTACCGAAAATGGCTTTTATGCCACCGGCGTAGATTTGATCATGCGCCAGGCTAATGTCTCCAAACGCACGATGTACATTTATTTTCCGACCAAAAACGATTTGATCGTCGCCGTGCTGGAATTTTACCGTGCCAATTACGATCAGGGTTTAACTGATTTGTTAGCCAGAAATGACTTAAGCAGCCGCGAAAAAATAATAGCCATTTTTGAAGATGCGGGTAACTGGTTTGAGAACAGGCAGTTTCACGGTTGTTTGGCGGTCAATGCGATGGGCGAGTTTTCCGGCAAAGATCCTAAGATAGAAAATGCCTGCCTTGTATTTAAAACGTGGGAGCTGGATGTTTTCCGTGAGTTAACCAAGGGGCTTCCTGTCATGTATCCAAATGATTTGGCTTTTAAACTGCTGGTGTTGCTGGAAGGCATGGGGGCAATTGCCCAAGTGATGAAAAAGCCTTGTCCAATTGATATAAAACAAATGGTCAATGACCTAATGGATGGTCACTGCGTTGCTTAAGGAAGCGAGTTATGGCGGGGTTTGAATCATTACTTTATGAAGTGCGCTCTTGCATACTCTGTTCAGAACATTTACCGCTAGGTCCGCGTCCTGTCCTCCAATTGCATCCTGATGCAAAGATTTTGGTGGCAGGCCAAGCACCCGGGCGAAAAGTCCATGAATCCGGAGTGCCGTTTTCAGACGCCAGCGGTGATCGGCTTAGGGATTGGTTGGGCTTAAACAGTGAAACTTTCTATGACCCACAACAAGTCGCCATTCTGCCGATGGGTTTTTGCTTTCCCGGCACGGGCAAATCGGGTGATCTTCCACCAAGACCGGAATGCGCCACCCAATGGCGTGGGGATTTGTTGGGGCTGCTGCCAAACCTAAGTCTGACCCTGGTCATTGGTCAGTATGCACAAGGGTATCATTTGCCGAATGCCAGTAAATCAGTAACAGCAACTGTTCAAAATTGGCGCGAGCATTGGCCTGGCGTAGTGCCGTTGCCGCACCCCAGCCCACGCAATAATCTGTGGTTACGCAGAAATCCGTGGTTTACAATTGAGCTGCTTCCGGCTCTGCGAATTCTTATTAGAGAAGTACTCGAAAGGCCCAGCTTCCGCTGATGGATCGGCAGATCGATCCAGTTGGCTGTCTTAAATTGACTGGCAGCTATCCGAGGGGAACCTGACGGTCAATTATTGAGATCCGATGGCCGGTTTGGGTCGGCTGCACTCAGTGGCGACTGGCAGCTTTCGGGAATCAGAATTTAATGACAGCTTTCCGGCAAGGAATCAGATGAGCTGTCAGTCGAATCACGACCCGTTGCCGCCGTTCAGCATCCAAAAACCCATCCGACCGTTCTTGCTGTATAACCAGTCACAAAGGTAATTTTTTACACCAAATATTCATTCAAAAATTGGTTCGGTCAGCTAGCGGCGTAAAACTCATTCTTTCATGACAAGGCTCAAAAATCAGATAATCTTTCTAAGTCTCAAATCGTTTATTCATTTTCAAACCTCAAGAATCATGGACTTTAATCAAATTCGTTATTTTCTGGCCCTTTCCAACACTTTAAACTTTACCAAAGCGGCGGAGCGATGCTATGTCACTCAACCCGCGCTAACCCAGGCGATCAAGCGTTTGGAAGCAGAATTGGGCGGCGATTTGATTGCGCGTAATGGTCGCGAAACCGAACTGACGGAACTGGGAAAATCTTTAAGAAGTTATTTCGAGCAAATCGAACGTACTCAGCACATGGTCAGAAGGACGGCCAAGGCAGTGGTCAACGGAGAAACCTCAGAGCTCAATATTGGCGTGATGTGCACCATCGGGCCGAACATGATCGGCGATTTATTGGGTACATTTCAGATGAATCACCCCAGGGTCAAGCTTATACTGCACGATGTCGTTCACGAGAGTATTCCGGGTTTATTGCTCAGCGGCGCTATCGACGGCGCTTTCTACGCGCGCCACGGACCGGCTAATCCGAGACTGGAGCACGTCGAGCTGTTTAACGAGGAAATGGCAATTACCTTTCCGCAAGGCCATCCCTTTGCTCGGGAAAGCGAAGTCTCCGTGCGCAGTATCGCGGCCGAGCGGTATATCGAGCGATTACATTGCGAATTTGGTAAGGAATTTCGCGAATTGTTTTCGGTTCAAGGATTGAATCTCAACGTTGTATTTCAGTGCGAGCGCGAAGATTGGATTCAAAGTCTGATTCGCATCGGCATGGGCGTAGCGGTGATTCCTCGTTATTCGGTATTACAACCCGGCCTGGACTGCAAGCCGGTCACCGATCCCAAGTTAACACGCGTCGTCGAGTTTGTCGTACCCATGGATCAAACGCGGAAACCGGCATTGACCTACTTCATGAACGAGATTAATAGCCATCAATGGCCCAAGGCATAGATCCGCATTTAAATTTTAACCTTCGCAAACCGCTTTTAATTCGGCGCATTTCAAACCATAAGCACGGCTTATCGTTCTTCAACAAATCCCTATTTCTCAAAACCATTTCTCCGCATTAGAGTGTTGCCGAAGTCAGAAAAATTAACCTTTTCCCTTTTCGGCAAGCGATCCTTGGAGGCGGGCGATGGCAGCGAATATCTCAAACGAACAAGTATTCATAATCCACTGTCTGACAAAACTGCAACGGGCGGTTACCCAATATGGAGCGACCGAACGACCGTTCGAAAACGAATTTTGGGATAACAAAGCCGAAGGTATTTATGTGGATATCGTCAGCGGCGAGCCGCTTTTCGATTCATTACATAAATACGATTCGGGCACCGGTTGGCCAAGCTTTTTTCTGACATTAGCGCCAAAAAATATCACACAGAAAGAGGATCGAAGTTGGTTTGGAGTTAGCCGAGTCGAAGTACGTTCTGCGCAAGGTAATTCTCATCTCGGCCACGTATTTTCCGATGGTCCCAAGCCCACGGGATTGCGTTATTGCATCAACTCTGCCGCCCTGCGCTTTGTACCAAGAGCGGAACTTGCTGCGCAAGGTTATGGCGAGTTTGAGACATTGTTTCAACAGCAATACGGTCACTAATTAATTTATTTCGGGTGTTCAAAAGCAAAAACAATTGGGCTGACACAGCTCAAACCATCACAACCAGGATAAAAGAAGATGAAACAGCAAAACCGATTCGTAAAAAGCAGTTTAGTTATGGGTGTTGTCGCTTTGGCGTTGGGTTCGAACCCAGTCATGGCGGAAAAGTACTTCACGATCAAGGACGGAAAATTGGAACGGCCGACCGGATACCGGGAATGGGTATATGTTGGTACACCCTTGACGCCCAATGACATGAATAACGGCAAAGCGACGTTTCCCGAGTTTCACCACGTCTACGTTGACCCGGACAGTTGGGCTCACTACAAGAAAACCGGAACATTTCCCGAGGGTACTATCACCATCAAAGAAATGACGTCAGTCGGTTCGAAAACGGCCGTTAGCGGCAACGGTTATTTCAGCGGCGAATTTGCCGGTCTGGAGGCAACCATAAAAAGCAAAAAATACTTCCCGAATGAACCGGGCAATTGGGCGTTTTTTTCATTCAGCACAGAAGATCACAAAACAATTAAAAAGACGGCAGAAGCCCTGCCAACAGCAGCGTGCAATGCATGCCACGCAGCTTCAGCAGCGGACGACTTCGTTTTTACTCAATACTATCCAATTTTGAAATTTGGAAAGGGTAAAGGCAAAGCCGCAACCGGCGGTTATCAGGATGTATTAGAACCAGCACCATACAAATAAAACAGGACTGAAGTTCGCTACTCGAAAAGTGTAATTGGGAGAACCCAATTGCATTTCTCGGGCTGCGTCAGGGTGATCCGAATATGCTGGCCAACATTGCTTTGACGGGGCGGCAGACTATTAGCTTTGCCTCGAATGACCGGAATGTTCTTCGCAACCTACTTTTCCTTCTAGTCAGAACGCTGCCGTAAACAAAGAGCATTTGGCCCTAACTGTGCACATGACGCCAATAGTAGATTCGGCAAACGAGCAACACTTTGGTTGCGCCCTTGTCGGATAGCGTCCTTGGCACCATTCTGAACGACCCATAACTTAGTCAGGAATTCAAAATGAAAAAAGAAATATTGCTTAACAGGAACCTATGGATATTGTCGGTCTTGATTTATTCATCGGTATTTTCCATTTTATATGCCGATGAAAACTCCGGAAAAAACACAACGATATATACACTTACCAACGACCCTGTTGTCAATGGCAACGCAGTAGCCGCCTACCGGCAAAATGCGGATGGCAGTCTGGCGCCTTTGCCGGGCTCGCCTTTTTTAACCGGTGGCATGGGCTGGAAAACCAAGTTTGTGCTACCACATTTCGGCCCTTTCGATCTGGATCAGGCCATTACGCTAAGTCCCGATAAAAAACGATTGTTTGCGGTGAATGGCGGTTCGGACACCGTTGCCGTTTTCGATGTTTCTGACGACGGATCTTTAAAACCCGTCCCGGGTTCACCGTTTCCTTCGGGAGGCAAAAATCCAGTCAGTATTGGCTACGCGGGTGATTACCTGGTCGTGGTCAACAAAAACGAGGATCCCGGTCGCGACATGGCAGCCAGCAAACCCAACTATAGCGTGCATAAAATTACCGAGAATGGCGCTCTGATGCCGGTTCCGGAGGGCAAAGTGGAATTGGCAACGGCATCGCGTTCACCCACGCAAGCGTTGATCGTGAACAACCGGTTTGTTTACGACGGGGATTTCGGCAGCTTTTACCTGCCAGCGCGCGAGGCAATGTGGGGTAAGTTGCTGAATAAACAAAAACCTTCCACGATTCGTGTATTACAGCTATCCGAAGACGGAAAATTATCGCTGCTGCAAGAGTTGGAAGCCCCTAAAGGCATTTTTGAAGGCGGTCTTGATACCAACAAAGACGGCAAACCGGATCCGTTGATGTTCGGTCTGCAATCTCATCCCAAAGAACCCTTAATTTACGTGTCCATGGTAACTGGCGCAAAACTGGGCGTCTTTGAATACGATAATAGCGGTACCCTCAAATTCGTGGATTCAGCTTCTAACAGCGGTGAGCTCATTTGTTGGGTAGCTATCAATAAGGCTGGTACCCGTGCGTATACGACAAACAACGGTTCGGATACGGTATCGGTTTACGATTTGAGCGATCCCAGGCACCCAAAAGAAATTCAACACATGGATTTGAGGGGTTATGGAGCGCCTTACCAACTTGCGCTCAGTCCCGACGAAAAATACCTCTATACGGTAAAACATCGTACTTTCGATAAAACGCCCGTCGGTGACGGTGGCACGCTGAATGTCGTCGAAATCGGCGCGGAAGGCAGGATTACCGAAAACAAATATTCACCCTATAACATCCCTAATAAAGGAGATCTGTTGGCTCGCCCTCTTGGTATTGCGACCCGATGATGAATAGCCCCCGCATGGTTTCATGCGGGACAACGTTGCAATTCCCTCTATATACCCGGTAACCAAGGAATAAAACCATGCGAAGAAATATAAAAGCTCGATATTTAATGGTCGTAACGGCTGTGCTGTCATTAATAGGCATGTCGTTAACCCACGCTGAAGGGAATACGGCAAACGCATCAGCGAATTTTTCCCCTTATGTGGATGAGACCGGCCGGATTAGGTTACCGACCGACTTTCGAAGAACTATGGTGCACCTCGGTTCGTGGCATGTACCTGAAGGCGACGCCAGCGGTTTTCATGATGTTTATGCCGATGGCAAAGCGGTTGATGAATTCCGTAAAACCGGAAAATTTCCTGACGGTGCCGCCATTGTCAAAGAGTTACGGGCATCGACCGCAGGCAATTACACGACTGGTACAGGTGTTAGCTATGCCAACAACACCATCAAACAGTGGTTTGTGATGATTAAAGATAGGCAAGGGCGTTTTCCTAAAAACACTAGTTGGGGCGACGGTTGGGGCTGGGCTTTGGTTAAGAATGACGGCACTAATATCAATGTATCGGCAAATTACAAAAAGGACTGTATCAGTTGCCATACACCCGTCAAAGATAAAGATTGGATATATGTCGAAGGTTACCCAACGCTTTTTCCTAAGAAGTGATCTTGACTCTTTACCATAAACATATAGCGATAATTAATGGTTCTTGCCTGAAAGAACAGAAGCAAATCTTTCTATCAGGCTGTTTCTTGCTGTCGCTTTACAGCGTGGAAGCGGCGGCGGATTATCACGTGGAACTATCAAGCCGAGCGTTTTATACCGATGATGTCGCACTTTTTACCGTTACGCGACAACTTTCCTTGCTTGATGACCCCACACAGCCGCTGAAAATCTTGGAAACGGAGCGTCAGCGAAGTGAAGATTTTTAGTCCCCGATAGCCGTAGCGCCGGGCGGGTTTTCGTAGCGAAGCGGAGAAAACCTGCAAGGCATCGCGACACGGCGTCAAGTCATGCGAGAGCCTAAGTTTCGACCCCTTGTTGGGTCGGAGCGAGGTGACGCGGACGAATCGGGGCGCCGAAGGCATAAGCGGTCGCGTAATTTTTGCCGATTTTTTCCTGCTGGGAAGCTCGAAAAAATCTTTCGGCAAAAATAGCGACTCCCCGGCAGCGGTGGACAGACCTTCGGGGCGATCGGATTTTGTATACGAACCGACGGCGTCAGTATTGCTGGATTTGCCGGAAAATTTCGGCGATACAACTTTTTTTGCCGAAGCGGGTGGCTATGTGTTTGCCGAAAACACCGACTTTACCCACGCAAATTTTCAAACTGCCGTCAGTCGTCAATTCGAATCGGCGACGACGGTGAGTGCGATTTATCGTTTCGTTCCAGATCGCTTGCTAGGTTTCAACATGGTTGAACAAGAATTCGGCGACGCCATCGAAGGAAACGAAAGTTTGACCTCTCACATTTGGTCAATCCACGTGGAGCAGGAACTGACGGCTTGGCTCGCAATGCATGTGTTGGGTCGCTACGGCTTGCGCGACTACGATGGCGTATTCAAGCATCGCAGCACCGACTTGTGGACGTTGGGTGCGCATTTCGCAATCGAATTAACGGCGGATACCGAACTGTTTTTAGGGTATCACTTTGAAGTTGGCAATGCCCGCAATCAGCGCTCAATCGCATTAAACGACGACGCTTCTTATCAGACTCACTATGCATCGATCGAAATAGAGACCAAGTTGAGCGAGAAAATAAAATTGGCAGTAGATTTCGACTTCGAAAAAAATTGCTACACCACAATGAATCGGCTGGACGAACACTTTGACAATCCAGAGGAAATCTTTTTGGGCGGCATAGAACTGCGCTATGCCTTAAGTAAGGAGTCGCTGGTTACGCTTGGTTTGGAACATGGTAACCGCCAGAAGCGAAATGAGTTCATTGGTTTCCATAACAACAACCTTTGGCTGGGGATTTCTCATAACTTTTAACCGATGACTACAAAATATGAAGTTGTTTAGCTTTTTCATTAAAGACGGACGCCTGAACATCCCTTGGTGGTTGTGGCTTATTCAAGGCGTCTTCGTCGTCATCGTCGGGTTTGTGTTTTCATTGGCAAGCATATTCAATTCCACGGTTGCTATATTGTCGGTCGCAGACTTTTCCTGGTTACCCGTAATCGGCATATTGATTATGTTACTTGGCGCGTTTGAATGTATTGACGCAGTTTTTTCGTTAGAAGTATGCGATTTTATGCAACGTATGAATGCCGGCGCTTTGGACCTCATCTTCGGTACGTTATTAATATTTGGTATTTCAGATACACCGGATCGGTTGAGTTTAATGATCGCGCTTTATTTGTTAACGCGTAGCGTACTTCAGGCCGTTTTCGCAATAAAATTAAAAATTTCGCAACTAGGCTTTAACCTGTTCATCAGCGCGGTTTCATTTGTTTTGGGTTTGATGGTTTGGCTTCAATGGCCTACGAGCGAAAGCTGGTTCTTTTCTTTTGGACTCAGTACCAACTTAGTTTTCCGCGGATTGCTGATGATTTACTTGAGCATTTATATCCGCCGTAAAATGTCGCCGGCCTATAGGTAATAGATGTTCCTTCATCTGGATTGATTACACTGCGTGATTGCGACACGACATCCTCTATTTATATCAATGCAGTAGCCAACAAGGGTGGTAGAAGCGTTACTGCCTAGCGAGCTTATTGCTGCAGTGATTTTTTATAGGAAAAATCAATATGGCGTATGGCTCATTCTTTTTGCCCGCATATGACTATTCACTACCATTGAATGCCGAGTATCTGAAACAGATTTTACCTTTAATCAACCAATACAATATTGCGGCCTATCCGATTAACTATGCCATTTGTTACGAATACATAACCGGCAAAAACGCTACGTTGACCAAAGCATTCAGCTTGTTATTCCAAGAAGGCAAACCCTTCACTCAAGCCGTTAGTCTGGAGTTTTACGGCAAATATATTTGTAATGCTTCGCTCGAATCGTTCGAAAATCTCAATCATCAATTTCAGAAGGTCATCGACCAAGCGACTTGTGCTATTAGCGATACTTATAACAGGGTCGAAGAAACCAACGACAATTTTCAGAAAAAATCGACCCTTCTGGAAAATCTTTCCGAAACGGTCGATATTCGAGTCTTGTTACGGGAGATTATTCAGGAAACCCAGTCTTTGGCGCTCACCAGCTAAACTATGCAAACCAAGCTCCTAGGAGCCGGCCACGAGATAGAACAGTTGCGATCGGAATTGAGTCAGTTGCAACGAATAGCTAAAACCGACGGCTTGACCGGATTATTGAATAGGCGCGCGTTCGATCAAACATTGGAACATTTAGTGGATCAGGAAGTCAGCGAAGCTCCTGTTTATGGATATCGATCGATCCAAAGGTATCAATGACAGCTACGGCCATATTATCCTTGACAATGTGATCAAGTTTATCGCTTCGTTAATGTGTCAGTTTGCCTTTCCTTACCACCATGTGGCCAGATACGGTGGTGAGGAACTGGCTATCATCATGCCGGATACGACGCTCGAAGAGGCACGGGAAATTTGTGAAAATATCCGAGCCGCCATGGAAAAAAGTCATTTGCGGCGCAAAGCAAACAACGAAGTGCTAGGTATCGTCACCATCTCCATTGGTGTTGCTCGGTTGCAGTGTGGTGAGAACGTGGAAAACTTTATTATCCGCGCCGATAAATCGCTGTATCAGGCAAAGGAAAATGGTCGTAATCGAGTTGTGTGTTGATTTCTTACCATAAGATAAAGATGTCAGAAAATGATGTTGAAGCAGTCATTCAAAACGCTATTTTTTATATTTTCCGGAAGGCAGGTAATGGCCGATAGGTTGAGGCCACCAACGTCTGCTTTATAGCCCAACAGTTGGAAGAATCTGTATTTCACTGAATGACCGTTTTGGAGAAACTCGATAGACGGGTTTGGGTCGCTATGAACCGATCAACGTAAAATCAGCCTAGTGCAAGCGTCAGGTGAAGATCGGGGCGGTCGTCAGTTTCGCAGGTCGGCGCGAACAAAGCCAGTGAAATTGGATCAGCCCCGACACACCCCTAAAAAAGCAACCTAACAGCAATTCATGCATGGTAGTTTTTACAGCACATCCTGGTATGACTCTTCAATGATCTTCAAAGCATATGCAAGATCATTTGCTGACTTAACGTATATACGGCGATCCATTGTCCAGTTGTAAGAATCTGAAACCTTTTCAACTTTGCTATCTGGGTCGTTGTACTCAATGGGTCTCAAATGAACTTTCAATTGATTTTTTCCGATATGGATTTCCGCAAAATTCTTCGTTACGCGGTACGCGACGTATAGGGTTGTAGCCTTTTCCGTGATATTTTCATCAAGTTCGAAAATTCTTGCTCTAAGGTCTTCGAAATGCTCTTTGGTGCTTGGAGAAGCTTTTTTTGTGAGTTCTTCGATAGTGGTGTCAATTGTTGTCTTTTCCACCGGAACGTCTGAACTCGTCTTGGACTTTTGCTCGCTTACTCCCAGTGGCTCTAGGCTGAATATGCCACCTTCGTAGTTTCGGTATTTGAAGAGCTCGATTCGCATTGGAATGACTTCAACTGTGTCGATATCGAATTTGCTGTACGCCTCAGCGACACATACGACTCTAGGATTTTTCCAATCAATCTCGATTTTCTGGGCTACTTCCGCCCCCAATTTCTTGATAACTAACATTTCAAAAAACTCGACTTTTTGGGCTTGCAACCACCTTAGATACGAAAGGCCTTGATTTATGACGTTATCGTTTTTATTACGTTTGTATTCAATTATTACCGGAGCACCCGTGTAGTCGACGGCAAGTGTGTCAATTCGACCACCAAATGTCGTCGTATACTCAGTGGCAAGAAAATGCATCCCGAGTAGTTCATCAAGATTCTGCTCAACTAAAGTTTGTAGTTCCTTCTCTTTGCTAAAGGGCTGAGACGACAACTTCTTGAGTTTGCCACTCTGAGTGGTAAATACTGGCATTGTTTCTCCTAAAGCGCCAATGTATCGCTAACTGGGCGAAGTACAGAAAACTGAAAAAGTAAGTCGCATTATAGCCGCGTTGCGGCCTTTTACTGAGGTACGTAACGGGGCGATCTGAGCCAAGCAAGGGTGCCGGTTTTAAAATCGGCGCTATGCGGGAGTTGTTGACAGATTGTGTGTGGACTATTTCCATGTCGTCAGTTTCGCCGGCCGGCGCGAAAAAGCCGGTGAAGGTGGCAAAGGCGGTGGCCGGTCGAAAACACCACCTTTAGGGTTTTGTATTATATGTTATTAATAATATATTCCCATCAAGCCCATATTTACTCACATAACCATTTGGCGATGAGACGCAGCAAACGTTTATCCCCGATTCGGTGTTGAAGAAATCGCAGCAGCCAGTCATGGTTCATGCCATCAAAGAACTTCCGGATACCCGCACGAGTACCCGCGCATCACTCGGGGCCGAGACGGTTGGCTAGACCTTATCTCGTGGAGGACTTTCACCTCCTATCCTTTGCCAGCTTATCCTGGCGCACGCAGCTTAGGGTCGAAATTCGTCTGTCAGTTTATTTACAGCTAAACAGTGCCTTAACTTAGCAGGCTCTTCTGACGACGGACTCGAAAGTTTAGTTTAGACGTCAATGGCTCATTTGATGCTGAGAAAGCAACAGACACAAAAAAAGCCCCTACAGTCATCAACGGTAGAGGCTATTGAGTGTTGCGGCTAGGAGGAGCCGCGAAATACAACGAGGAGGTTACAACACAAAAATCAAATGCGAGCAGGCACCGCCACATTCAAGTTACTCGCTAGCGATGCGGCACCAAACAACAGCGTGGAGAGGATGAATTGACCGGACATAAAGCTCAGTACACCGGTGACAAAAAACAATCCGGTTGTGACATCTTTGTATAAGCTTTTTGGAGTATTCATCTATTTCACCTTTGTCTATGTTGGTCGCTTTGTAAGTACGGTTTAACTATAAACCTATTCGGAGAATAAACAATAAGGCTGATATTGTATGATTTGTTTCTATTATAGAAACAATTGGCCAGGCCTTTTGCGATAGCCCACGCAGCATTAAATTGATTCCATGCCTATACTGAACGACTTATGCCGTTACTGTTTTAGCCACTAACGACCTACCATGACCAAATCTGAATTGATTGCCGCAATTGCCAATAAACAGCCGCATCTACCGCACAAAGATGTTGAGCTTGCGATAAAAAATATTCTGGATGTCTTAACCACCGCCTTAGCCAATGGCGAACGGATTGAGATTCGCGGCTTTGGCGGCTTTTCAACGACGCATCGCGATCCGCGTATTGGCCGAAATCCGAAAACCGGTGAAATGGTTAGTGTTCCTGGACGACGCTTTTTGCATTTTAAACCTGGGCTTTTTTTGCGTGACAAGGTGAACGCATCACGCGAACGTTACAAAACCATCAAAGACGCCTAGTCTCCTTCAGGCAAAAAAAATCCAGCACGTCGCTGGATTTGAGGGAGGAAGTTATTGCATTGAACATCTCTGCAATGGTCAACACAATATCAGTTTTTTCTAATATTAAGAATGCGACATAGTGTCACACGCCTTAAGTGGACATAGTCGTACCGTGTGTTTTTTGCTGCGGCACCGACTTGCAAACATTCGCTTGGGGCATCATATCCATTGCCGTCTCTAACATAATACCGATTCAGGAGAATTGACCATGTCCAATTTAATTTATGCGGCAGCCATACCGCCGCTGATCAAAAGCTTGACCAATTTACGCGCCATCTTAGAAAAGGCTATCGCCTATGCAGAAGCCAAGAAGATTGATCCTGCAGTATTGGTTTCTGCACGTCTTTATCCGGATATGTATCCACTATCCCGACAAGTGCAAATTGCCACCGATGTTGCTAAAGGTGCTGCTTCACGATTAGCGGGCACAGAGCCGCCAAAATACGAAGACAACGAAACGACATTCCCAGAGTTGTTAGCACGACTGGATAAAACCATCGCGCTGTTGCAATCGTTGTCACCAGAGCAAATTAACGGCAGCGAAGACAAAACGATTCTATTGCCGTTACACGATAGAAGTATGGAATTTAAAGGACTGACGTATCTAACGGACTTTGTGCTACCGAATGTGTATTTTCACGTCACGACCACCTATGCGATTTTGCGCCATAACGGCGTTGAGATTGGTAAGAAGGATTTCCTGGGTGAAATTTAACGGTTGATACAGAATACAGCTGTCGCTTGTGATTGAAAGTGGCAGCTACATTTGATGCCGATGTTTAATGTGACTGCCTATCGGCTCTTACGTGATTGCCAACTAAATTCAAACCCGCAGTCGGTTTTATCCCCAAATCCTGTGGACAACCCTGTGACAAAGCCGTGACAACACGACCTAAGTAACCGTCAGGCAAGCAGGAAGGTCAAGTTGACTGAAGTTTGGTCAGCGCTGAGTCACGAGATACAACCACCGAGCAAGGTCGTTGAGGCGGTTGACTGGCTCATGCTATTCTTGAACGATGCAGGGCGTTAGGTGTCTGCCGGCGTGGAGGAAGATTAATTGATCAAGTTTCATTTTTGCCTTGGCATAGCAATATGGAATATGTTTGGGTTGCACAATAATGACAGCGAATTGCTGTCAGCTTGCGACACTTGAATTCATCCCGATGATGCCAGCGGCATAATCATCAGAGTGTTTGGGAAAGAGTTGCGAGATGGCGAAGATCAATAGCCCAGCAGGTTCAAAATGTTCGGCAGAAACCACTGAAAGGCCGATTGATCAAAGGGTTGCCGCACTCCAAAGGGAGGCGCGCAAACACAGGGGTAGGCATTTGCCTGCTGCCGTTATCTGCTTACAAGAGGCTGCTAAGTTGATGCGACAGCATCCCAGTTATTATCCACTGGAGCAGTGGCTATGCTTACCGATGCTTCTCCAGCAAGCGCGACGGTTTGATGAAGCTATCGAGGAGTTTCACCGGCTGTTGGATGAAACTGAAGAGCGGATCAAGAATGAGTGTTCCCGTCAGAAACCTGCAATCGTTCAAAAGTTTGTTCACCTAAGTTATTTCCAGATATACGGCAAAATGAGTTTGGCCTGTAACCACCAAAAACTGGTCAATCAAGCGAAGCAATATGCTTTGTTGGCCGATCAGCACTATCTGGCGTTTTTGGATCAATCAGTTGATTCGTGCTTCTTTCGAAAATCATGCGCAGGTTACACCTTCAAGGACTTTTAGCTGATCACCCTGATTGGCGCCAATCAGAGCGTAGCAATTTGCTTACTTAATACAGTTAGCACACCTGAACACATCGTTCGTCATCATGCCGTGGATTATTCACCCAGTCGCTGACTGGCGTAGTTGTCATATCAGTATAGGCAGCATCATTGAGTAACCTGAGGGCTTTCTCCGCATCGGCTGTTTTATCCAGCCATTGATGATAGTGGCCAGGAGAAATGATTACTGGCATTCTGTCATGAATCGGTTGCATCAGCTCGTTAGCTGCGGCGGTGATGATCGTACAGGAATACAGCGTTTCGGCTTCGTGCTGCCATTGTTCCCAAAGCCCGGCAAAAGCAAATAATTGCTGATCGGTTCGATGAATGTGGAAAGCCTGTTTGCCGTTAAGGCGCTCCCATTCGAAAAACCCGTTTGCGGGTATCAGGCAACGTCGATGCTTGAAGGCTGAGCGAAACGACGGCTTTTCTTGCACGGTTTCCATCCGGGCGTTGATCAGGTGCGAACTATTTTTTTTGTCCTTGGCCCGGGACGGTACGAGTCCCCAAAATAGATTCACGGCTTTGCGTGAACCATCTTCCAGCTCAACGATGTTCAAAATCTTCTGACCGGGAGCAATGTTGTAGCTTGGTTGGAATTTCACCGAACGCAGCAGTTGAAAGTGCTCAACAATCTGTTCGGCGCTTGCTGTCAAACTGTAACGGCCACACATGCAGATAGGCACTCCAAACCCGAAATAAGAACAAATGTAGAACAAAATAAAATCTGGCGGTAGACTACCCATCCCAAGATTTCAGTCTATCGCCAATATGCCTGTCACGCCATTTTCCATCATTAATCATGATGTTGTTCTGCCATTCGGCGATCAATGCGATGTCACGCTGTTTAAACCTGCAGAACCGTTATCGCGGCTGTCATTGCCGTTATTTACCAGCAAAGTACCGGCGGGCTTTCCGTCGCCTGCCAACGACTATATCGAGAAAAACCTGGATTTGAACGAGTTGATGATTCAAAACCCGGCCGCTACGTTTTTTGCTCGTGCCCAAGGTTATTCGATGATCAACGCCGGTATTTTGCCGGGCGACATATTGGTGATCAATCGCGCCTTGGAGGCGCTGCCGGATTCTATTGTCGTTTGTGTCTTGAATGATGAGTTTACGGTTAAACGGTTGGTGCATGATAACGGCCAGTGGCAACTACAAGCAGAGAACCCCGACTATCCGCCGATTGAACTAAAGGAAGACAGCGAGATGCAAGTCTGGGGTGTGGTCACGCATGCCATTCATAGCTTTAGCTGATGGCAGTCAATCCCCGTTTGATCAGTTTGATCGACGCCAACAATTTTTACGTTTCTTGTGAACGGGTATTTCGACCTGACCTGATCGGCAAACCGGTCGCCGTACTCTCCAATAATGACGGCTGTATCGTCAGTCGGAGCCAGGAAATTAAAGACATCGGGGTGAAAATGGGTGTGCCGGCGTTCCAGATTCAGCATCTGGTCAAGCATCATAACATCCAACTCCTATCCTCGAATTATGGGCTTTACGCCGACCTCAGTGCCCGAGTGATGTCGGTTTTAGAAACCTTCGCGCCCAGTATCGAAATATATTCCATTGACGAGGCGTTTCTGGATTTCACCGATCTTTACCCGTGCACAAAAGACCCTATCGCTTACGGCCAGCAGATCAAAAAAACGGTATTACGCCATACCGGCATTCCGGTCTGTGTTGGGATGGGCCCGACTAAAACCTTAGCCAAACTGGCCAACTTTGCCGCCAAGAAATGGAAACAGACCGGCGGCGTCCTGGATTTGTCAGACATCCAGCGACGGGAAAAGCTGATGAAAATCGTCCCGGTTGGTGAAGTCTGGGGCATCGGTCGCCAATTATCCAAGCAACTCAATCAACTGGGCATTCAAACCGTCTGGGATTTAGCCCAACAATCGCCGCAGAAAATGCAGCAGCAATTCAGCGTCGTCATGGCTCGAACCATCATGGAACTCAACGGTATTGCCTGTTTGGAGTTGGAAGAAATAGCACCCAACAAACAGCAAATCATTTGTTCGCGCAGCTTCAGTCGAAAATTAACCACGCTTCCAGAACTGACCCCGGCGATGGCCGAGTTCGCCAGCCGAGCCGCCGAAAAACTAAGGCAGCAACACTCGGTTACCGGTTGCGTGACGGCATTTATTCGCACCAACCCCTTCGCCGAACACGAACCGCAATATAAACGCTCAGCCAGTTACACACTGGACCAACCCAGTCAGGACAGCCGCATCATCACCCGCATTGTGCTGCGCTTGCTGGAAGACATATACCGGCCCGGCTATGGCTACCAAAAATGCGGCGTCCAGCTCAACCAGATACAAGCGCAAACGGCGCCCGGTCAGTTCGACTTATTCGAGTTTGCCGATAACCAGCTGCCCAGCGAAAACCGGCCCCTGATGCAAACCGTTGATCAAATCAATCGACGCTTTCCCAAAGGCATCGCCATTGCCGCCACCAAAATAGACCAAACCTGGAAGCCCAAAGCAGAACGACTTTCGCAACGCTATACCACCGACTGGCGGGAGTTGATGACAGTGCATTGTAAGTAACGAGCGTGTCACTGGGTTTCTAAAGCTAGCTTAGAAACTATTGACAAACACTAAATTGCGCATTTATTCTATAAGCGAATCACATCACCTGTCAGCTATCGCTGCGAGTAGTCTTAATACAAAGAGATGGAAAATACCTGATTTGTAAGGTTTGGCAACCTTTGCTACTCATTACTACTACATTGTAGTTACTGATGTTTACCGGGAGGTTTAGGCATATTGCCCACCTCGGACCGTATACATAAGGCCCCGCATTGAACGGATGTCATACGGCATTAACCCTTAATCAAGGTAATGCTTATGCCTATTAAAAATTCAAACATTAAACAAGAATCTTTGGCTGTTCATAAACAGCTGTCCTATGAACAACTGGTCGCCGCTTGGTTTTCAAGCGATGGTTGGGAAGTTTTGGTTCCGGCGATAGATCACGGCAAAAAAACCGATTTGGTGGTTGCAGACGACACCAATTTCTATCGCATACAAGTGAAAACTGTTGAGTCGAGCAATGATTCGATCACGGTTGAAAACAAGTGGAAAGGTGCCAAAATCGATTATGTGATTTATTTTTCACGAACTGCGGAATGGGGTTATATTGCTCCCGCATTCAGTGAAAATAGAAAACGATTGAACTCCCCTGATCACATCCGTTTTCACAATCACCCTGTGAACTTTCTGAAAGCGTTCAGGAAAGTTTAGTACAGCAGTAAACCCAATAAATGCATACCTCGGCTTTTAAAGCTTGGGGTGTGCCATATTCCAGCAATCACTAGCATTTAACAATTATCACAAGTTAAATTGTCCCTGCAAAATTGTCGCTACCAGCAGCGGAGTATTGAAAGACAGGCTGGCTATTTCTCCCAACCCTCCCGCATCAACGTTCCAAAATCGCGTTGCGATAAAACATTGGAACAATCCCGCCAATCCTTGTCTGAAGCGGCTAGGTGGGCGTTGTAACGTAAGTCAAAGCCGGTCGCGCGTTTCTGAGCATCGATGTACTGGTCCATTTTTTCATCGAGCGTTTCGATGTCTTCTATCCAGTCATCTTTGATGGTATCCGGCAAGGAGCCGAATAGGTTGAATTTATCCCGCATCCGTTCGGACAGACGTTCGTAGACTTTTTCATCAACCGTTTGCTCATTAACCAAATTCAGCATATCCACGTTATCGCGGACCTGACCGAAACGTTTGATTCGACCAATCCGCTGCTCAAGTTTGGTTGGATTCCAGGGTAGATCGATATTGATCAACGTGCCCAATGTTTGCAGGTTCAAGCCTTCACAGGCAGCGTCAGTAGCCACCATAAGTCTGATTTCGTGCTCAGCAACTTTAACCTTAAGGGTTTCGCGTTCAATACCGACACTATCACCACTTTGATATAAACGGCTGCGTCCGGCTCCGGCGTATAGCCCGATAGCTTCATTCGGAAACCGTGCGGCCAATCCATCGGCTAACCATCTCGCAGTGTCGTAATATTGGCTGAATATGATGCAACCGTGCTCCAACCAGCCTTCGTTGATCAAAAAATGTAAAACGGCCTCAAATTTGGGGTCGCTATCGATTTGCTTAAGACGATGAAGTAACTGTTCCAACGCGGCGCGCTCTTCATCAGTTTGCAGGGCTACGTCTTCCTCAATGTCGTCAAATTCTTCGTGTAAGGTAACGCCTTTAAGCAAGGCCATAGCGGTATTGATACCGGCCACCAAGCTAGAGCAGATGCGTTGCTGCATCAGGTTTTTCATGAAGCCACCACCTTTGCCGCGTTTACCCAAAACCTTCCCGAATAGTCTGGCTTGATTATAGGCTTCACGAAAATGCTCATCGGTACGAACCGCTAAACCTTCAAACAAGGCATTAAAGGCATGAATATCTTTAACTCTCTTGCCATCGGGATGCACGTCAACGCCAACCCGTTTCAGTAGTCCAGCATCTTCAAGCGTCGTGCGCTTGCGAAGTACCACATGGCGGACAAATGGATTTTCTCGTTGAAAGAAAGGCGCATTCGCCACGCGACGATCCAACTCAATCTCGAAATCCTGGCGAGTGCCAATGTCCAAATCAGCCAATTTGCCAGCCTCAAACTGTCTCGGATTCAATCCTAAGTCTTGCCGAATTGCACTGTATAACTGACGCACTGGACTATCGGCAGTGGAATTGACCGGAGGTAATGGTGAGCGCAACAGCTCCCAAGCATCTGCTAATTCCAATACCTCCTGTTCACCGGATAGAATCGGCAACACTTCATCCGGCTTGTGCCATCGCGCGTAATCATTACCCAAGACGAAATTGCCTTTGCCCTGATGCAGCACACGTACCAAATCCCATAAATCTTCTGGCGTGGTCTGAATTGGCGTGGCAGTACCGAGTAATACATGATCAGATCGCGCGGCGATAGCGGAAATAAAGCCAAGTAGTTCATTCGGGTCACCGGCATTATCACCAAAGCCTTGGCGAGTGCGGGCTTTGTGCGCCTCATCCAAAATCACCAAGCCATAATTCAAATCCAGCAAATGCCGCTTTTCATTAGAATCGCGCATCATCAGGCCGGTCGAGACAATACCGATGCGTAACGGACAAACTGCAATATGTTCGGCACCCGTCGGCGAAATGGGCCGCTCATCTATATCCAGCCAAATTTTCTTAGTGGTTTGCCAACGAGCAGTCGGAATACCCAACTTATCCATCAACTCGGTTTGCCATTGCTCACAGAGTGTGGCCGGCGCAAAGATGATGACCGGTTTACGCCGGCGCTTTTCCTTTTCGATCAACAAGCACAAAGCTAAAGCGGCGGTTGCCAAGGATAAGGTTTTCCCCAAGCCCACTTCGTCCGCCAATAACAGCCTGACACATCCATAATCACGATAATGCTTGAGACATTCCGTGACGAAACCTTGCTGCCAGGGTTGTAAGCACAAACCTTCACGATAGAGCGGCGATTCGATTAACGCTGCCGGGGCAATGTTGTCATCGTCGGCAACATCATCCAGTAAAATTTCATGGCGACGACTGCGGCGGCGAACTTCCTTGCAGACTGCCTCTGGGAGGGGCTTCGCGGCATTCCACAAATAATCAAACTCTGCCTCAATCCAGGCAACGCCCTCCGGAGAATCATCTTCCCAAAGGATTTCGTAATGATGTTGCCAGCCGCTACGGGTTTCGTTCATCGAACCGATAAACCCAAGCTTTCGGCCATCAGCGCACTCAATCACCCCTGCCTTGCCATGCACGAAACCGCAAACGCTATCGGGCGCAACACGGATAACTTGCCCGTGTTTTTGCAAAAAGGCATCCAAACGCCGATAGCGATCACGATTCAGCAACGCTTCAGCTTCGATAGCGTTGGCATTCCAACGGCCTAGCATTTTGGATTCACGCAGTTGTGCAACTTTTAGATCATCGGGGTGAATATCAACGTTACAGACGATTTTGACATCGGGGATTTGTTCCAGCCATTCATGCGCCACTTCAAACAGTGAACTTGTGAAATAACCGGCAATGCGACGGTAGCTGAGAGCACCTTTCAATTGTTCGGCTAGGAAGCTTTGATCGAGACGGTGGGTGCGGGAAGAAAAGCGGCGAAGGGTCATGATCAGTTAGTCATGAGTATGTGTTAATGAAGTTGCGCAATAAAAATTAGTCAACATCATGCATTTTATTTAACAACGGCATATGAATCGCCAAACGACTTAAGAAAACGAGAAATATTCCTAAACTTAGGATCGCCCCAAGGCATTAATCTTTTCTTCGGCCATGTCACATAAAGGAATCTTTTGGCTCTGGTAAAAGCGACATACAAATTATTTTGTTCTTGAGTCAAATCGATTCCACCATTCCTAACAGCCCTATAGTCAGGAAATGTTTCATCATCCATTCCCATTAAGAAAACAATTTCGAACTCTTGTCCTTTCATTGTGTGAACAGTACTTAAGGTTATACCATTATGCTGAGTTAGCTGATGGGTTTTCCCTAATGCCATGTCATTCTTGAATTGATGAAGCGATTTGTTATCAGTTTTCTTTGCGTAATTAGCCCAGTGATTCAATAATTCGTTAATATCATCAATTACCATTTTTCGATCATTTTCATCATCAGCTACAACGTTATCCCTGAATTTCTCGAAAAGATTTTTCAGGTTACTGCCATCGACATTTAGGTTGACGCAAATTTCTAACAATTGTTTTTCTAAGCCAATCGGCGCTATTGAGGCAATAGCTGTTAAATCACCTATGTTATGATCATTAATTCCTAAATATTTTAATAAACGTTCTTTGTGCAACACATCCTGCGGGTTGATTTTTATACGCAATGCTAAATCAAAAAGCTTCATTAGTTCTGATTCAAACTTAATAGCGCCGGGCGTCATTTTGTAGTTGTATGGGATGTTATGTTCTCTGAGCGCAAGCTCCAATTTGTTGAAAACATATTTATTGCGGGCAAGAACCGCAATTTTTTCATAGCAAATACAACCTTCAATGTCATTATGATATTGAAGCTCAACTAATTCTTTTATCTTATTTATTATCCACTTGGCTTCTACTTGCTCATCTTCAAGCCCCTTTAACTCAAACTCACCTTCTTTAACAACATCTGCGAAACCTTCGTTTTCTGGCCTTATTACTTTTGCAGCAGCTAATACTTTTTTTGAAGACCGATAATTATCATTTAATTTGAAAATGGTCGGACCAAAGTCATTTACAAATTCTTTATCCATGAAATCCGGAGAAGAACCTGTGAAATGAAAAATGGATTGGTTAGGATCGCCGACCATCATGATATTTTTGTGCTCACCATTTGCAAGCGCGATGAGTAACTTATATTGTGAATTATTTAAGTCCTGTGCCTCATCAATACAAATAGCATAAAAACTCCTTCTGTATAATGCTGCAATTTTCGGTTGATTAATAAAAAGTGAGTAGGTCAACAATAGCAAATCATCAAAATCAATTGCATTTTGCGTACGCAAAATATCTTGATAGGTTTGATAAAGCAAAACAATACTATCGTCATTTGTATGATTATGCAGATCATCATCGGCTATAAGCTGTCTTTTTACGCTAGCGATAAAGTCTAATCCACGATAACGAAAATTCTGTTGATCTTTTTTGCTTTGATTTATGAATTCATCTCGATAAGAGGGTGTTTGTGCAATAGCCTGCTCTATCAACTCCAATCTATCCGCTTCCTCTTCAAAAATATGTGGCATTTTTGATAGGCCAACTAAACTGCCATGATTTTCTAACACATGCTGGCAAAAGCCATGAAAGGTTCCTATGAATAATCGGCTGTTTATTTCAGGTATATCCTCTAATCGTTGTCTTATTTCTTCACCGGCCTTATTGGTAAAAGTTAAAGCTAAAATCTGCTTTTTAGTTTTACCTAGAAGATAACGGATCCTTTCTGTCAGTACGCGTGTTTTTCCTGACCCAGCACTTGCTTTAACATAGATAGGGCCATCTTCTGCAATGACAATTTGTTCTTGTTTGGGGGATAGCTGAGCTTTAGTAGACATTAGGTTGAATCCCCACTGGTTAAAGTTTTTTCAATTTTTTTGAAAAGATCAACGATTTTAATAGGTAGATTCTTACCACTATTAACAATTTTCTCAGCGATTAATGGGCCAAACTGAGTTTTATCCCCAGTTAATATTTCGTATAACTTCTGAGCATCGAACAAATTAACTTCTGCTTCATCCTTATGTTTCTGGGCTCTTTCATGATGTTCATTTTCATAGGTTTTTAAAGATAATATTGCTCTTTTAATTTCCTCATGAAATCCATCACTAATAATCTGTTTCTCAAAGTCGTTGCCATTATCAAGAAAAATAACAACTTCATCTATAGATTTTGGCGTAGCAGAGTTTTTGATGTGCTTTTCAACCCAAGTTATAGCATCTGGCTCGGCATCGCTTAATATTAGCCATGGAATTGATAGCTCCTCTGAGAACCTTAAAAATGGTAAATAACTTTTGAAGCCACCGACTCCAACAAAATCAATACCCATCTCGACAGGGCTTTTTCCGAAATAATGATGGGCAAAAATAGGCAACGCTTGTTCTTCTGTTTCACCCTCGAAAAATACGAGTAGTTTAGAAAAAAATATTTCGCCTCGTGTATTTATGACTTGCCTATTTATTTTCCTAATTTCCTCAGATGTCAATAGTTCGGTTTTGATCTTTCCACAATGAACCGTATCGTCTTTATAAAAATTTCGTATTTGCTTTAAATCCGATGCTGCGGCAATATACGGTGAATGAGTAGAAATTATTTTTTGTCCTGGGATGTTGTTAATTTGCTCGTAAAGTTTCTTCTGAGCATTAGGGTGTAGATGGGCCTCTGGTTCTTCAATCGCCAATATGGGGAAAAATGGGGATTCTCCTGCAGCATTGTTATTAAGCAGCGTAATAAATGATTTAAGGGTTAAAAGTGAAGACCAGCTTCTTGTACCCATACCATGATATTCCATGGGAAAGCTATCTTTTTGATCGCTGTAATAAATTGATAAGCCTTTGCTCAAGTCGCGGAGCTTTTTAGTGAAAGGCGTAATATCAATGCCTTCACTATGGCTATCCATAGCGGTATCCAGTTCTTTTAGCGTGTTTTTTATTGTAGTTAAAATATCGCTGCTATTGACAGCTGTTTCATTGAGTGCCTTTATTTGAGCTTCTATATCTTTTATCGCATCCTCAGAATATTCAATTTTGGCAAGCATTTTGCCAATGTAAGAGCTCTTAAGTTTAATATCTTCTAAAATATCCCGTTGGGCATCCATATAGAAAAACGGAATTTCTTCAAATCCAAATGACATTTCCTTGCCGTCATCAGAATCGAACCAGTTTTTTTTATCCGCCGACTCAAAATCAGGCCATGTTTGAAGAATAGATTTCTGTGTCTTGTAGCTGTTTTTTACAGAATCGAAGGTAATGGTTGTTCTTGATGCAACAAACGAGTTACCTGAATCATCATTCCGAATTCTATTTGTAGTGAATAGCAATTCCCAGTCTTCAGAAAAATCTGAGGCCTTTTTATTTTCTTTCACTGGAACAAATAATAAGTCGATAATGATTTTTGGTGAGATTTGATTATCTTGTATATAAAAATCATCTTGAGATAAAAACAGCCTATTTCCCAAAGCCAATTGCAAGGCTTTAAGAAATGAGGTTTTACCGGAATTATTCATTCCAGTAATAACAGTTGTCTGCTCAAGTTCAACTTCGATATTTTTTAACCCTCTAAAACCTGCGATTCTGACTTTTTTTATTAAAATGCTCATATTAATTGCTAAGGGTTAAAAATTAAAACTAAGCCAACCGCTGATTACGCAACCGCGCAGACAAAATTTCCGCAGCATCCCTGACTTTACTGGCTTTAGTTTTAGCAGCAATAAAATCAGCCATGTCGATTAACAGCGGGCGGGCTTCCAGGAAGTTGGTGATGTCGCTGTTTAGGTAGTCCAATACAGTGTGTGGCTCTTTGTCTTGCAGCAGTTGTTGCAAGGCGATGATCAGTTTGCCGAGAACAGTGGTCCCGATTTCGGTGCTATCGGTGAGGTCGCGGGAGGCGAATTCTTCGACGCTTTTCAAGCGGGCCATGTTGGGGGCCATGCTGGCCATGATCTTGGTATAGTCCTCAACATGAAAGGCTTTGGCGAAGTTTTGATAGTTATCCAGTTTGGATGCGCCGGTGGTTTCCATGTCGAGCATACGCAGGTAGAAGCGTTGAATGCCTTTGACGGCGTTCCAGGTATCGGCTTGCAAGCCTTCCGGGATCAAAAGGCTGTTGGCAGCTTCCGAGGCTTGTTGGACGATTTCATCGACGACGGTAACTTGACCTTTTTGTTTGGGGCGCAAGGCAAAGCTGGTGACATCTTCGCCGCCAATGGAGGTGTAGCCGGTTAACACTTTCAAGGCAGCGGCGTAACCGGCCATTTGCAGGTCGGAGTCGTTAAACACCGGTTCGCCTAGTTTCTCTTCCACCTCTTCGTTGAGATGCAGCATTTGCTTGATCTGGGCTTCCACCTCACGGCGCACGGCAGGCAGGATTTTTTGTTTGAAGCCTGGGTTGTCGCCTGCCGGGCGTTTACGCAGCATCAAAATCACCGTGCCTTGTACATAGCCGCCTTTTTTCAGTTCGGAAGTAGTTTCAGTGGCGATATACCAGGCACCGACTACTTGCAAACCGGCCGCCCAAAAGATGCCGACCATATCCGACCAGACACCGGTATCCTGGTGGGTAAACATTACGCATTGCATGCCGTTATCGGGCATGTGGTTTGCCATGGCTGAATAGGCATCGACCATGCCGCGCCGGAAATCGTCGCCGCTACCTTTGATGGCTAATGCGCGGCGTGAATCCCAAACCCAATCTTCAAAGGGTAATGGCGGATTAGTTCGCAACCAAGCAATAAAAAACTCAGTAATTTCATGATAATGAACGGCGTCAGCATAAGGGGGATCTGTTATCCAGAGATCGGAATTTTTTGATACCCCATTTGCTGAAACATTCATCAACTCTATAGAGCTCAATTTTGGAATCGTTATTCTGGTAGCGACATCCTTACATCCCTCAAACACCGACTCCCAATAGCACCAACTGCGAACACCAAAATTGTAAAGTGGATTTAGAGCTTGATTAGAAAATGTTTCGACAATTTTAGGAAGTCGGCCAGGGCCTGGAAACACATCAATTCTACATAGTTTGCTGCCTCGCTGTACTCCATCAGGAAAAAAGCTAATTATCCCTGCATGTTTGTTTTGCAATTTTTCTGTTTTCTCTAAATATAACTTCATTCCTAACAGTTGTCTGGGCATGAATAAATGATGCCAATATGTCCAGCCACGCTCACGTTTCAATCTTGCCGTTTCTTCTCCTGACTCAATTGGCATATTGGCTGTAAATCCTTGCGACTGCCAGCTAGCTAAATTTTCGGCAACTATTTCTTGGACTTTTTGCTCACGTTGCAAATCCTCGACTGATATACCGGTGAAAAAGATTTCATTTCGTGCTTCATTTAATGAATCCTTAGTGATCCATTGAATACAGTACAAACGTTCCTGAAACACATCATCAGGCCTAGGTTTAAAATCTAGCTGTTCCCAACGACGCAAGCGATTTTGGTTATTGCCATCGATATCCCTGTAATCACCTCGTAATGTCTTAATTGGTGTTTGATAGGTTTTACCATCCAATGTGTAAACCAGAATGCCATCACGCACCGTGCCGAGTTCTGCCTGTTTCATCTCTTCGGCTGACACGCCAGTTACAACGGCCATGTCAAAGCGCTTCTGCTGATAATCTGGAATCAGTTTTGCCACAACGTTACGGGTTTTGGAAATGACCCAACTGGGCGACATCGGTACCAGCCAACCGGTTTCCGGACAGCGCGTTTCTAAGCAATACATATAGGCCTTTGCACGGTTGCCATAAGCATCATGCTCAATACCCAACTCGGTAATTTCCATATCGACCGCTTTGGCGACTTGACGTTGGGCTTGTTCAATTTCGGCCCGTTTTTCCGGGGATGCGCCGATGATATTCAGTGCTCCCCAGGTCAACATGCAGGCAATCGGATTCAAATCCGAGGCGTAGACATCGCAACCCAGTCGTGCCGCTTCAAACGGAATGGAGCCGCCACCACTGAAGGTATCGCCGACTTTGGGGCGGTGACCAAAGCGCAGCATGCCGAGTTGTTCAACCAGATCTTGATGCGAATGGGCGTTGATGCCCAGATGTTGATAATAGGCGTTGATCGTCGGCCAAACTGAGGCAAACAATTCGGTTTGATCCAGTTCTTCCGGGCGTTTACACAGCGCGGCGCGAGCTTCGTAGCTGGATAAGCTGCGCAGCATCTGTTTGTAGAGGTGCAGTTTTTTGGATTCGTCTAAATCACTTTGCCAGCGGACGGCAATGCCTTCTTCATCGGTATCGAATGGGGCAGTCCACATTTCGACTTGTGCTTCGGTCAGCTCTGAATTTTTGATTTTGTAGGAGAAATATTCCCAAGGATCAAATAGATCTAGGGTTTGCAGTATGTCTTTGGGCTTAAAGGCATTATTTGCTAGGGCACGTTTTGCCAAACCTTCTTCGTCGAAAGCCAACAGTTTTTCGTAAATTTCAAGGTCTTTTTCGGCATCATCCGTTGGCGGCAGTAAACAGCCCAACACAATCGCCCGCACCAAAATCAAGGGTTTGCGGCCTTTCCAATAAGAGCCGAGCGCAGTGAGGGTTTGCCCAGCACCGGCCTTACGTTCGCGTTGCGCTTCAAACGACACCTTTTGTACCGGAAACACCGATTCGATCAGTGCCGGGGTGTTTTGCAAGGCGAAGGGTGTAAGGCTGGTCATAGTCGGGATTACTTAAAAAATTAAACTAAAAATTGTGGTTGGCTCGGTAGCTTACTCAAAATCAAACAAGCTGAGCGATCCTGTTTCGCTATCTTTGATTTTGTCGCGAGATGGAATCTGAACAGACTGGGGCTTGAAGGATTCGTTTTGCGCGACATCACCCAACGCATGACGCAAGGCCAGACGCCAACCTTTGTCACCGTCGTTGACACCACCTGTAGTAATGGCGGTCATGCCAAACAACCACCAACGTTCTTCGGGACGTAAGGCCAGCCAGTTGCGGACGGCAATGGGAATATGATCGAATTCCATACCTTCGATAGCCCAAGCCAAAATGCAGAGTTCTTTGCCCAACAAGCGATCTACGGGATTTTCGCCGACTTTCCAGGTGGAGGTTTTTAGATTGCGTTCTTTCAGCCGAACATTGAAAGCCCGTTGTACTTCGCCACGAATGGCAGTCCAGCGGGTGCGTTCCAATAGTACACGCGGTATTTCACTTTGCGATTGGTCATGCGTTTGCATGCCCAGATTTTCGACGACGCTGACCGAACCGGTATTATTACGTGGTATCTCTACGACAAAATGATGCGGATTGCTGGTAGCCGGTACGCCAAAACCCAGGGTTGGATGGGAAATTGGTTGAGCGACATCTTTCTTGCGAGTGGCCATTGATTACGCTTCTTGAATCACATCGCCCGGCTTTAATTGCATGCCGCTGATTTCTGCAAACTCTTTGAGAGCAAAACCGTCGCCGAATTGGATGCCACCAACGATGTTGATGCTGACCTGAGATTGATCGTCATTTAATACTTTGCGTAAGCTTTCGATGGTCTCTTCGATAATTTGGGCAGTGATTTGCCGCTCATAAAAGCGGATTTGCACGGTGTTTTCACCTTCGCCAATTTGGATGCTGACGCCTTTTAATAAGGTGTTAGTTCGGTCGCGGAAACGATTGATAACCGCGTAGACTTTTTCGGTGTTATCGAGGTTGATACGTTTGGTTTCAGGTAAGCGTGCCGGCTTGGTGTCATCGATCCGTACTCGATCATCTCCGGTTGCCGGAATACTGAACTCTTGGCTTTTATTCGCTTCGCCTGCTTTCGCAAATACCAGTAAACGGTAGGCATCGGCACCAATTTCAAACGGCGCTTCGTAGCGGGTACCTTCTTTGGGGTTACTGCCATTGAGCGTGTAGTAAAGCTCTGCTTGCGGCACACATTTCAGTTCAACGCGGCGCTTATCGGCTGCAGCACGCACTTCATGGCGAATGATCAGGTCGGCCAGCCAGCGTTTAGGTTCGCCGATTTCGTGTTGGCCTTCATTATCGACGGCCAGGAAATACAGGGTTGCAGCGGTGGTAGTGAAATTATCCAGATCATCGACCACGGGGTCAGTGGTTGAGACCTTGGGCGTGTGGGAGTAATGGACAATAGGACTGGCTCCGCAGTTGCGAGGGGTCAAGGTCAGAATGGCTTCCCCAGATTCTTTGTTGGTACTTTGCTGGGCGATATTGAGGGTAGTTTTGTCCTTGGGGAATGGGCCTTTTTCGATATAGCCGTCTTCGCCTAGTCGCCAGCGACCTTGTTTCATGGCTTCAGCTTTCAGCATGTCCATGCCCGCTGTGCCGGGCATCCAGGGCCATTCCGGGTTGTTTTTAGCGCGCATTTGTACGTCTTTCCATGGGGTGCGACGTTCGCGTTCCGGCCAAAGATACACTTCGGCTTGGGCTAGATAGTTGTTGATGTCGTTTTTGACATCCAGTGCCAGTTTGTAATTAGCACGGGGACTGGCGAGTAATTCTTCGATTTGTTTTTCCGCTGACTGATCGCCGGTGCCGACTTTAAGGCCGTTATCGATGGTGACCATTAACAACACTTCTTCGCCAGTACTTTCGTCAACACCTGGGAAATAGATACGGTTGTAGGCCGCGGACAAGGCTTTCATGAAACGTTGTTCGCCATCTTCCAGACGTTCGCGGGCTTCTTCAAACAGCGTATCGCCGTCTCTGAGATGTTTGACGATCTGTTCAATGGCATACAGCTCGCGCAAGCGTTCTTCAACGACTTCGGCAAAGTGGCTGTCCTGACCGGATAACACCAGCAGGTTGTTTTTTTCTTGCTGGAACATGAAAAAGTTATTGAGCTGCTGAGGTGGCAATTTGCCATCCGGACGCACGACGATCAACACTCTAGGACCCGTGAGGCGGATTTCGTCGAGCATCGGTAACACTTTGAGCTCTTGGTAGGCTGCTTTGCTGACTGGCTGCAATATGCCAGTTAAACGGTTGATCAAGGCTTGATCGATTTTAGGTTGCGGAATATCGCGGGCGTTACGCTCGATTTTGCGAGATAGGTTTTCGGTATCTTTAATAAAGTAACGTTGCTCTTCGCGGTGCAGATACCAAGCGTGTTCCTTGAGCTTTTCCAATGCGGTTAAGAACTCGTCAGGCTTGCGATTGGGTGCGGCAAGAAACTCGATAATTTCGCCTTCGGTTAAACCGATGCGCCCCCCAACAGCCCTGGATAATGACGACGCCAATAATAGCGTGCTGACTTGAGTAGCAGCATCGCTGGATAAATCGTTATCGATTGATTGAGCAACGGCACTGCCATTATCGGCGATGTCATGACTCATAGCCGGTTGCAAAGCGGGGGCAATCCGATTGATTTCGTCTTTAACATCCATATCGCTGATATTGAGATGCTGGGAACCGATCAGGAATACATCGTCTAGCTCACGGTCTTCGACACTTTTAAGTAAGCGGGCAGCAAACTGCATTAAACCGCGTGTTTGCCGGAAGCCTTCATTTTCCTTAAACAAAGCCACCAGATGTTTAAAGGCTGGGTGAAACGGGTAGGTTTCGCGGGCTTGTTCGGCAATTTGTTCGATACTGGTGGCGGTGATATAGCCGCCGTCAGTCGCCGCTTTGATGCGTTGGGCATATTCTTCCGCGACATCATTGATGACGCTGTCATCCGGCAAGCTGAGGATTAGGCGCTTTTTGAGAATTTCGTAAATCTCGTTGCCCGCCAGTTGTACCGGGGTAATGGTTTTAGCTTGGCGGCGAGTTTCCTGTTGCAGGTTGGCAATGGTTTCGGTCAGCGCTTTGGTTTGTGAGGTGTAGCTGCCAGACAGATTGGCAATGACGATACAGCAGTTATCCAGTTCCAGGGCGGCACTGAGCAAGCAACTGATCGAGTAGGTCACCATGTTGGCTAGCGTGCCCTGACCGATGACCTGGGTGGTGGCATTATCCAGATACGGTGGCAACTCATCGATCATGATCAGCGTGGGTTCGCTGCCGATAATCTCTTTCCATTTGGCTTGATCGACGCTTTTGGGACCGTTGATCCAGTAAGGTTTGATTGCTTCTGCTTGACCTAGTTGGGTGGCAATTTCACCCCAGATAAAGTTGTCCGGATTGTTGCGACCATTGAAGGCGGCGATACGGGCTTTACCGAAGTTGATGCGTGAGGCTAGATCGTTTGGGAGTATTTGAGAGCGAAGTTCGGGATGTCTAGCCAGCAGACCTAAGGCAATCATCATGTGGGTTTTACCACCACCCATTGCTTGCGTCAGCTCGAAAACCGCCTGGTCGGATTGTCCGGATAAGCGCAGCATGCCTTCACGAAACAGCTGATCCATGCCTTGGGTGATGAAGTTTCTAGCAAAAAACTCCTGACCATCGCCTTCGTCTTTAATCAAGTCAGCCAGATTTTCGATGGCTTGACTCATCCGGTAATCGCGGATGATTGGATTGAATACGCAAGCCTGTTTGACGGTTTTGATCATGCTCCCTGGTCCTTTAGTGTGATAGCTGCTGAGTTCTAACGTGTAACAAATTATGGGTATAAACAGCTTATTTTGACATCAGGAGGTTGGTTTGTCTTATGTTTAGCGGAAGGAGATCGTCGAACGGGAAAACTGCGAAGTCGTATCGGCGTTTATGAATGCCTACATCGTCAATTGTACCGCGACAAAGCGACGCCACACTGGTCAACGATTGGGTGAATAATCCTAGGTATAATAATGAGCGGTGTATTGCTGGTCTGGGCAAAATCAATAAACAAACCTATCGGTTCAGCCTTGCGTCGGCTAAACTATTGCCGAGAGGGCAAAACAATGACGATTTTCACAATAGGCTACGAAGGCATCGATATTAATGCATTTCTGGCACTTTTAAAAAAATACAGTATCGACACCGTAATCGATATCCGCGAATTCCCAGGTTCACGTAAACCGGGTTTTGCGAAAACCGCGTTATCTAACTTACTCAACCTCTCAGGAATAGAATACTTGCATGTCGTGGCGTTGGGTTGCCCAAAACCAGTCAGGGAACAGTATAAGCAAGATAACAACTGGAAACGCTACACACTAGGATTTTTGGATCACCTGAGCAACCAAGATCAAGCCATCGCGTACGTGGCGGACACGGCGACCTACTCAAATTGCGCCTTACTTTGCTACGAAGCCGATTATCGTTTTTGTCATCGATCCATGGTGGCAAATGCCGTCCGGCAATATAACGGGATCGATATCGTACATATCAACTCGGCCGAAACTAAAACAAGGAAAATTGCGTCACCTCCTGCGGCTGTGGCTTAGGCGGGTAGATCAAGCTAATAATTAGCCATTGGTGCTGAAAACGGTGCTGATTACCCATCAAGAACATGAGGTCTTTGCTTGGCAGATCAACTTCCATCTTGGCGCGAAATGGCACTTCCCAATTTGGCCCGTGCTTGTAAAAACAATTCCAATAGAGCGCGCCTGCCTCCCAATCGACAATCTTATGTTGATATTCCTTCTCGCCGTCCGCCGTTTCGCAAAGGTAATGGTAGTAAAAATCGAACGGTAATTTTTTCAATGTCGCAATGTCGCGTTCCGCGTCCTCTTGCGAAAATAGGTCGCCCTGCATCTGTTCCCGCATTAGTTTTTCTTTTTCTTCCGGCGTCCACTCCAGGCTTTTGGCTTGGACAATTTTTAGCTTTAAGACTTTTTTCGGTCGCAGCAGCGCAAGCGATAGACCGTCGTCGATACGTGCACGTTCGATGGTGTCGAAGCTATTAAACGATGGAATTTGCTCTATCCAATGCTGCCTGAATGCCCAGTTCTGTTTGGTTTCGAGCTTTTCGCCGCACGCCAATGTATCCACATATAGTCGATAGCTTTCTACACGATGATCCTGAGTTGCCTTGCGGGTTCTAACATCAATCCACTGCCATTTACTAAATTGCTGCTTATCCTCGAGTAATCGGAATGGCACTGGATAAAGCCGTCGCATCAGCCCCTTATCGGATATTCCGGCGACACAAGACGTTTCCATATATTTAGAACTCGGCGATGGATAGGTTTTTGCGAGAATTAGAATCCGTTCGATGGAAGAATTTGGCACAGGTGGTCCTTATACATGATCGGTTTATTGATTAATTTGGTATTTATTCATCTGAATCCAGTCAGGGTCGTTAATTCTTCGGTCGACCGAGACAAGGCCTACTTTAATCAGTAGCAAAGCGAAAGATAAACGCAAGCTCACTTCCAATAGCTACTTTTGCCTCAGACTCTTCAAATGAAAACTCACAGTGCTCGATTTCGTTTCGTTTTCTCTAAATGGTCTTCAGCGCACGGAGACGCGGGTCAACGAAGACGGGGCAGGTCTTGGAATCAAGCACAAATGTTACCTTGAACGACAAGTACGTATTCTACTTCCGCCAATATAGTTAATGGCACTGGTATCTGCAACGGGTCGTTTGCGTGCCCTCGACACGCAACGTAAGCAACCCGGACCTTAGAAGCGTTGTCGGACGGTCTTATCTGCTGATGCTCATTAGCACGAATCCTTAACTAACCGCCAGCCGGCTTCAGCTTCGATGTTCAAATACTATATTTCCATGACCACCATCTCTCTTAAACCTGTCAAGACAAAGTGTAGTGCTAATATTTATTTGACGCCAAGCTCAAGCGTTAGCCCAATAGAGAATTAAGCATTGCAGATTGATACGTTGTTATAGCGTGTAACTGAAGAAATCAAAAAATGCACTGGCTTTAAGGGCTGGTGCATTGTCTGTAATGCCATTAGCTTGCAGTTAAGCTAACCTGACGGGGTGGTTTAGATGTTCTCAACGGATTCGAACGATCCTGGCCGACCTGATAAGCGTTTATTCCCTGCTTACTGAATAAGCGATCAGCCGAACTATCTATAAAATGATTTAGCTATGGCAACTTATGATTTTTGTTCAGGAGTCTGTATGACATTAAGCCTATGTGGTTATGAACTAACGGTGGCATCCATAAGATATACGGATGCCACCGGCAATCACGGTATCGGGGCTTATTACGCGGCTCTAGGTCTACCCACAGTACTGGTCCTTGGAGGTAGTATCTCACCACGCCCAAAGGTTCTGCCGTTATCCGGTGTCAGCATACGCACGTAATGATCGACTTTTATCAGATATGCAGCAGCCTGCTTCAGATTGTTGATCTTCTCGACATCGCTATAGTGGATCATACCGATACCAAGATAGTGGTAGTCTTCCTTATTAACGTTGCAGTTCCAGTAGGAACCACGTCCATTGGTAATAATTGAGTGCCAGTATTCACCGATCTGCCAAGCAAGGTAGACATCGTCTCTGACCTGAGAACCATCAAAGAACAAGACTAAGTGGTAATGGTATCCCCGCTCAGGTCCGTACTCCAAGGACCAAATGTAGCCGACCATATCATCGAACAAGCTATTCATCTTGGCGTTGTTCAATAGATGATTAAAGTCATATTTCGCTTGCCAGTACTTCTTCTCGATGTCATCTCGACTCATGATGGGACCATCCTCATGCAAATCCAACCTAATCACAACCAATCGGGAGTAATGCTCGAACAAGGAGTCGATATAGCGCATCATCCCTCCATGGATTTTATTTGCGTTGCGATGAGCCTTGTAGATAAACGCTTTGAACTCGAAGGTGCCGGCGACTTCCAGTATCTGAGTGACAAAGGTTTTCATTCGAATGATGAGGTCTAACATCACTTCATAGTCGACACCCATCTGGTACAAGTCGTTTGTTTTTTTCAGCGATCGTTGATGTTCTATCGCTGATCGAAGACTACAGTCCAAAGCGTTATTAACGAATATGCTTACATAGGGATGAAAGCCATGGATCGGAAACTCTTCTTTGATCTCGTAGAGATATTGTTCAACTAGGGTCTCGATAGAGATCGCTAACTGAGTCAGTTGCACCTGTAACAAGCCATTACCCTGATCTGTGACGATGTAGAGCGGGTCATTAGGTTGACTGATGATGGTTTGTGTCAATTGGCTGATTTGAGCGAGTTGATTGCTTAATGTGTTCATAATAAAACCTCTTGGGTTAAATGGATTTAGTTATGAACCTGCACTGCCTTGATATTGATGAGATGGATTGTTTTGAGCAATCCATCTTTCTAAAAAACAAGTAATTGTATGAGAGATTGCTAAGTCTGCTTCAGTTTGATGTATTAGTTGTTTAATGGGTAGCCAGTGATCGGAGTTTTTAAGATGCATTGATATGTAAGTTAATAAGGCGTGTGAGAGTGCCTATTATTTAATAACATACTAATACAAAAATATCTTGCCTTAAAAACCCCTAGCGTTCCTTGATAAGAATACTCAATAGGCGCTTGATCGCTAGCAAAAATAAAATCTATTTTTTATACCGAGTTAGTGCAAGTCCATATGATATACACTACGGTTTATTTTATTGAACTTGATTCTAAGTTCAGCTGATGGCTCTAACTTGGCTGATTTATATCCAAGTAATAAATTCGGATTTCCTCATACTTACTTTGTTGGATTCAAATTTTCACTTTGTCAGGCAGTCGATATTGTGTATATCTGTCTGTGCCGATTCCGATAAAAACCGCCACCGATTTCGATTTCAAAGCAGCAAAGCATTCTGATTGCAAAGCGATCACCGGCCCTGTTACTAACCCTGCCAGATATTGAACCCCTTCTAAAGGCCACCATGCAGGTGGAAGTAGTGGGGGAACAGCTTTGACAAATGATGCTGTTCGTACTTATAGCCAGCTCACTTTTTCAGATATGTAAAGTGCCCACTCGTCTATTGGCGATTGTCGGCTTCCGGCGGAACTGGGTCGCCCGCGTAATCTCGGCTTTGACCCAACAAAGCGCTCCGGCTACTAGGTACTACTCAACCATCACTCACTAACGCATCGATTCCAATGTTTCACAGCATTAGCATTGGATATGCCGACTTGTTTGCCTCCCTGTGCTTTCAGGCCCGGCAGACGCCAGGCCCGAAAATGATCTCGTCTGTTCAACTCTATTCGGTTAGTAGCACTGAACACCAGGTTGAGTTCGAACACTTGGTGTCAGACTTCGACGAATTGCTCGTTCTGGTCAAGACTCCAGCGCACCAGCTGATCGCCTATCGTGTCCCAGATCAGCCTTAACATCATAACGATGGTCAATCAGGATAGCCGCTGCAGGATAAAAAGCGGCTTAGAAATACTGTTCGACGGTTTCGACCTATTTCCTTTAATTTATCTAAATGCACGCATTAAGCATTGAAAGAATATTAGCTTGACTTGCTAGTGGTTAAAGTGATTATAATTTCACCTGGGATTTTTGGATTTGGGGCTCAAAAGGGGGCTTATGATGGCTATTTATCATTTCGTTGCTCAACGCATTACCCGCCCGAAAGGGCGAGGAATTGTTGCAGCTGCTGCCTATCGTTCGGGGCAAAAGCTGTTGGAAGAAAAAACCCAGACCGTTTACGACTACCGGCATAAATCCAAGATCGTTCACTCTGAGATCGTCGCTCCATTATGCGCACCTGAATGGGTGTATGACCGGGAAGTGCTGTGGAACACTGTTGATAAAATTGAAAGACGCAAGGATGCTCGGCTTGCTAGAGAACTCTTAGTCGCATTGCCTCTTGAGTTGACCGAGGGGGGGTACATTGATTTAGTACGCACTTTTGTCGTTAAAAACTTCGTTAGAGAAGGCATGATTGCTGATTTTGCCATCCATGCCCCTAGCAACAAAAAGGGTGGAATAAATTTTCATGCCCATATACTTCTTTCGTTACGCAGCATTAATACCGAAGGTTTTGGAAATAAAGTACGCCAATGGGATCATGTCTCATTTCTGTATCGCTGGCGTAAATCTTGGGCGGAAGAAACCAACCGAATGTTGGAATTAGAAGGCTTTGAGTGCCGGATTGATCATCGCAGTCGGGCCACTAAAGAATGGGAGTTGATGCAGGAATTGGAAACAAAATCACAGGCAATCGAGATTGAATCCCAGTTAACAAAATTCGATCAAGACGCTGGCACCATGGTAATCGAGGATATGGCAAATGAAGATCTCATCGCCAGCGACTCCAGTAAAGCTAACTCTATACTGGGAGATGAATTATGCCAGGAGGAAGCAACAGAGATTGCCAGGCAATTGGGTAGCGAGGAATGGCTTGATCCTCAACACAATTTGGAGATTATTCAAGAGCATCGCTTGTTGTTCAAGGGATTATCCAGCATGAAGCTTGACCCCGAACATTTTTGGAAAGATAGCCTTGAAATGTTGACACTATTGACTGACCAGATCAAAACGCGCATCGAGAACATTGAAACTCTCTGTCAGCATCTACAAGAAGGCAAAGTCAAAGAGTGGCTAAGCGCCCTCCATCGCCTGGAAAGTGCCTGTCTTAAGCAGTACAACCATCAGATACTCGCAGATATTCTTGAAGTGAAAGATGCAATTGAGTTTGCATCTGAAATTTCCAATCGGCGTCATTTAGCCGAGTATTGGCGGGAAATGCATTCTAAATATCTCGCTGAATGGCATTTTCACGCCGTTACAGACGAACGTTATCGCCCATTAACCGTTAAAGCTGATAAATTGATCAATAACCTGAGAACTGAATATCAGCTTAAATTAAATAAACTCTATTTTAGTGCGAAACACGAAAAATGGTGCGCTGATAAATTAAACAATGAAATTGCGCAATTCAAACAGCAAATGACTAATGAGTGCAGAAAATTACTCGGGTTACAAAAAGATATGGCTCAGGAAAGAATCTTAAGCCGGTAAACTACGAATAGTTATTAAGTTAATCCTTTGAAAAAGCTGATCTGTTTTAGGTGATTCCAGTAAAGTAAAGGCTATTTTGAGGGGCTAAATTAATAAGCCCCCGGCTCTGCCGGGGGGGGTGATTAACTAAAGTGGAGTACATTAAGTTATTCCGCGTTTGTAGTGCTGCTAAAACGACTTCATCAAAGGCTGGAAACCTTCACCGGAATCGCTGACCGCATTAACTTAGAGCGGGTGACAATATTCCACTTGATTGGGTTTCGTTGGCAGCGTTGGCCCGGCAAATAAACTTTTCTGTGCATTGGCATTAATTGACTTCGCCTCAATAATTCAGGATTCAGATAATACCTTTGTAACGAGCCCAATATAGGCCTGATACCGTGATTAAAAACAAGCAAATGATCTTTTGATGCCAACATTATTTCATCCGCCGTCATTAGGGGACGAGAAACATCGGCAGTAGTTATCGAATGATTGCTGGATGAGTTACTACCATAAAACGTAGCCGGTCCCGTTGCTGTTCCTCTGTTGAAGGTATGACTTGTAACCGTTGTATTACCCAGCATTTCTGAGATGAACTTTGCTGTTTCGATTTCATTGATACCATAATAACATTGCGTCCCGGTATTAGAGAAAAACGTTGTCCAGGATTTTGGGTAATGCTGTTTGAGTTGGCAAATATCCTGAACAAAAAACCAGAATCGTACGTTATAACCGGCAATGAAACTTAATGCTTCTTCGATAGGCCTCATGTAACCTAATGTTGAGAACTCGTCTAATAGAAAAAGCACGGGTGGCCTATTATGACGAGCTGGATTATTCATCAGGTGCTTATTGTGTTGCTTCAATTGTCTCATTGCAATACCTATAAGCACCCTTAGAACTGAGCGTGTGTCTGATAGGTCTGGTTCGTAATTGATGTAAATCGTTGTATAGCCATTCGCCAAGTCGGTGAATTCGAAGTCATTCTTGATGGCTTGCGATACATCTTCAGCTGGCGGCTTTTTGTAAGTCGCGTTTCTAATGCGTGACGACTTCCAGATACTTAACTGAGAAACATACATCGCAAATACCGATTGTGCGATTTTCCCCTCTCCTGCCTCCAGCCTCATAAATATTGCAGCCGAGTTTTGAACCAACGGCCTTGTCGACTTCAACATTTGTTTGAGAAAAATACTGAAGGCTTTAGGTTCAACAAAAAGCAACCGTACAACTTCATACATGCTCCTTTCGCGCACACATACCAGATTTTTAAGTCGTACTTCCTCCATTTCGTCCGTATCTAGGGTATCTAGCGTATCAAGTGTCATATCTTGATCAAATTCAGTAATTTTACTCGTGGCAACGTAGAGTAAAACGCCCGCTAATATGGAATGCGCTAACGTCTCCCAAAATACATCTCCCGTATCTCCGCTTGGTGTAATCAGCATTTCCGCTAAAAACAACGCATCATCCTGCTCGCTTGCCTGCTGTGAAAGCGTCATGTTTTCAAAACAAACATCCAACTTGGTCCGGATACTTGAAAGAGGATTATAGACATTAGAATCCTCCAATTCTGGATCAAAACGATACGCAGCATGACCAAGTTCCAGAGTTCGACAACCCGATGATTTCCGACAAAGCTCACCTTTGGGGTCATTGATTAAGCACCCCCCTTCATAATTCAATAAAGTAGGCATTAATTGCCCCGAACTCTTCCCTGCTTGCGTTTTACCTACCGTCAGTAAATGATTACTTGAATGCAACTCATTATTTAACGAAGGTGTTCTGCCATAAACTTGATATGTATAACCATTTTTGTCTTTTACGATTCCGACACAGGGAGCAAGTGTTCGCCCTTCGCCGGGATTGCTTAAACCGTTTGCAACTAACTCGTTTGGGTCTGCGAATTTTGCTGAACCGAATGTTGTTCGCGAAAATTCATTAACTTCCGCTTGATTTGGCTTGAGCAATGGGGGTTGCACGTAGGATATTGGCGCTAATATTTGATTACTTTTGATCAATTGTGTATTCATTTTTCTGTCCTTACGGTATTAGTTTAGTAACTGCTTCGAATTGGAAGCAGAATCAATTTACTTAACTGTACGGAAAGGTCCATGATCGTCGCTTTATTGCAATCAACATTGATTTCGAGTTGTGATTATGGTGGGAGCATGTGTCTCAATTGTTTGCATAAGAGTTAAACTTAGCGATAGCTGTTTATTTCCCCAGACCGCAATGGGGCTTAACCAAAACTACCAACTATTTGATAAGTTCGATCCAATCGGTGGGTAAATTCTGGGTAAATCGGATATACAAGGATATGCACAAATAGACAAAGCAACGTGAAGGCTATTTGTTTTAGTTAAATTAAATCAATGAGTTATATATTAATATAGCACTTTTAATGCGATGGTCGTGCGTTCGAATCGCACACGACCCACCACTGAATACTTTAAGCTAATCAATAGCTTATCAACTGGATTGCCGTCGAGTTGAAGCAACATAACAGCAGTAAGGCGCAAATTTAGGCGCACTCTGCATTATTTGCTCCAATGAGGTGGCGTAATGAACCAGCAAAATCTATCCCTTCAAAGCTCACAAAACGATGTTTTGTCCGAGCAACCTTTTCAAGAACCTCAAAACTCGCAAGAAACGCTCACAGATTTTCACGTCGAATATTTTTGCGTGTCCGATCCCGAGAGCAAGTATCACAGCCCGTTATTTGCCACCAAGGCGCAAATCGATGTTGTCATACTACATATCCGCCAAACCTTTCCGAACGCCCACGGCGAACACCGAAAATCCTATTTCCGATCTGAACAAGATGCTGGCCGACAAGAATTATTGTCTGAAATCATGGGTGCCGGCCCGGAATATGACCAGCTGCTTGAGCTGCTAAGGCAACGGTTTGCGCCTGATGTCGCTATCCAAACTAATCAAATCGGCGAGGGCGTGTAATGGCATACATCCGACCTTTAGCCAACGGCAACTTCCGCGCCGATGTCCGCCTTAAAGGCATTGTCAAAAACAAAACCTTCCCAACGGAAAGCCTCGCACAAGCTTGGGCCGATAACATCGAGAACGGCATCAAGACTATTTTGAACCTGGATCAGGCGCAATTAATGGCCCTTTCAGAGGATGAAATTTGCGCCTTGGGGGGCGAGGGTCTTTTCAAGCAGTTGGGTATCGATCTGTTTGCAATCCGCCATCAGGCCAAACTGGAAGCGATTAACGCCCTATCCAAAAAAGAACTGTTACAGCTTTCCGTGCAAGAAATCGAGCGTATGGGAGGCGCCGAACTATTCATCAAGGCTGGCAAACGCATCCGTTACAAAACTTTTCGAGACGTCTGCGACGAATACCTGTCCCGTTGGGGTAAGAAGGACTATCAAGGCCAGATGCAGCGGGTTGATTACTGGTGCCAGTTTTTCGGCGACCGCATCATGACCGACATCGATATTTTCGACATTCGCGAACACATTGACGACCTGATCGACGAGGGCCAGCGCGCCACGACCATCAATCGCAAGAAGGCGGTCTTGTCCAGCGTCTACAAATTTGCCCTGAGTCGCGGCTATGTCGATGAAAACCTAGTTCGGAGCGTGGTGGTCGATGATGACACTAAGCGCCGGGACCGGGTATTAAGCGAGGCCGAACGTAAGCGATTACTGAAAGCCAGCCGGGAATCTCACTGGGATAAGCTTTATTTGCTGGTACTGATGGCCATGACTACCGGTGCCCGTAAAGGCGAACTGATGAACTTGCGATGGAACGACGTCAACTTCAAGGACAGCAGCGCCTTTCTGGGCGATACCAAGAACGGCACCAGTCGGGAGCTGTATTTAGCGCCGGTCGTCATGACCGAGCTGAAACGCCATCAGGAAGTGGGTACCGGTTTGATCTTCCCGTCGGTCGAACTTCCTGAGCAACCGATGGATTTTCGCAAGGCGTGGCGAAACGTATTGAAAGCCGCCAATATCGCTGACCGGGACATCCTGAACCCGGACGGCAGTGTCAAGCTGGAGAAATTCACTTTCCATTGCCTGCGGCATGGCTTCTGCTCGGCGTTGTCCGACTCCGGCAAGGAGATCAATCAAATAGCCAAGCTGGCCGGCCACAAAAGCATTCAAACCACCATGCGCTACATTCACCAGGGACGCGACCAAAAGCGGCAGATCGTCAACGAACTGGCTCAGGCCTTTAACTTGTAGATCCGTTGAGCCAACCTTACCCGGTCGGGGACAGGCGGCGCTATTAGCTGCTGGGTTGGCTTACCTTCTATATTATTTTGGGTCTTTTATTGTAAAGCGTAAAGCAACGAGATACACTTAATCATGATCAAAAGTTTCCGCCATAAAGGCATTCAGCAATTTTTTGAAGCCGGATCCAAATCGGGCATCAATGCCGAACACGCTCCAAAGTTATCCCGGCAATTGTTATTGCTCAACGCCGCCAAAACGCCGCAAGAAATGGATGTCGCCGGCTGGAAGCTCCATCCGCTAAAAGGCGACTTGGTTGAGCATTGGGCCGTCAAAGTTAGCGGAAACTGGCGCCTTACCTTCATGTTCGAGGGTGAAGACGCCGTATTGGTCGATTATCAAGATTATCACTGACAGGTAAATACCCATGACTATGTTCAATCCCCCACACCCCGGCAGCATTTTGAAAGAGGACGTGTTACCCGAGCTGGGTATCGGCGTCACCGAAGCCGCCGCTCAGCTTGGTGTTTCCCGCGTCGCATTATCGCGCGTGGTCAATGGCCGGGCGGCGATCAGTGCCGATATGGCGATCCGCCTTGAAGCCTGGCTGAACGGCCCGACCGCCGAAACCTGGGTGCGTATGCAAGCCGAATACGATTTATGGCAGGCCCGGCAGAAGCCCAAGCCCAACGTCACGCCGATTGATCGGCCACACGCGGCATAACGAATATCAGAATTAACCAGCCTATCCCGACGGGGAGAAAAGCGGCGTCATTAACCGCCTGGCTGGTTATCCATTTTTAATGATATTGCACTTAATGGAGTGAGAAATGGCTACCAAAAATCTATTAGAAAAACTTAGAGTTGGGGAAAAATATGGCCTTGTTAAAACTATAGGTCTGGACTATCAGTTTAAAGGAGTAAAGAAAAATTTTGAAGCTCATGGGATTTCTGGATTGGAAAACATATTAAGAAGTGATGAAATTTTGAGCAAAGACACGCGCGATTTTATTGCTGACGTTATAGTTGGAAAAATTAAAAGACCTAAAGGACGATATTCAGATAAAGAACGAGATTTCAATATAGCGTTATCAATAGATGATCACCTAACTGCTGGAGATAACCTAACATCGCATAAAGATAAACCTGGAGCGGCTCAAATTGTCGCAGACAGATATGGAATCGAAGAAGATGCTGCGATAAAAATTTTTCAGAGAATGAAAGATAAAGTTGACGAATTTAAAGCAGATATGGATGCCACCGAGAATTTTTAGTGAAAGAAAAACTCCTGGAATAAATAAATATTTGTTTCCATGACATAGATAAAGCATATCAATACCATTGTCGAAAACTACTTCAAACACCTTGAAATTAGGAAGAGACAATGCCAGAACAACAGCCAACAACGTCACTAGACGACATCCAACCTTATCAGGTTATTCCCGATATATATCCTCATCTATATTCAAAAAAAGGCTGGGGATGGGCTGTAAAGCAACGCAAGCACAACGGCTTAGCGAAAGCCTTTCGCAAAGTCGGCAAACAGCTATTCGTTAATACTCGCGTATTAGCCGAATGCATCGATTCCCAGTCTGATACCTGAACCGCATATTAAATGCGTTGCAATGCCTTTTGTTTTGAGGCTTGCATTTAATTAGGCGCAGAAAAAGGCGCAAATTCCCGGTATCAAAGTCTTCAACTCGACGGCAAATCAATAGAAGAAACACCGGAAATGCGCCCAACGTGCGATGTGGATTTATTCCGTCTTTTTGGGCGGTATTGTTGGGAGGTTACTGTGAGCGATCCAAAGAAAATCAAAGATATTTTACTTGAAAATGGTTTATTTCAAACGATTAGCGGTGATTATATTGCCGCCTCGATAATCGGTCGAATAATCCCGAATCGTAAACATGGCACTGCTGTTTGTAAAGATAAGAATGGCAACCGCATAGCAATTTTGCGTTGGCCGAAGGAATAAGGCAGCAAGATGAGTTTTGATGCCACCAAATGGGCATGGGCTCAAATTCGAGCCGGCAGTTTGCCGTTTCGAGCAAGGCTCGTATTGCTGACGCTAACCGACCGCTATAACGATGACTATAAACGGTGCAATCCAGGTATCGCCTGTCTCAGTAACGATACCGGCATGCACAGGGAAACTGTAATGGAGGCAATAAAGC
This sequence comes from Methylomonas defluvii, assembly GCF_033949435.1. NCBI lineage: Bacteria > Pseudomonadati > Pseudomonadota > Gammaproteobacteria > Methylococcales > Methylococcaceae > Methylomonas > Methylomonas defluvii. Next base: position 27,657 of record NZ_JAXARY010000010.1, on the reverse strand, counting down.
AGCTTGAAGCGAGCAATATTATTTCTGTTACCCGAAAGTGCGGCGCCGGGTCATCGTACAAGTTTGTCGGATTTAACTATAAAAACCAGTCGGCAAATACCGACCAGTCGGAGAATGCAGACCAGTCGATAGATACTGACCGGAAGCAGTCGGCAGATGCCGACCACTTGAGCCCTGAAAACCAGTCGGCAAATATCGACCAGTCGGTAAACTCCGACCCAGACCGGTCGACAATTACCGACTCCAACCAGTCGGTAAACACCGACACTAACCAGGAAATAGAATCAATAAATAAAACCAATAAGCTCGGAAGCAAAAAAGCGACTTCAGCTTCAAGCGATGAACTTGGAAGGTCATTTGCTGAGTTTTACCATGTCTACCCCAAAAAGAAGGCCAAAAAGGAAGCCGAAACCGCATGGAGAAAACTCAAACCTGATGAAATGCTGTTTGCTGAAATCATGTCTGGATTGGAGCGTGAGATAAAATCCCACGATTGGCTAAAAGAAAATGGGAAATACATTCCTCACCCGGCATCTTGGCTAAACGGTAAGCGCTGGGAAGACGAAATCAATTCGTCGCCATCGGCAACTGATGCCAGCGGACCAACCTCAAGCTGTTTCCTTGGCATCGCGGGGTTGATATGAGACCGGCCGAAATCGCTCAATTGCTGGCCCGTAATGCCGATGCGGTTGCTAAGCACCTGTTGCCCAATGGCAAGCGTGAAGGCCACGAGTGGCGCTGCGGATCGGTGTCCGGTGAAGCAGGAAAAAGTCTTGGCGTTCGCCTTCACGGGGATAAAGCCGGTATCTGGTCGGATTTTTCGACCGGCGAATCTGGCGACCTGCTCGACCTCTGGCGCGAAGTGAAATTCCTCAGTATGCCGGAAGCGATGGCCGAGGCAGCATCCTGGCTCGGTGTAAACCCGGAAGGCAAAAAACCGCAGTTCGCCCGGCAGCAAAAGGTTTACAAAAAACCGACGACAAAGCCCGTTGATGCCTTGCCCGGTTCACAGGCGTGGAAATACCTGACTCAAGAGCGAAAGCTTTCCGAAGCCACACTCAAGGCGTTCAGAGTTGGCCAAACGCCAAAATCGGTATTGTTTCCCTGCTATAACCCAACCGGCGAACTGGTCATGACTAAATGGCGCCATATTGCCGGCAAAAAATTCGGTGTGACCGAAGCCGACATGCGTCCGGCCTTGTTCGGTTGGCAGGCGATACCGCCGGATGCGCGATTCGTCGCCATCACCGAGGGTGAAATCGACGCCATGTCGCTGTTTGAATATCAAATACCGGCCCTGTCGGTACCGTTCGGCGGCGGCAGCGGTGCGAAGCACGATTGGATCGAGCACGAATTCGACAACCTGGAACGGTTCGATGTCATCTACATCGCGATGGATACCGACGACGTGGGCCGACAAGCCGCCGCCGAGATTATCGACCGCCTTGGCCGTCACCGATGCCGCGTTATCGAATTGCCGCACAAGGATGGCAATGACTGCCTGCAGGCCGGTTTGTCGCTGGCCCAGATGCAAGAGTTGTTGAGCAAAGCTAAAACCCTCGACCCGTCAGAATTGCGCAACGCCGCCGAATATGTCGATGGCGTCATTGCCGCCTTCAACCCCAACCAAGCCGAAATCGGCTTTGCCACGCCTTGGAGCAAATGCACAACCCTGTATTTCCGCCCGGGAGAATTGACGATTCTGGCCGGCGTCAACGGGCATGGCAAAAGCGAAGGCGTTGGACACATCACCCTGCATGCGATTGCTCACGGCATACGCGCTTGCGTGGCGTCAATGGAATTCAAGCCTCAACGTTGGTTGCAGCGATTGGTTCGGCAGGCCTCATGCGTCGATAAACCAGCCGACGCCTATGTTGCAAAAATCATGCAGTGGCTTGGCTATGGTTTGTGGGTGTTCGATGTTTCTACCACCGCCAAATGTCAACGCATGCTGGAAGTGTTTGCCTACGCCAGACAGCGCTATGGCATCAATCTCTTCATCATCGACAATTTGTCGAAACTCGACATCGATCCTGACGATTACAACAAACAGAGAGACTTTGTCGACAAGCTGACAGACTTTGCCAAAGACCACGACGTACATATCATCCTGGTTGCCCACCTTCGCAAAGGCAACAACGACGAACAACCTGGCGGTAAATTCGATGTACTTGGCGGTGGCGCGATTACCAACCTGGCCGATACCGTGTTGATTTGGTGGCGGAACCGCAAGAAGGAGGAAAAGTTAAAACAGCCAAACCTCGACGATATTGAAGTCGCCCAAATCCAGAAAGAGCCAGATGCACTCTGCCTATGCGAGAAACAACGCAACGGCGAGGACGAGCCGCGAATTGCTCTTTGGTTTCACAAGGCCTCACACCAGTTCCTCAGTGCTCCCGGTGTTGCACCGCGGAAGTACGTTCACTACTCGACCGCTGAACAACCCAACAACGACTTAGCTGGCATTGACGCGGAGGTGTTCTAGTGAGCGTCTTGCACTTCGTTACCAGCCTTCAGTCATCGGGATTCGCTTTCGCTGCCCAAGGAGATTCGCTTGTGATCAATCCCGCGTCCCAGCTTTCCGGCGATGAGCGTGACTACATCCGGCAACACAAGCCGGAGATATTGGCCTTCATCGCCGGAAAGTCGCCTCGACAGTTAGTCGATGAATATCCTCAGCCAATTGAAGTCTGGACGCCGCTCGGCAAAGGTTTTTTTGTCAAGGCTAACTCGGCGGAGCATGCCACCAACTTAAGGCGTTGGAACCCGGCTCCGGAATAAACGAGTTCAAAACCATTTTTTTAAAACCCAAAAGGGGAAAAACCATGAAAGAAAAAACGTTAGATCGTAATGACCTCAATGTGGCGCAACGCTTTGTTTGCCACATTGGTCCTGTCATTTCTGCCTTGAAAGGCATTACGGAAGAATTGGAGCTCGACTTCGACGACGATGACTCAACGCTGAAAATTAACGAGTTCCAAAAATGGCTTGAGTCTGAAGTTGAAAGACATCAATCCACTTTGGATCGCGTGCCTAGCCCGGGCATTGGTCAGCCGCATGATTTGATTCCTGCCGCTGTTGCTAGAGTTGAAAAGCTGAAAAACGAAATATTTTTACACGATTGGGCGGTGGAAAATTTAGCGAAAATTCATTGCACAAACGTTGAACTGCTGATGCACAAGGGATTCTCCTTATTCGAAATAAATGGGATTTTGCCGGACGAGGGCATCCATTACACGCCACATTTTGATGAGTTAAGGGTGTTGAAGCCTGAGCTCGAAAAAATCGAGGCGTTTATTGCCGGCGATGGCGAAGATTTCAGTTTGCTGGACGGTACCAAATTAGCATGTTTCGTCCAGGCACCTGAGTTCGCCGAGTAGAAATTCAGATTCGGAAAGTTATGCCGCTCCGCCTGTCCGGGCGGCGTTACTCTTACTTATACCCAATCGCCATTGCATCTAAACAGGAAAATATCAATGAACGCCAAAACCATCACGAAAACCGACTTCTTAGCGGCTGTCCATACCAAGCAAGCTATCTTGCCGGCCATTTCCGCGTTGAGAAAGATAGATAGCCGTGTGCTTGCCGGCAATAGCTATTCAGCAAAGAAAATCAGTCAAGCCGTTAGTGTTTTGGAAATGCACATTAAGGACTGCGATAAGCTTTTCGCGCAAGCCGAGGCTGATCTTCAGGCGGTTGGCGGCCAAGCGTTCGTGGGCAGGGTGGCCAGTCGTTTGCTCGCTATTGACGGGGAAGTTAATTTACACAGCAGGAGCGCCGAACTCCTAATTCAGGGCCACAACCACAAAGTAAATTCCTTAAAACATGACGGTTTTACCCAATCCCAAATCGACCAAATCGAGCCTCACCCGCAGCAGCAATTAGACGACCACGCCGCCGCCATCGAAGCGCTGAAAGCCGAGAAAGAAAAGCTACATGCTTTTCTTTCATCCGCCCCGGTTTATGAGATGCACCATCTTGTCGGCACCTCTTATGGGGGCGGCTTGAACCAAGCGGAGGTCGCGTAAATGCCGGTCAACATCAACAAGGCGCACGCCGCAGAGCGCTTAACTGCAGCTATTACCGGACTTAAAGGCATTACACCAGAGTCGCTGAATTATGACTCGGAAGCTTTCGAAAATTGCCTTAACACCATGCTTTGGCTTCAGACCATCCTTGATGATGTACAGGGCAAACCGCGAGAAGAGCCACAAGCACGTAATGCCCTTGTCGATGAAGATTTGCTGTTAGCTGTCGCGCTGAGAGTCTGCTCGCTGCAATCTGACATCGAATTTCTTTTCAAATCTGGCGATCAGGCGGTTGCAGCGCGCGAGGACCAAATCCAGGAGCTTCGCCGCCAAGGCTACTCCCAGGAAGAGGCGTTGAAGCTACACCCAGCCGATGACCTGGAAGAGCTGCTCGGCGAAAAATACGAGGAAATTCAGGAACTCCAGGGCCAGCACACCAAGCTTCGCGAATTTCTCGCCGATCCGGCATATGACATCAGGATTTTGGCAGGCACCGAGTTCGAGCAGGCCGAGCCAGTTTCACATTAAACGCAAACAGATAGGAAATAAATAATCATGAATATGCAGATAGTAACCGGCGAAAAATTAGGCGAAGTAAAAGCCAGAATCCAGGCGCTTCAAGAGATTGTTCGGTTCAACCAAGATGACAAAATAGGTTACGAGCGCATGCAGCTCGCAAATCGGTTTAATGCGGCAATGAAAAATCGAATGACGCCGGCAGAATTTGTCGAATTATTTCCAAATCCGCCAGTTTCAGGAACAAATTTGACGCTGTATAACGCAGTAAAAACCGGTGCCGACCAACTTTCGCCAGCAAACGAAAGCCCTGAAATTGCAGCCGATTTTCTGGAACTTGACAACTATTTCCGTAATGCCGCAAAGCCCGACAGATCGTTAACTGAGGCGGAGTTTTCCACACTGTACCCTGAGCCAAATTTCGACATAGAAACCGCTGCCATTGCCACCGCTCAGACAGAAGCCGATAAGTTGCGCAGCTTTCTCAAATCAGGGCCATACCCCGATTATCCGAGAATGTACGATATCGATTTTCTGACCGGCACTGCCGTATCACCATAATGCGGCGTTATGGCATTGCAGAGTGATAGCCAGGGATTCCTGGTAGGTGATCCGATTGACCTTGGTCGGATGCCGGGATATTTGCGAGACATCAAGAACGATGTGGCTGCGATCAGAAAGGCAGCAATCGGCGGCGGGATAAATAGCACACGCCAAGCCGCTAAGCCGCAGTTGGCCCCAGTAGCAAACCGCAGGCAGGAGGCAAGCCCCTTGCGCGGCTCGAATGGCCGGTTCTTGCAGTCGTCATTTAATGGCAAAGCTGCCGAGCCACCCAAAACCAAATCATCGTCGGCGGATGTTGCCGCCTTAGCGTCCCGTCTTGCCAATGTCTCGCGCGGTGGTCTTACTGCTGCCGGCGATGTAGATCCGGCTGCAAAGGCGTTCCAGGAAGTGACTAAGCCCATGCGGCGAGGTTTAAGCCTGTTCAATCGCGCTGATAGCAAGCAGGAAGGATTACTTCGCAAGATTTTCAGGAAACTTGATGTTTTCCACCGCGAAGAAAGCGTTTACAACAAGGCCGCAAAGAAAAGTCTCAAGGCTATTGAGGAAAAGCCAAACGGCATTAATGGCGGTAGCAACACTACGATCAACGCCGGTGGCGGTGGTATTAGTGGCTTGCTGCGTGGGATGTTGGGCGGCGGAATGCTCGGTGGACTGCTTTCTAAGGTTGGCCGGGGTGCTAAAGGCCTCCTGAGACGCATCCCTATTCTGGGCACACTGTTTGCCGCTGGTGGCGCTGCTGTTGATGTGTTTGGCAGTGAGTCAGATCCTAATCTGTCCCGCGCGCAGAAAGATGCGGCGGCGGGAAAGTCAATCGGTGGATGGACTGGCAGTCTAGCCGGTATCGGTGCCGGCGCATTGGCAGGTTCGGCTGCTGGCCCGGTCGGCACTATCGTAGGCGGCGTGGTTGGCGGCTTCCTTGGGGATCAGGCTGGGCAGATTATCGGCGAAAAATTCGGAACGTGGGTAACTGAGCTCAGACAAGCCGATGTGCCGGGCAAACTGGTAAGCGCGTTCGAAACTTGGACCGGCGGCTTCGACTTCCAAAAAGGTTTCGAGCTGTGGCTTGCGCGCACAAAAAGCAATTTCGCCCAAGCCGGCAATGTTGTTGGTGAGCAGCTCAACGATTTCAACACATTCGTCGACAAGAATACCGGCGTTAACCTGAAAGAAATGGGCGGTCTGTGGCTTGATCGTACCCAAAGTAACCTTTCCGGTGCTTGGGATACCATCAAGGGCACACCATCTTGGCTTCTCGACAACACTACGTTTGGCAAGGCCGGCCAAAAAGCTTTCGGTTCGTTCGGTGCAATACCGGGCCTGTCTGATGCACAAGCCGCTGCATACGCTGCCGAAGTCATACGGACCGAATCCGGCGGTGATCCGCTCGCCGAAAATCCGAAAGGGTTCTTGGGCCGCTTTCAAATGGGGAGTGAAACTCTTGCTGATGTTGGCTTGGTCAATCTCGCAAAGCTCAAAGCCGCTAAAAAGTCTGGTCGATACGATCAAAAATCGTTCCTCGCTGATTCCGCAAACTGGAATATCCCCGGCGGCAAAGAGGCCTATCTCAGTGATTCGGCGTTGCAGGACAAAGCTTTCACCGACATGCAAGCCCGTAATTTTACTCAGGGCGTGAAATCTGGCGCCATCAGCATGGCCGCAAGCCCCGAGCAAGTCGCAGCCTACTTGAAAGCCGCCCACCTCGGCGGTGCCAGCGGTGCCAGCGATTACGTGCTCAGGGGCGTAGACAAATCGGACGGCAATACCTTGATGTCAAGTTATTACAAACAGGGTGCCGCAGCTGTCCGGGCGGTGTCGGTTAACGCACCGTCATTCAAGACGCCGGCTATGCCAACCACGCCTAAAGTAGCGGACGCACCAACGGTAATCGAGCCGCTGAGCACGGATAAAAACAAAGTGCAAGTCGTTCGCGTCGAAGATAGCGGCGACGTCGGGAGAGATTTGCGTGATCGAGGTATCGCCCATATTGCAAGCGGCGGTTACTTCCCATTTTTTTACTAGTTCGACATTGTTTCGAGGGGTTCCGCATAAGGCTGAACCCCCAATTCGGCAAGTAAATTTCGACAAAAAGGCCAAAATGTTCAATACACCGGAAATCGATAAAGATGAAATTGCTCTATCAAAAGAGGTCGGGCTGCGGATGCTTGAGGCGCGTAAAGAGTTCTGTAAGCTCTCTCAAAAACAAGCCGCAGATATGCTAGGAATCACATCCGATCAACTTCGTGCCATGGAGGAAGGGCTTTTGCTTGTGCCTCTCAGCGTGATCAAAAAAGCTGCGGAAATTTTTGACGTGTCCGCCGAGTGGCTGCTTTCCATTACCGACGACTGGGAGTTTTGCGAAGAAACACGTGAGCGTGATTTTCTCGCTGGTATGGAGCGTCTTCAGCTTGAGAACCACGCCAAGACAGTAGCGAAACAACTGTCGCAAGACAATAAGATAACTGCCCTGGCCGATGCTTTGGCCTTGCTTGGTCCAGCTATCCAGGCGATAGATGATGGCTTTACCCATTTTTGGATGGCAAACCCTGAGTTCGAGAATATGCCGCGCTCGGCTGTTATTCTGAATCGGATTGATCAAGCTCAAGCTCTAGCGCGAAGTGCAACATTAAGCCTTGTTCGCGTCAAAGCCTTGGCGATTGACTCCCTAGCCGCTTTACCGCAGCCAAAGCCAGCGATTAGGGTTTGGACAAATCCGGCATTTCCGCAGCCAGTCCTAACCCCCATAACCGAATGCAAGCCGCGCGCATCCCGTAAGCGCAGCAACACCACGTTAGCAGCCGTCGCATCATAAAAACCCATAACAGGAAACGAAATGGCAACAGCACCAGATAAACCCGTTGTATTAACATCCGACTGGGGCGGGCTATCACCGCACCTTATCGCAGAATTTTATACCATCGACCGCAAAGGAAAGCGGGTTGACGATATTACCGTCAAGGCAGCGCTGACTGAATCAAACTTGGAAATGTCATTAACCTGGTCAAGCCCTTTCGAGAATCAGAGTTCTTCAAATTTCATGCCCACGCTGCAAATGATGGTGCAATCCGGCGCTATCGAGGGCGTATCGAGTAAAGCCGGTAGCATCTTCGGAAGTGATTTGCAGCGATTGGCGCACGGATTGGAAGGCAGAACCGGAATAACCAAGCTAAATTCGACGCAAGTTTATGTAGGCGGACAAGCGGCCAAGTTCAACATTACCGCTCTTTTCAGGGCGTGGCGCGATCCCGTTAAAGAGGTTCACGAGCCATTCAATCAGCTGATGAAATGGGCGCTTCCCGTCGAACTATCCGAAGAAGGATCATTGGCCGTGCGACTGCTTGAAGATGGATTTTCCTATAAAACGGCGTTTCCTTCGCAGGCGCCGGTTCTTCTGGCTGTGAAGTACAAGGATTCCGTCTACTGGCCACTGGTTATCGAATCGATCAGTAAGGACACCAACGCCCCGATTGATAAACAAGGCCGGTTCGTTGAAATGTCGGTACCCATTCAGTTATCAACCCTGACAGCGATTGATCGCAGTGACTGGGATAAATACCTGTCTCACAATACCGGAGTAAATTCAAACCAAAGGCGATAATTCACGCTCGGTAAGTTGAAGCGGCATTACCAGCGGCCACGATGATGTTGCTCGAACCTTGGCAGTTGCTGTGGTTGCTGCTGTTGAGGATAAACAAAGCCTCTAACCGGTGGCAACCCGTAATAATCGGCCGGGGCCTGATAACCGGTCGGAGGCTGCTGATTATATCCCCTATAGCCGCCCTGGTAACCTTGATACCCCTGATAGCCCTGATACCCCTGGTAACCTTGATAGCCTTGGTAACCCTCGCTCTGGTTATAGTCATCCCGGTAATCATCCCGGCGCTGGAATTGCTGTTGTTGGGCACGCTGCTGCTGTTCGTATTGCCTTTGTTTCTGTTGCTGTTGACGAGGCATGTAGACCCAATCATCCTGATCGCCGAAAGCCGTACCCGATAGAAACAGGCTAAGTACCAAAATCGTTACTGGTCCGCGCATAAATCCTCCTGTTGTTGGATTTCTCTGTTGCAGACGATTATCCTCCGACGTTCCTTAATCGACTGCAATTTATTTAAACAGGGGCAACACAACGCTCATCATCGTGCTTTGGATTGTTCACCCAGTCGCCTACCGCTGCGGCGGTCATTTCGGCATAGGCGTGGTTATCCAGTAATTCAAGGGCCTCGTCGGCGCCAGCGGCTTTATTCAGCCATTGCCGGTAGTAGCCCGGCGTTATGATGACCGGCATTCGGTCGTGGATGGGTTGCATTAGCTCAGCTGCAGCTGTGGTAATAATCGTGCAGGAATACAGCGTTTCTGTTTCATGCTGCCACTGCTCCCATAGGCCGGCGAAGGCGAACAGGCCGTTGTCCGGGCGGTGAATGTGAAAAGGCTGTTTGCCGTTACGGCGCTCCCACTCATAAAAACCGGTGGCCGGAATCAGACAGCGCCTGTGTTTGAATGCCGAGCGGAACGACGGCTTTTCCTTCACCGTTTCTGCTCTTGCGTTGATCAGGTGCCCGCTGTTTTTGGCATCTTTAGACCAAGAGGGCACCAATCCCCAGTGGAGATTGACCGCTTTACGCGACCGGTCTTCCAATTCAACGATTGCGAGAATTTTTTGGCCGGGCGGAATGTTGTAACTGGGCTGAAACTTCACCTGGCGCAGCAACTGAAAATGCTCAATGATGATGTCCGGCGTTGTCGTCAAACTGTAGCGGCCACACATACCCTTGCCTCACGCTGATTACTGGGATGCATTAAACCCGAATGTCCAGGAGTTGCACAATACCGTCACTAAGAACAAATATAGAACAATGGCCTTTTCGATGGTAGGCTATGCCACCCGTTCATCAGACTAATTGTCATGCCATGCCTGTAATGCCTTTTAAACGTAATGTCGTCGATGATGTAGTGATTTTGGCAGATCGACTCGCCGTGTCCAAGCCGTCTCAATGGCTACAACGACTTCGCCTACCGTTGTTCGCTGGCAAAGTCTCTGCGGGTTTCCCTTCGCCAGCAGCCGACCACATCGAAAAAAACCTGGACTTAAATGAATTGCTGATCCAAAAACCTGCCGCGACGTACTTTGTTAGGGCACAAGGTGAATCGATGCTTGGGGCCGGCATTCACCCCAACGACATCTTAGTCGTCGACAGATCCCTGGAGCCGGTCGCGGGTAAGGTAGTGATTTGTGCACTCAACGGCGAACTGACGGTTAAGCGCCTTACGTGTGAAAACGAACAGTGGACACTAAAAGCAGAAAACCCGGATTATCCTGACATTGTTCTCACTGATGATTTGGATCTGGTGGTGTGGGGCGTCGTGACCAATGTTATTCATGCTGTTTAATTATGCAGGAACAGGCTCGCATCGCCTTGGTGGACGCCAACAATTTTTACGTTAGTTGTGAGCGGGTATTCCGACCCGATCTGAACGGCAAGCCGGTAGTCGTCTTGAGTAATAACGATGGCTGTGTGGTGGCCAGAAGTGCCGAAGTGAAAGCGTTGAGGACTATTAAAATGGGTGTACCGCTGTTTCAAGTCCGGCATCTGGTTGAGCAGCACAACATCCAACTTTTCTCATCGAATTATTCGTACTACGCCGACATGTCTGCCAGGGTAATGGCGACCCTTGAGTCCTTTACCCCATCCATGGAGGTGTATTCGATTGATGAAGCTTTTTTAGATTTAACCGGCGTCTACCGGTGTCAAACCGACCCAATAGCTTATGCCAAACGCATCAAGCAAGCGGTGTTCCGCACGACGGGTATTCCGGTCTGTGTCGGTATGGGGCCCACCAAGACCTTGGCTAAACTGGCAAACTTTGCCGCGAAGAAGTGGAAACAAACCAACGGCGTATTAGATCTGTCGGACCCGCTACGCCGGGAAAAGCTGATGCGTCTCGTCCCGGTCAACGAGGTTTGGGGTATTGGCCCGCAAATCTCGCGCAAACTGGATCAACTCGGAATTAAGACCGTCTGGGAGTTGGCCTGCCAACCGCCGGAGAAAATCCAGCAGCAATTCAGTATCGTTGTAGCTCGGACGGTGATGGAATTGAACGGTATTGCCTGCTTGGACCTGGAAGAAATTGCCCCGAATAAACAGCAAATTGTCTGTTCCCGCAGTTTCAGCCGACGCTTAACCCACTACCACGAGTTATCTGCTGCGCTGGCCGAGTTCACCAGTCGAGCCACCGAGAAACTCAGGCAACAACAGTCGGTAGCCGGCAGCGTGACAATCTTCATTCGGACCAATGGTTTTGCCGAACGCGAACCGCAATACCAGCGCAGCGCCAGTGCTAGGCTGGATCAACACAGCCAAGATACTCGGGTGATTCTGGCTGTTGTGGATCGCTTACTCCGTGCCATTTACCAAACTGGTTACGGGTATTACAAATGCGGCGTACAACTCAGTCATATTCAGTCGGAAACCGCACCGGGACAAACTGAGCTATTCGACTTTACCAACTCTGGTTTACCGGCAGAAAACCGCGCCTTGATGAAAACGGTAGATCACATCAACCAACGTTTCCCTAAGGGCATTGCTATCGCCACGGCTCGTATCGATCAAACCTGGAAACCTAAAGCAGAGAAAATGTCTCAGCGCTACACCACCGACTGGCGTGAGCTGGTCTGCGTCAGCTGCAAATAAACCTAGCGTATATCAACTCGGAAACCTCAATCAAAATCAACTTTTCAACGTGCTTAAATTTCCCAACTTCCAAGACGCGGGGAAAACATGCAGCCGGTAATCATCGACACAGAAGAAAAGCAAAAAATCGTTAAAACATTCGGTCAGCGCATGACAATTGCGCGCGAAATGTGCGGACTGAGCGGTCTGGAAGCAGCCGAGTTGCTTGGATACGCCAATTCGTCCAAGCTCAGCAAGATAGAACATGCCAGCGACCCGGAAACCATCCCAGTTTTTTTAATCTACAAAGCCTCAATCGTGTACCAAGTATCCACTGACTTCCTTTACGGTCTGTCGGACTTTTGGGACCGAAATCCGGTCACCGCCCAAGAGCAGCAGATTAAACGGGCACTTGAAGAGGTCACCGCCGACGAGAACAACGCTATCCGGAATCTGTTTGATCAGTTGTCGGTGGTCGAACAGGCGGCAGAGGTTGCCTTCAATCGATTCGGGGAAATCAAGAAGATCGTCAACCGCTTCCGCGAAATCAATCCAGAATTCGATGAGCTGAAACTAGGCGCCAAACTGCTCAGAGTGGTCGATGAAGCGAGTTCGGAAGTCGCGGCAATTGGGCGGAAATTGGCGGGGTATCATGCATCAACCCAATACAAAACGTAATTTCTTCATCCCATAAAGGCCAGCCCCTATGCCAAATACCAAAAAACCTACAGTTGGCCGACCTACCGCATTAAAACCGGAGTTCATTGACCAGGCTTACAACTACTGCCTGCTGGGCGCCACCGATGCGCAGTTGGCCGGATTCTTCGGTGTGAGCGAGAAGACGATCAACACCTGGAAAAAGCAGGCCCCGGAGTTTGCCGATTCCCTTAAGCGCGGTAAAACGCTGGCAGACGCTCAAGTCGCCAATTCGTTGTTTCATCGCGCGACCGGCTACAGCCACCCGGAAACCAAGGTCAACATTGCAGATGGTCAGGTCATCTTGACCGATGTAACCAAGCATCACCCGCCAGATACAACAGCGGCGATATTCTGGCTGAAAAACCGTCAGCCCGATAAGTGGCGCGATAAGGTTGAGGTCAACGGTTCACTGAAGCTGGACAAAGAAACACTGGATATGATCGAAACCCAATTCGTCACCAAAATGGCAGCCGCACATGAACGCCAAAAAGCGGTGTTGGCTGAACGTGAGGCAAGGCCCGAAGCAGAGTAATCAGGCTTATGGCGAAGGCTTCGATTTTCCAAGATCCCAGGTACCTCGAATTCGTTGAACGCTTCCACGCTGACCCGCTACGTTTTGCGGTCAGCGTGTGCGGCATGTCGCCATCGTTCGACCAGGAAGACCTGCTTTTCGCTATTTCCCCGCCCAATGCCAAGGTGTCGGTGGTGTCCGGCACGTCAACCGGCAAGACGGCAGCATTCGGACGGATAGCCTTATGGCATCTTCTGTGCCACCCGGTCGCGGTGTATGAAGGCAAGGTCGAAATCGGTTCGAACACCTACATTGGGGCCCCAAGGATAAATCAGGTTGCCGACGGTGTTTGGAAAGAGATGAACGACGTTTATCTCGCCATCGCCAACGGGCCGTATGGCTGGATAAACGACTACTACGAGATTACCAAAACCCGAGTAGCGGTCAAAGGCTTTGAAGACCAGTGGTTTATCACCCAGGTTGCTATGCAGCAAGGGCAGTCAATCGGCGTTGCGGGTAAGCATCGATATTGGCAGCTGATCATCATCGATGAGGCAGCTGGTGTATCGGATGAGCATTTCGATGTAATTGACGGCACCCAAACCCAGCCGGGCAACCGCACATTGATGGCATCTCAAGGAGTGCGCAACGCCGGCAGATTTTATGAATCGCACCACAACCTATCGCGCGACAATGGCGGTTCGTGGATTTCGTTGCGCTTTAGTTCCGAGCGGTCGCCATTTGTCACTATGCAGTGGCTCAAGGATCGTGACGACGAAACGGGTGGGCGCGAATCCATTGAGTACCGAATCCGGGTTCTCGGTCTGTTCGCTGAGGATTCCGGCAGCAACCTGCTTACCCGGGTCGAACTGGAAAGAGCGTTCGAGCGCGGGCAAATTATCCGCGATGACGAACCGTATGGTTTGTTGGTGCTGTCGGACGTTGGCTTGGGCGAATACCGCGACGAATCGGTCGCCATTATTGCCAAAGTGATTGGCTATGGTGACTTTGGCCCGGATGCGCGGCGAGTCGAGTACATCGAAATCCCGTACTGCACCAATAGCAAAAACGAAATCATTTTCGCCGGGGATCTGGCTAATCTGGTTGGCAAGCTATCAAACGCCACGCTGATGGTCGATAACGGCGGCGTTGGCGCGACGGTGAACAAACTGATCGAGGCCATGGGGGTTCCGGTCGTCAAGGTGAATTGGGGCAAGCCATGTTTCAAGAAAGAATACCAGGACCGATTCTACAACCAGCGGGCATGCGCTATGGTGCGGATGCGTGACGGCATCAAGTCGGGCCGGGTGTCGTTTCGAATGAACATCGACCGCAAGATGAAGGAAAAGATACTGCTACAGGGGGCGCGGTTGCCTTACCACTTCGCCGAGGCGGGCGGACTGCGGTACGTGATGGAAAAGAAAGAGGTCATGCGTAAGAACGGCATCAAGTCGCCCGACATATTTGATGCCAAGTCGTTCGCGTGGCTGGAAGATGCGATTTATATGGTGTCGGATAACGCCGGCAGCGGCGTTAATTCAGCGGTGGCTAAAGCGATAGCCGAGGCTGAGGATATGTTTTCGGATGTGGAGTGAGGATTTTTGAATGGAGATGTCGGTAGGGTGATCGGCAAAATGGACAAAGAATTGATTGAGCGACTAAAAACCGATTTCGTTGATCGAATGGCTATGGCGAGGGAGAGACAGCGGAAAGTCCTGGTTGAGCGTGGACTGCTCGGCGAGGATGAGCCTTATTAACGCCTTGACGTTCCCAAGACAACCATTCTTGGCATCAAGGCATCGTAAGAATAGGCCCCAATGAATACAACAGTCAAGATACAGCTCACACCACCGTCGCACCCACGACGCATTAAGGCTGTAACAGGGCGATAGCCAGGAGATTGTTGACTGAGCCGCTTTTTACAGCCGGAATGCATAAAGAAGAAACCAGCAATCGACCAATCCAGGGCTCCCTTTGTGTTGATATGTCTCTGGATTATGGTAAATTGAAGTTCTGATCGGCGCTCGTTCTTTCATCACTGGCTTTATGGTGATCGGATTGCAAGGCAGGCTGTATGCCAGTATCAGCGAGATATGATAGCGCAGCATCCCAAAAAAGAAGTTTACCGGCTAATTCGTCCGTGGCTCTTGACCACGGTAGCGGGTTAGCTGGTTTCTCAATCTGGTTAAGCAGGTTCGAGCGGCTCTTGACCACTCGCTAACAATCCTGGCCTTTTATCAACTCAATCATTACGCGGTGTTTGACGTCATGGCAATGTTATTCAAGGGCTACCGCCCACGTATCGCGATGCAGATGGCAAACGGTGACAAGGAGCTATCAAGGTGGCTTGGTACCGCTACTTACGCTAAAACCAGCAACGGTTACTGGCTGGCTTGGCATGCGAATGCGACAGATCGTTTTTTGGTACTACCACCCGAAGGCTCAGCCGACCTGGAATGCCAATGGATTGAAAGCTGGGAAGGCGACTATACCGTTGATATGGCCTTCGATTACGTTGAATCCGGTCGCTTTGAGCGAGACGAGCCATTTGTCCTTAATTTATTCATCCAAGACCCGGTAACGGGCGAGTGGCGTTAAGTCATTGCTGGTGACATTTTTGAAGGCCGCACACCGTCGCGGCTTTTTGCTATTTATTGGACGTTATTAGCGGTTAATGACCTATTAACCCACCGGAAAACGATAGGCGAACGACTTAGTTTTGTATTGCCCTTTTTTCTCCAATTTCAATTTAAAGATTGAAAATAAACTGCATCAAAAATAGGAACAGGCACCGATTGAAGTAGCACCAATAGCACTTCGCTGTTTTCGGTGTATTTCCCAACAATGCCAAACCATCCATTTACTTTTGCTGTTTTCTCGAATTCATCTTTTAATTTTTCAGGTATGCGAACCTTAAAATAACTTCTGCTAGTTAGTAGCTGCGCAACAAAAATATTGTCGCCATCCATACGATTAATCATTCCAACCATTGAATAAAATTGGTTATCAGGTTTTATTTTTGGCGAGTTTGCTAATGCTTCTCCTTGCTTTGCATCATAAAAAATTGATGCTTCCTCGACTGATTCTGGTTGCTTTTTTCCTGTTTTTAGTAATATTTTTAACTCATCTTTCTTTCGCTTTTTATCCTCTTCTTCCGCTGTTTTTTTTGCCGCTATTTGGCGTATTTCCTCATCAATTCTTTCTTGCTGACGCGCTAAATTATCTTTGTTTGCCGAATAGGACTTTGCTTTAATTTCAGACCTAATTTCGGCGTAATATTCTTGAGCCTCTTTTTCACACGTACTCAAAGGATAATTGATAGGCTTAGAATTCTGAGCATAAATACCCAAAGAATCGCAAGCCATTCTTGATACTGAAAAATTATTTGGATTTTCTCTTACGAATTGCCTTACCTTTAATCTGGCGTCTCCGATTGAAATATTGTCTGGCCCAAAATAGAATGGTGAATAAACAGAATCATCAATAGTTGCGCATGCTGATAAAAATAGAATCGGGTAAAATATAATTTTTCTGATCATGGTCTGCTTCCCGCAATAATTTCAAGCTCTTTTGCTCTATTCCCTGTTTCAGAAACAATACATTCGTTAGAATTGATAGCCGCCGATGTGCCGCCGTCTGGATCTGCATAAAATCCGCAATTTGCGTCCCGATATTTCAACCATGCTCTTTGGGCTTCTTGTAGCGCTTTAACTCTCTGCTTTTCGATTCCGGTCATTGCTGACTTGTAGGCTTTATTCAGTCGTGCATCTTGAATTTCGGTTTCCGTTGAAATGCAACCGAGTAATTCGTTGGTGACGCCACCAGAATCAGCCACGCATTTTTTGTACTGATCAGATAAATTAACATCATCCGCTAATACAACAACCGGAAAAGCCGCCAAAACGAAAACCAAAAACATCATTCCCTTACACATACCCATTTCCTCCAACAGTAAAAGTCAGCCCAAAAGTAGCCGATAGCGCTGCGACGGTCAATGCGCAGTGGTTCGTGTGGCCCTATTTCAAATTCGGAAAACGGCGCAAATAGGCCCGAAATCATCCATCAACATATCACCATCGTTCACTAGACCTATTTAGGAGGTCACGATGGCAAGCAAACCAAGCCCACACAGAATGGCGGCAGTAGCGTTAGGCTATTTGCGCGTCTGGCATATCACAGGCGACGAAAAGCGCGGCATTGATCCATTGCTGCCGATTGGTCGATCAACGTTCCTGGCCCGCGTAGCATCGGGCGAATACCCGCAACCGATCAAGCTTGGTAAGCGGACAACTGCCTGGCGAAAATCGGACATTCTGGCTCTGCTTGAAAGTTTCGACTTAGCTATCGACGTGGAGGCAGCATGAGCACCGATGCAAAATTGAAGCTGGTCGAAGTTCATGGACAGAAATTGACAACTACCACCTTGATTATTGCTGAACAGTGCAAAGTAAAACACGAGAGTACAATCAAGCTTGCTAGAAAATTCAAATCCGACCTGGAAGACGTCGGAAGGGTCGGATTTGAAATCCGATCCTTTCAGACTAATGGAGGTGTCCAGGATCAAGAAATCGCGGTGCTCGACGACTACGCTGCCATGCTGCTCTTAACACACATGAGGAGTAACGAGGTAGTCCGGAAATTCAAACTGGAGTTGGTTCGCGAGTTTAAGCGTATGCGTCGAATTCTTTCAGAACCAGGCCGAAAGTCTGAACTGGCTGCAAAACGCAGTACCGGATCAGAAATGACCGACATGCTGCAATTCGTTCGGGAATCCGCCGGCAAGAAAACCACCAAAGGGCATTGCATCGGAGAGCACATGTTCTGTAACAGGGCGTTGACCGGCAAGTGGGCAGCAATCAGTGAAGCTGATTTGGATGTTTACGACACGCGGCTACTGGCGGCGATCCGGAAGCGCAACATGCTGTTAATGACGCGGTACCCAAAGCAGGCTGACAGGAAGAAGCTGATGGATGATTTCGTTTCTCAGTACCGGGCCAACCACCCAAGGCTTGCACTGGTCGCTTGATTCAATAAATGGGGGCTATCCTTCAATGTGGTAAACCTGCCCAGGCTTTGTCGATTTTTAATTTCTCCCAGTGGGGAGTGTTCAGGAATCTGGCGGGCTACGGGCTTTAACCTCTGTTTTGCGTCATTATCCTGAAAGCTAAATATCCGAGGAAGCATGGCGCTCGTGTGTCGACCTGTGAGCGCAAGACACCACCGACCGATCCAAAAACGCCTGATAGTGTTGATCGGCCAACAAGATGTAACGCGCTGCTGGCTCAAGCAGATTTTGCCTTTTACAGGCCAAGCTCATTTGTTCGTAAATCTGAAACCGACTGAGATGCCCGAATTTTTCCAGAAACACCGAGCGCGGAGGATCGCCGCCAGGCCTCTGCCTAGGGACTTCGATATTTAAACGCCAGTCAACTTCATCAAGAAGCCGGTGAAATTCATTGATAGCTTCGTCAAATTGCCCGGCCTTGCTCAATGCGAGTGGCAGCCTTAGCCAACGCTCCATTGGGTAGATTCCGGGGTGCTTCCGCATCCTCTCGGCCTCCGACCGCAAGCGAGCCAACTTAGGGGCAACAGTCTGGCTATTTACCTTTGCCATCCTGAAGCCGTTCCCAAAGCGCCCGGATAATGACGCCACTTGCATCGTCCGGATGAATGCCGGTACCGCAGGCCGCCGCCAATTCGCTTTCGGGTTTGTGTAGCCCAAACGCATACCGGATCGCTACACCAAGGCAAAAGTGGAACTCGACCAGTTCGTCTTCCTCTGCGCTGGCAAGTGCCCGGCGCTCGGTGTCGTTCATGATGAGCAAAAGCCGGTCAACAGCCTCGTCAACCGTGCGTGGTGTTCGCAATATCTCGCTACTGAGTGCTGACCAAATTTCAGTCAATTTGACCTTCCTTGTTGCCTGGCGACTACTTAGGTTGAGTTGTCACGGCTTTGTCACAGGGTTGTCCACAGGAGTTGGGGATAACTGACCAATCAAAGACCATTACGTCAGAAAATAAACTCAACCAAAGAAATATCTATTAATCGAAATAAATCAATTAATCGTAGCGTTTTGGAACATATCTTTAAGCCTACCATCGATTGAATGATCTATTAGGATAGTCAGAAGAGAATAAAAGTAATGGGCCGTTTCGTCATTACTAAATGTAATTTCGTTACGGTCTAAAGCCAATACCAAGGCTTTAGTTACAATTTTTAGAGTCTCTTTAAATTCAAACGGATTTGTTGTGTCTAGTGTCATTTGCTTTGATAACTCATGTAATCTCGAAAGAGTTAAGCTCGTTAATAGATCCTGAGTTTCTGAATCTTTTGTATCCGTCATTTGATTTATCTCTTGTGATTGAAAAAATAGGAATAAAAGTAAATAGAGCAGCTATATCATTACCTACCGAAAGCCTCTAGGCAATACCCTCATTCCCTTATTGGGTCAAAAAAATTTCCTTGACACCACCACAGCACCAAGCCTAAGCTTTAACCGTGCCGACACATTCGGCGCCGGGCGTGAGAACCTGTTTATCTAGGCGTAAAATACGCCACTGCCATTAGTGGCTTTTTTATGCGCGTCATTTTTGCACGGCTTTGCTGTGCCTCTTTTATGGCGGGATTGTTTGGGCAGCCGAAAGGCTGGCCGTGCCTAGATACGGTATTCTCACCCCACTCAATCCCGTCGCCTATGCCGTGAGAAGCTCGGCGGCGGTTATTCATATTTTCTAGGAGTACCGCTATGACCACCCAACCCAACCAGGGCGAAACCGCCCAAGAAACCGCGCTTTTCAATAAACACGACTGCTACAACACTATTCAACGTGCGAATGCAGTCTTGACGATTATTCTGGATAACTGCGCATGCCTTATTGAGGATCAAAACGTCGTAAACGCATTATTTAGCGTTCAGGGCGAGATCGATTCTGCTGAGCGCCTACTTGCTGAATCCATCTGGGGCAAAGACGACTCGGTCACCGACAAGCAGCAAGAAACTGTCGAAGGCGGTGCAGCATGAACGCAATCACAGCAACCCTACCAAGGCTAGATACTCTTTTTGAGTCCGCGCAACGCGCCCACGCCGTGATTTTATTGCTGGCCGAATCCTGTTATTCCCCAGCGTATACTGACACTGTTATTTATTCACTGTGGGCGGTGGAACGCGAACTTAGAGAAATCAAAGAGGCCTTGGGCGACACTACCAATCCCGCTAAAAGCGATGGTGGTGCGCCATGAACAATAAATTAGCACTGGATCGACAAGAGTTTGCAAATGCAATTTCGATCAGCTTGAGAACTCTTGACCAAATGATTAAAGACGGCAAGGTTCCACCGCCTTCGAGCAAAGTTCCTAAGCATGTGTGGCCTGTTGCTGTAATTGAAAAATGGCTTCTCGAAGAATACAACTTGACTGATGAAACCACAAAAGCTGAAAAGAAACGCGGTCGTAAGAGGTTAGCAATATGAGCGCCGCGAATTTTGTAAAACCCATCTGTGCCGGCGAGACCGTGATAGATGTGATTATGCAATCTGCCGAGCGCGCAAGCGGAGTACTTGGATGGTGGGAACGTAAGGCAACAGAGTATTTTGTAAAATGCAGTCGAGCGGCAACAATGCCCGGTATCAGTTATTCTTTTAGGTGAAATAAACATGAAAATTACGAAAATACAGCAAGCTGAAGATGACATTGTTGGTAAAACTTTAGACCATATTGTCGACAGTCATTACGCACCAAGCGCAAAAGCCAAAATGAGATCAGATATTCTGATTACCTATAAATGTTTAATAAACCTAAAGGAACTCGATCTTGACATTCTTTTCGCGATATTTAATAGCTTTTTGCAGGACTTGAAGAATGAGGCAGATGACCGCTTCGCACTGGATGTCGTTGACTACGATTTAAAAACAATCGGATTGAAAAACATTGCATTCGATGGTGATGATTACAGGTTCGAGTTCGATTCGAAGGAAAACCATGATCGCTACAGCCCTATATTGCTGCATGTCGCAGCGGTGCTTTACTGTACCAGCGCAAGAACATTTCTTGATAGCCTCCAATCAGATCAAACAATCCACTAGACCAGCAGCCGGGAAACCCCCGGCTTTTTTTGTGTCTGTTAAAGGTTCAGCAGATGCTTAATATCTGTTGAGCATTTGATAGGCAAGTATCGAGCGGTTGCACGATAAAACCATACGTCACCACTACCTGTAGCAACCAGCAATCAAAAACCCACAATCAGCGCAATTTTGAACCGGAATTAACTGCAACTGAAGTTTTCCCCACGCCCAGGCAAGCTCTTAGCCACGCGCTTCTCGACCTAGTTCATCTTCTGCAACACGCCAACGCCAATACCGCTCAGGCTTCACCCAAACGACCGTGGTTTCGGTCCGCTTGAGGAAAGCAGTTAGAACCGCTTTGCCGACAACCTGGTTGCCATCCGCATTCTCAGTCAGCAAATCTTCACGCTTGGCTTTTACAATGTAGTCCACCACGTCATCTTGGTAAATGCAGCCTTCGTGCTCGACCTGTGCGAGCATCCACGCCGCCACTGTGTCGGGTGTCATCCTTCGGCCTTCGGCGCGGACGGAACCTCTTCCAACGAATTGACCGGAAAGCGGCCCTGCTCCAATTTCTTGCCCGCGAACCACTGCGCGTACAGATAGCCATCTTTAGCCGATGTTTGCACCGTCATGTCTGGCCCACCCGACTTCAGCTTGACGATAGTACCGACGGCGAATTCTTCTTTACCCTTGACCATTTTTATTCCTTTTCTGAGCGGCGAGGGCCAATCCCTCGATACTCGCTATTATTGGGAGAGAACCGAGAAATTTCAACTGACGGCTGATTGCAGGCCTCTACAACTACCGACTAAACCGACAAAAGCCCTGTTGCTTGGTCGAACTGTCGGGGGCAGGGCTGATCCAGATCGGCCAGTTACGGCCATGCCGAGGCCCAACATCCAAGCCAAGGCACAGCAGATCGAAGCCGGCGGATATAAGACAGATGCTACATGTCGCCTGTGACCTTGCAGTTGTTGATATCAAGCTGCAAATTTGGCTAGTCTCGGTTGAGTCAGAAATATCGGGGAGGAATACATCGGCGATACGGGATGAGATTACTGCGAACTGGAATAGTGGCTTGTGCTTTAGTTCTTGCGTAAAATCTAAAGCATCAAGAAAGGTCGTTTTGATAATCAATATTTCACGGATAACTCAAGCTGCCTATAACACGCAATAGAGATGGAGCGTTGATAAGCGTGACACGCAGAAAATGACCGTGCCTTTTTACCCAATCATTCCTATTGCTGATGATGCTCCGGAATTGCCTGAACAGCTAGGAACCAAAACAAAATACTGGCTGCATATTGATGCAAAGCGATATTTGCTGAAGATTGGCCGCGCCAATACCGGTGAAAACTGGGCAGAAAAAGTGGCTTGCGAGCTGTGTTCTTTGCTGGGTTTGCCTCATGCGCATTATGAATTTGCATTATGGAAACACCATAAGTGTATTGTGAGTGAAACTATTGTGCCGAAGGACGGCCGCTTAATAATGGGCAATGAGCTGCTTTCCGAGATTCACATCAATTATCCTACTCACCAGCGTTACCAGGTAAGTGACCATACCTTTGGGAGAATCCATGCCTTGTTGAACAGTTCTGAGATTTTGTTGCCTTTATATTGGGTATCGCCGGGAGATGGCATCAAGAATGCTTTTGATGTTTTTGTGGGTTATTTGTTATTGGATGCCTGGATAGCCAATCAAGATCGACACCATGAAAATTGGGGGGAAATTGCTTATAATGATGCGATATTTTTAGCCCCAACTTATGATCATGCCGCATCTATGGGGCAAAACGAGACTGATCAGGTGCGCAAAGATCGATTAAAATCTCGTGATCCAAGGCGCCATATTAGCGCTTATGTTGAAAAGGCCCGTTCAGCAATTTATTTGAACAAGACTGAACAGAAACCATTATCGACAGTCCGAGTGTTTGAAATGGCTGCTGAGAGGAGCCCTAATGCCGCTAGTTGCTGGCGAGAAATGTTAGGTGATATATCGAAGCAGCAATGTTTGGCTATATTTGAAAAAATACCTTCTTCGGAAATAAGCGAAGCTGCAATTGAATTTGCCGTAGCCCTTTTAGAATTAAACAAGCAACGGATTTTAAAGGAATAAACGTCATGAAATCGCTCTATATCGCTTGGCAAGACCCCGAAACACGGCTATGGCATACCGTGGGGAAACTATATAAACAAAACGACACCTATTGTTTTGTCTACACTCAGGGAGCATTGACTTCGCCACGCTTTAAATATCTTGGCAGAATGCATAGCTTGTATCAGCGTTATGTGTCCCGCGAATTGTTCCCTTTGTTTTCAAATCGGGTGTTAAGTCGTTCACGACCCGAATACCCGGATTATGTGCGCTGGCTGGCGCTTGATCCAACTCAGCAAAATGACCCGATGCAGTTACTTGCTCGTTCCGGCGGCAGACGCGGCACCGATGAGTTGTGCGTTTATCCTCATCCTGAACCAAATGCTAATGGTCAAATCGAGCTATTCTTTTTAAGTCACGGCTTGCGCTATCTTGATCAAGCGAATTTGCTGCAAGTTAATAGACTTCAAATTGGGGATAGGCTTTCTTTGAAGCCAGAAGACGATAATACAAAAGATCGTTTTGCCCTACGCCTGGAAACTGATGAACCGCTAAAAGTAGGGTATTGTCCGCGCTATTTGAATCAAGATTTGCGACGAGTGCTTGATCAGGTTGATGTGCAATTAACTGTTGAGCGGTTGAATCTCGATGCGCCTATTCAATTCAGATTGCTTTGCCGTGCCGCATTCACACTACCTGCTGGTTTTGAGCTGTTTGCAGGTAATGAGTATTTGCCCTTGGATAGTGTGGCGGTTGCCGCGTAGCTGTCACCGACCAAAATGCTATAGTTTTTTGTTTCTAAAGTCCTCCGTTTTGTCCCCCGTATTTGTTTTATTGGTTGGCAGCTTGCCGGCGAGGCAGAACGAAACAAGCTGATAAACGAAGTTAATGCAGCTTGTTGGTTGCTCATCGTGCGCATGGCGTTCTGTTCTTTGGTGGACTGGTTGAGAAGCCCATGAACGACGACCAGAAAGAGCAGGTAATTAAGAGCCTAAAGACGCTCATGCAGCGGACGCACCCAGACAAGGTGGAAAGGCTTTTCCGATCAGTTCAAACAGCTTCAAGAGGCGCTGGCATACGTTCGCAGCAATATCGACTTGACGGCAGGTCCAGCCAAACAGTTACAGGGCTAATACCGGGAATTCCCGGTTTAAATTCCGACCGCTCAGGATTGCCCTGAACGGTGCGCCAGCCCGCTAATTTACTGCAAAGCTGGAATTCCTGCTTTGACTTGTCCGCACAAAACAAACAGTTACCATGTAAAGCCTGAGCGGTGGCGTTTATCAGCATGATTGGCTTGCCATAACCTCCTTTAAAGACTGGTCCAAAATCAGGACCAGCTTCGGATTCTATTACCTGGAATTCCAGGAATTAAAATAGGAAACGCCGCTCGTTCCGCGAATTTACTGGCCTTGAGCTGTTTTGTATCATCCCGCATTGATACAATTACCAGGCCAATAACCGGAATTCCAGGTATTGAGTCAAAACAAGGCCTTGATAGGTAAAGGGAAATTCTCCCGCACCTCGCCCGCCCGCTAATTTGCTAGGTTTCTGTTGAAAACTGCGCATGGTCATTATGACCATCCCCACCCACGTCGTTTTGATGGCGTCGGTAATGCCGACATCATGTAGACGCCAGCAAATTTGCGTTCATCTGATTTAGGCTTGGTATTGCCGACTCCATCAGACGAGAGCAAGAAGTGATAGTTAACTTTTACTCTGACGTACTCCGAAACCAATTCCCGTTTGCCGTGTTTCTTGCCAGTGCTAGACTGTACTTGCACGTACCTAACCCAAGGGAGCACGTCATGTTTACCAAGAAAAAAAGCCTACTCATCATCGCCGTTACCAGCATTTTTGCAGGCAACGTCTGGGCTGAAAAGCCCGACTGGAAAAGCCATGAGGACAAACAGCACAAATCGCACAAAGAAAAACGCCATGATTACGAACAACGTGATCACGATGATGGCGGCCATAACTACCGCATCGAAGGTGAAAGTCGTTATGACAATCCTGCTCCCAACTCATACGAAACGGTCCGACAGTTTTTATTTAACGATCAACACCGAGTTCAAATTCGTAACTACTATTATGAGCAAGAACGCTCAGGCCATTGTCCACCAGGCTTGGCTAAAAAACGTAATGGCTGTATGCCGCCTGGCCAAGCAAAAAAATGGAGTATTGGCCAACGATTCCCTCAGAGTGCATCCTATAACTACCTGCCACCTGAACTTTTGTACCGACTTGGACAGCCTCCTGCTGGTTATGGCTATGTGCAATCCGCGTCTGACATTTTGATGCTAAATCTTGCGACTGGTGTTATTAGCGACATCATTTATAACTTAGGCAGATAAAAAACGCCGCACGCATTTGAAGTTCGGGACCATCTTTAACCAGAACTCATTCACTTTGGCTTGGGCGATTCGATAAAGGGTTTCAGTGGGACGGGAGGCCAGGCTTTAGATATTTACTTTTGCCCGTAGATTGGGTTGTGTGCAGATTTACCTTGAGGATTTGAACCTGAAACCGGTGGTTTGATCACGGCAGGAACATTGCCACAGCAACACCCAATCCGAGGCATAAACTATCAGCTTTAAAACTCGAAATATCACAATGATGACCATGCCAAAGCCACGCACACCGCCGCCGCCTCGACCAGGCTGGAATTACGATACCTACTTCCTGGCGCAGTTGGCCAAGGCCAAGGGACAAAAGGGGTAGCGGTGGTGGGTATCAGCCATAAAAAAGCCGGCAAAGCCCCCGTATAAGGCTTGCCGGCTGGTGCATCCTTGCAATCTCATGAACTGACAAGATGCCGGCCTGATCATTTGGGAGAACGGGCCGGCTGCGATCAATCGCCATTGAACGCAAGGTAAGTATATCGAGGGGAAAATGGCATTAGTGTTGCGGTTTCCGAAGTTCGTTCTTAGCGATTCGTCTATCTTTTCAAGTGCAACCGATCACGAGCAGTCGGTAACTGTTACCGATCGGTATTTAGGTGTTCCGCGACCGCTGGTTTATTTCAACGAATGAACGGGGGGATATGACATTTGTGCATCTGACGTTTGCAAAATCTCCGAAAGATGACGCCCACATCCCGCACAAATATAATTGCCGGTCGGCTCGCCATGCTTAAATTCTGTCAAAAATGAATCGTGACCACAGCGATCTATCGCGGGTTTAATGTTTGTTTTGCTTGGCCGGTGTTCGTGCATATTCCCTCTCCAAGTAATGTATTTTGCCGACCAAATTTATACGATGGAGCGATGCAATTCCGTTAATAACCCGGCAGGTTTTCGGTGTTTATTGTTAGCAATTTAGGAAGTGTGAATTGCGCTACATATCCGCAATTAACCGGCGTCGGTGCGGTCAAAACTGCGAAGCCTTGCACGGCATGATTCTCTGATAACTGGATAATCGAACTCAAGGAAATTAAATTAATGGGGAACTCCTATGAAATATGTCGCGGATCTGGTTGCTTTAATTTTTTTCGTCACGTCAGTTTTGATCGTAGGTCTTAATTTTGTGTTTACCATTTTTGCAGAGTGGCTTTCAGAAGTTAGGCACAATCATGATAATAATTTGGCTATATGATTTTATCGAGCGCACTAGCACTGCAAGGCGTAAATTTAGGCGCACTGGTCAAACAAACTGATACAAAATCGACTCAGATTGAAACAACTTGAAACTACCGCTATATAAGGAATACACTACAGTTTCACGTTGTTTCAATTCGTTGGTGATGCACTTTTAATGCGATGGTCGTGCGTTCGAATCGCACACGACCCACCACTGAATTGATATACAAATCAACCAGTTACTGAGAGTATCAGAGCTGGTTTTTTTGTGCCTGCAATCTTCCAAATTACCCAGTGGGTAAATCATGATGCCAAACGCAACATGGTCACCCCTTCTACTTTGGTCAATTTCTCAACCGCAGCAAGAAGCTCTCCAACCTCCGCAGGTGAATAATGCACCGTGATGTCGCCATCAATGTGATGCATGAGCGCCTTTCGGGTCTCCAGCGGTACGTCAGCCAAACGCAAACGCCTTGCAAAGGTATACCGAAGATTGTGTGGGCCAGATAACACGCTATCGCCAATCGGTAATCCAGCTCTTCTCCACGCATTTTTCCAGGCGGTATTATGCATCCTACTCACTGGCTTTCCACGGAAACCGAACACATGGGTATTCGATTTACCGCGCCGACTATCGACCACATTTTTTGCCACACTGTTTAGCACCAGCAAACATGTCGTCTGATTCTTGGTGAACTCACCAGGAACCAGAAAAATCGAAGTGTTCAATTCCGACACCTTGATCTCCCACTCCCACCGCAATTCCGCGACAATAAGCCGTTGAATGTCAGCTATCGAGATAGGTGAATTTACAGTTTCGGCCAACTTCTGCCGTTCGAGGTGTCTTTGTCAATGGCTGGTATAGATCATAAATTGTTCACTAATGGCAAACAGTTGATACCAGTTCTTCGACACGTTTCGAAAAGTCCTGTGAGTG